>JBIIYH010000184.1:0-5656 GCA_044346905.1 Pirellulales bacterium
AGCCACATGTTCGGCCACGTCAAGGGCTCCTTCACCGGGGCCACGTCGTCGACGCTCGGCTGTTTTCGGGCCGCCGACGACGGCACCATCTTCCTCGACGAGATCGGGGAGATGGAGTTGGAACTCCAGGCCAAACTGTTGCGGGTGCTGCAGCAACGGGTCGTCGTGCCCGTGGGCAGCCACGAGGAACTGCCGGTCAACGTCCGCGTCTTGGCGGCCACGAACCGTGATCTCGGCGTCGAGGTCAACGAGGGCCGGTTTCGCGAGGACCTCTTCTACCGGCTCAACGTGGTGGCGATCCGCACCCTGCCACTGCGGGAACGGCCCGAAGACGTGCCGGTCCTCGCCCACCGCTACCTCGCTCAGTTGGCGTCGCGGCACGGGATGCCGATGTGCTCGCTCTCGCAGGAAGCGATCGACGTGCTTCGGCAGTACCCCTGGCCAGGGAACGTCCGCGAACTGGAGAACGTGCTCGAGCGGGCCGTGATGTTTTCCTCCGGCGACCGAATCGAGCCCGATGCGCTCAGCGGGCTGATTGCGCCGGATGACGAGCCGCGGGCTCAGCGGGGTCCGCTCGGCCAGATGGCGGCGGCCGCCGGCCGTGGTGTCGTGACGACCACGCCTCTGCCCGGGGTCTTTCGCGTCGAGCCGAAGCTCGAGCCCGCCGCCGGGAACGACGAGCCGGCCAAGGCCGGCGACAATTGGCCGACGCTTGCCGATGTCGAGCGGGTGCACCTCGAGCGGACGCTCGCCGCCGCGGTCCACAACAAGTCGCTGGCCGCCAAACTGCTGGGCATCGACCGCTCGGTGCTGCGGCGGAAGCTCCAGCGGTACGGGTTGCTCGACGAAGGCGATTGACCGCCCCGGTCGTCAGCCCGCCTTGGCCCGCACGGCGGGGGTTTCTTCCTCGGGCACCCGCAGCCGAAGCGTGGGGGTCGGGGGCGCCCGACGTTCCTGGGAGAAGCCTCGGGAGCCGGTGCCCAGAAAGCCCCGGAGGTGGGCCACCGACTCCCCGGCAAACTCCAGTCGCAGCGCCTCGAGCACTTCCTGCCAGGGCAGGCCCCGGCGGTAGATGGCCCGATACGCCGCCTTGAGTTCGGCGATGTCGTCGGCCGAATGGCCGCTGCGTCGCAGGCCCACGATGTTGAGCCCGACCACGCAGGAGCTTTGGCCATCCAGCAGCATGTAAGGGGGCACGTCCTGCACCACGCGGGCGTGGCCGCCGACCATGGCCAGCCGGCCGATGCGGCAAAACTGGTGGACCGCCACGGCTCCCGAGAGGAACGCCCGATCCTCGACGGTGACGTGTCCGCCCAGCAGGGCCGCGTTGGCGAAGATGCAGTTGTTGCCGATCGTCACGTCGTGGCCGAAATGGGTTCCGGCCATCACGTAGTTGCGATCGCCCACGGTGGTCACGGCCTCGGGCTTCATGGCCCGATGCACGGTCACGTGCTCGCGAAACACGTTGTGATCTCCGATCACGACCCGGCCGATGGCCGCGGGTCGGGCGACATGCTGCGGCACGCCGCCGATCACGGCATGCTCGCCGAACTCGTTGTGGCAGCCGGCTTTGACCCCGGCTTTGATCACCGCGCCGCTGGCGAGCTTGCAGAAATCCCCGACCTCGGCGCCGTCCTCGATGACCGCGAACGGGCCGACGGTGACGTCCACCCCGAGCCGGGCCCCGGGACTCACCACGGCCAGCGGATGGATGCTCACGGGAGACCTTTCAAGCGGGTCGAACGGGCGTCACCAGACAAGGTGACGAGGGTTATCGGCACCGCGGTGGCCCGGATTCAATGCCAGTTTCACCACCGGGTTCGATCTTGCCCCATCTCTCCGGGCGGGCCACTCCCCGCGGCCTGCCCGTCTCGCCCGCCCGCCCCGGTCCGCTGGCGGTCGCTCCCCATCCAAGCCGCCCGGAGTATGATCTGGAGGAGCGTTCCCGAGCTGCCGCGGGCCTGAAGCCGGCGGCGGGCCAGGGCGCCGGCGCAACGAGGATTTCGGATGACGAGACAGGAGCGATACGCGGCCGCGGAAAAGATCAAGGACGACGGCGATCTGGCCGGGGCCGTCGCTGCCCTCGAGGCGCTCGTGGCGGAGGAGCCGGATTTTGCCCTCGGCCACTCCGCGCTCGGCGCTTGGTGCACCAGACTGGAGCGGCACGCCGACGCCGTGCGGCATGCCCGGCGGGCCTGTGAACTCGAGCCCCGTGATCCCTTCAGTTACACCGCGCTCTCGGTGGCTTGCATGCGGGCCGGCCTGATCCAGGAGGCTGAAGAGGCCTTGGCCAGGTCGCGGATGCTGCAGGGCTGAGCGGTGTCCCGTCAGCTCCCGGCCCCAGCCGCCGGCGCGGCCTCCGCGCCGAGTTCCCGCTCCAGGGTCTCGAGTCGGGCGGCGTCCTCCCGGGTCAGGCGCGCCGCCGCCAGTTTCGCCGCCCGGGCCGAGGCCAGCGCCGCTCGGGCTGCTTCCGTGTTGCCGGCCGCCAGCTCGGCGGAGGCCAGGTGCAGATACTTCGTGGCCGAGGGATCGAGGATCGCTTCGCGAAGGTCGGCCGCACCGCCCGCGTGGTCGCCCTGGGCGAGCCGGACGAGGCCGCGGGTGTCGAGCAGATCGGGCAACGGTCCGAGCTGATCGATGGCGGTGTCGATCAGCTTCCTGGCCTCCGCGGCCGAGTCCGGTTTGGCCAGGTGAAAGGCGAGGTTGTTGGCCACGATCGCCGCTTCGGTGGCCTTGAGGCTCCGGTCGGCCAGGAGGTCGCGGTAAATGCCTTCCGCCTCGGCGTTGCGATCTTGGAGCGCCTGCAACTCGGCTTCGAGCAGGCGGACGACCACGCTGCCCGGATCCTGCCGCTTCGCCTTCTCGATCCAGGGAGCGATCCGACCCGCTGCCGCGGATGCGGCGGCCTCGTCGACCTGCGAGCGGAGCACCTGGACCGCCACCGCGACCGCGCGTTCGAGCGACAAGGAATCCCACTTGGATTCCAGCAGGTCGAGTGCCTCGTCAACCCGACCCTGGCGGCCGAGAAACTCCACCCACGCCTGGATGCCGGCGACGTCCAGGGCGGCATATCGCTCGAGCAGCCGGTCGGCTGCCTTGGGAAACCCGAGATCCTCCATCAGCTTGGCCACGGCATTGAGCTGGGCTGGCTTGTCCACGGCCGCATCGCCATCGGGCATCAGCCGGCGGGCACACTCGACCGCCTTGGCCCGATCGTTCTCGGCGATGGCCAGCTTCGCCTCGAGCGCGAGCGTGATCGGCGAGTTCGGGGCCGTCTTCTCCAGCCGGCGCAGCCAGATCTTGGCCGTCGAGGCCTCGCCGTGGGCGATCAGCTTCTCGATCAGGAGCGCGACGTACGCCGGCGGGGCCTTGGGGGTGGCCACCAGCGCCACGAGCTCGTCGCGAGCGGCTGGCCAGTCGCCGAGTTTCTCCTGAAGCTGAACCCGTGTCAGCCGTTCCCCGGCCGTGAGCGGCTTCTGCTTGGCAAGCGCCTCGAGCTGCTCGATGGCCCGCCGCCAGCTGGCCGGCTCGGGCCGGTTGGCGAGGAGCGAGATCTCGAGGCTCAGATCCTCCGTCGCGAGGGATTCTCCAGAGGTGCGGTTGGCCTGCAGCAGTTCGATCGCCCGCTGGAGGTCGCGGTAGGAGCCCTGGGACGCCTCCAGTTCCGCCAGCGTCCGGCGGGCCCAGGATTTCGCGTCGGCGGCATCGTCATCGGCCTTCAGAATCTTGTCGAGCAGCTGCCGCGCCTCGTCCCGCCGCCCCCGTGAGAGCTGATCGGCCGCCAAGGCCCGGGTCACGTCGAGGTCGTCGGGCCAGCGGCCGGCGGCCTCCTGCAACACGCCATCCGCCTTCTCCCGCTGGCCCAGCATCTGATACCCCTGCGCCAGCGTGAGCTGCCGCCGGGGCTCCGGCATCAGGGCCACTGCCCGTTCCAGCGGGGCGAGCGCGGCCTCGCCCCCGCCGGTGGCGACGCGGAAGTTGAAGAGCGCGAGCCAGGTCTCCGGCTCATCCGCGGCCACGGTGGTGGCCCGCTCCAGGACCTCGCCGGCCCGCTCGAGCTTGCCCGACCGCGCGAGCAACTGGCCGAGCCAGAGCAGGTCCTCATGGCTTTGCGTGTCGCCGGCGACGCTCTGCTCCGCCAGCGCGACGGCCTCGTCCAGCTTGCCCGCCCGCAACTCGACCTCGGCGGAGATCCGCTCCAGCCCCTGGATGCCGTCCTCGCCGAGGAGCGCCATCGCTTTCTGCGCCTCTTCCAGCCGATTCTCCGCGTAGAGGAGGGCCACCAGCCGCCGGACGAGGCCCGGATTGGCCGGGCCGGACGCGACCGCCCGTCGCAGCCGGTCGATGGCGGCCGGCCGGTTGCCACGGAGCCCCTCCGCGTCGGCGAACAAGGCCTGCACCTGGCCCCAGCCGGGCCGCTCGGTCTCGGCCTCGATCAGGAGGTTGCGGGCCTGGTCGAGGAGTTCCCGCACGTCTTCCGGCAGGTCGCGTCCGGGCGGCTTTCCCGCCTGCGCGAGTTCCGCCAATCGCAGCCGTGCCTGCAGCAGCGTCACGCTCGCCTCGGCCACTCGGCTCCGGGCGGACGTGCCGCCCGCGATCTTGGCGATCTCCTCCACGGTGGATCTCGCCTGCTCGAGGTCCTCCATCATCACCGCCATCTCGAGGATGGCTTCGCGGATGGCAAGGTCGTCGGGCGCCTTGGCGGCGGCCTGCTGCCAGAGCCGGGCGGCGGCGTCGCGGTCGCCGGCTGCCAGCCTGATCGGGGCGATGGTGACGAACACCCCCGCGGCCTCGGCCGAGGGCAGGTTGGCGGCCCGCTTCTCCAGGTCATCGAGAGCCTGCCGCGCCACTTCGGCCGGACGGCTGGCGGCGATCCTGGCCTCGACGGCCATCAAAGCCGGGCTGTCGGCGAGTCGGTCGGGTACCCGGGCCAGCGCGGCAGCGGCGGCATCGGGGCCATCCGCACGCAGGGCCAGCGTCACGACGGCGGCCCACACCTGGACGTCCGCGTCGGCGGTCGCGGTGGCCTCGAGCAGGTCGCGGGCGGCCTGCTGCTCACCGCGGCGGATCAGCGCCTCGGCCCGCAGGAGCGCAAGCTGCGATGGAGAGATCGTCGCGGACGCCGCCAGCGAGTCGAGCAGCCCATCGACTCCGCTCCAATCCCGCTCCGCCTCGGGAAGACCGGCCTGACTGGCGAGCCGCAATTGGAGCAGGGGATACCAGACCTGCGGAACGGTCGCCAGCTTGTCCGCCGGCAGGGCCGCTGCGATCGCCTCGAACTCGATCAGGGCCTCGGCGGTCTTGCCGGCTGAAACGAGCGCCTGAGCCATGCCGGCTCGGGCCGCGAGCGAGCCCGGATCGTCGCTGAGAATCCGCCGGTTGATCTCCAGTTGGGAATCGTATTCGTTCAGCTGCGCGTGGCATTGAGCGAGGTAGAGATCGACCTGCCGGACCAACTCGCCGTTGCCGAGCAGCAGCGGCCGCACTTGCTCCAGCTTGAGCTTGGCTTCGTTCCAGCGGCGCTCGGCCACCAGGAGCCGCGCCTCGAGCAGCCCGACCGGGCCGCTCTCCGACCCGTAAAGTTCCCGGATCCGGGTGATCGCCTGGGCCGCTTCGTCGAGCTTGTTCTGCTGCAGCAGGTTGTCGGTCAGCATCA
>JBIIYH010000185.1:0-5634 GCA_044346905.1 Pirellulales bacterium
GGGGCGGCGGGGTAGGGCAAGGCTCCCGCGGACGGTGGCAGTGTGGCGACGGCGACCCCCGCGGGAGGCGAGTTGCCCAGCGAGGCGACCCGCGCCGCCACCACGGGCTGCTGGGGATCGACCGCCAGGGCCCGCGAGTAGTTGGCAGCCGCCTGGGCGGGATCGCCCGCGGCCTCCCGTAGCTGGCCGAGGGCCACCAGGGCCCGCGGATTGTTGGGCTCGAGCGCCAACGCGTCCACGAGCTGGTTCTCGGCCTCTCGCAGGTCGCCGTGCTCCTCAGCCAGCCGGGCCAGTTCGATATGCGGCTGGGGGTTCGTGGGCCGGGCCACGGCCCACGACTGCAGGTTGGAGACGGCCTCGGGCCCACGACCCTCTTCGACGAGCAGGACGGCCAGCGCCCGCTGGCAGGCGACGTGGTCCGGATTGCGGGCCAGGCAGAGGTGGTAGTACTGCTCGGCCACCTGGCGGTCGGCGGCGCTGCCGAACACCTTGGCCTGCTGGTGATAGGTCGCCCCGAGGTTGTAGAAGCAGTCGGGGTTGCCGGGCTGGCGAGCCAAGGCCTCCTGGAAGGAGTTGACCGCGCCGAGGTAGTTGCCCTGCTGGTAGAGCTGCACCCCCTGCGTCGACTCGTTGCCGCCCATGGGCTTGCAGCCGAGGGCGGCCGCGAAGAGCAGCAGGCTCAGGATGACGAGGGCAGGACGCACGCGCAGACCGGCTCCGGGGGAGGGGGGAAGGTACCGAGCCCCGCGGCCCCGGGGCAACCCCGGCCCGGCCCTGCTTCAGGCCTGTGCTCAGACGGTTTCTCGGCGGTAGCCGAGCGACTTGACCACCTCCAGGATCTCGCTGCAGGTGGGGAACATCCGGCCGCTGGTGCGCTTGTAGTGGTCGAGGGCCTGCATGAACTCCATCTCGTCGGCGGCGTAATCCCGCTCGCAGGTGGTCGGGTCGATCAGCCTGCGGCGGCCGTGACGGACGGCGGCGCGGGCGGCGGGCGAGCGGCGGGCGGTGCGGGGCGCGGGGATCGTGGCGGCGGACATGGCGGCATCTCCTGGGCGGTTCCGCGTCGGCCGGCCGCCGACGCGTGAAACTCTGCCGGAAGCATGACCGCTGCCGGCGGCGCAAGACTTGCCGGTCGGCGAAATTTTTCGTCGGATCGCGGTCGTGCCGCCGGCACGTCCTGCCCGACCGTCACGACCCCACCCGGGGCCACCGACTCACTTCCGCTCGAAGAACTTCTTCAGGGCCTCGGCCGCCGCGTCGCGGGACGAGTCGGCCTTTTTGGCCGCGGCCTGCGGGAGCGTGCCGGGCTTGCCCTTGGCGTCTTTCAGGCCCTGCATCGAGATCGTGGCGGATGACCGGGTTGCGGAGCCCTCCACCGAGGCATCCGGGATTCCTTCCAGACCACCGACGAACGAACTCTCCGAGGAATCACCCGGATCCGTTTTGGCGGTGGGAACCGACTTCGTCGTGTCCGACGTGTTCGCAGCCTTGTCTTCAGTCATCAGCCAGCGGGAGACATCCGACTCGCCCCCCGGAGCGGCCGCCGCTGCCTGGCAGGAAACCCGCAGCTCCAGTGATCCGACCCGGATCATGTCGCCGTCGGCGAGCTTGGTCTTGGCCTCGATCCGCGTGCCGTTGACGAACGTGCCGTTGCGGCTGCCCAGGTCCTCGATCCAGACGTCGGCCGGCCCCACGATCACGGCAGCATGCCGCCGGCTGACCTCCTCGCTCAGCGGCCGCACGTCGCATTCCTCGGCCCTTCCGATCAAGAGCTTGTTGCGCTTGATCGAGATGGTTCGGCCGGCGCTTTTGCCGGAGGCGACGACGAGCTTCGTGACCATGTCTGAGGCGTGACCTGAAATCGGCGGCAGGCAGCGGCAGGGCGGCGACGGGCGGGAAGAGATGGCGATCCGAAACGCTCGAGCCATCGAGTCTATCAAACCTCGGCCCGGGGCCGCCAGCCGCCGCCCTCAACGGCGGGCCAGCCAGGCCGGGTCGCGAAACCGCGCCGCGGCCGTGGCGACGGCTGCGGCCCGAGTCGAGCCAAAGGCTGCGGTGCGGCATTCGAGGAGGCCGCCTGCCGCGGCCGCCACTCGGCCGAGCCAGGCAGTGAGCAGTTCGCGCAGGCCCCAGGCGGCGGCCGGGCCATGAAGATCGAGCAGGCCCGGGTGGCGAGCGGCACTTCGGGCGAGCGGCGGTGAGCGGAGCAGCAGGCTGCCGTGCTGGAGGACGGCCCCGCGGAGCCGGCGCTGGGCGCTGCCCAGGATCTTGTGGCCGTCGGGCCCGCTGGAGGCCGTTTGCACCACCAGGTCGCCGTGGGCCCGGCGGTCGAAGCAGAGCAGTCGCTCATCGTCTCCTTCCGCCCGGTCGCGGCCGGGATGCCGCTCGGCCGCGACACCTCGCTGCCGCAGTTCCGCGGCGAGCGCCTCGTGGAAGGCGTCGTACAGCACCTGCGGGTCGCTCCCCCAGGCATGGCCGCGGGGCACGGCCACCGCGTAGGTGAGGTCGGTGCCGTGGACGATCGCGCCGCCGCCGCTGGGGCGACGCACGAGCGGCAGCCCGGCGATCACGGTCGCGGCCCGGGCGTCGGCCAGCCGCTGAAAGCCTCCGAGCGAGACGGTCGGCTCCGACCAGCCGTAGACTCGCACGAGCGAACGGTCGAGGGCTACGGCCTCGACCGCGAGCAGCTCGTCGGCCGCCATGTTCTCAGGCCCCGGGGCGGGCTCGTCCCACCAGACGACGAGGCCGCTCGTGGGTGAGGCGCTTGCCACGGGGATCAGTGCGGCTGGCTCTTTACGAGCGCGTCGTAGGCGGCCTCGTCGAGCAGCGTGGCGAGTTCACCCGTGTCGCTCGGTCGGAGCTTCACGAGCCAGCCGGAGCCGTAAGGATCCTGGCCGAGCGTCTCGAGGCTGGAGGGCAAGGCGGCGTTGACTTCGACGACTTCGCCCGAGACCGGGGCATAGAAGTCGCTCACGGCCTTGACGCTCTCGATCTCGCCGATCGACTCGCCCGCCTTCACCGTGCGGCCCACCTCGGGCAGCTGCATGAACACGAGGTCAGTGAGCGCTTCGACGGCGTAGGCCGAGATGCCGACGGTGGCCAGGCCGTCGTCGTCGAGGCGGATCCATTCGTGGGTCTTGGCGAACTGCGGTGCGGCGGCCATCGCGGGCTCCGGGATTGCTGGGTTGGATTCTGGGTTGGGGTGAGCCGCCCGAGGGGCGGACCACTGTGTCAGGATAGCGGATGGGTCGGGATCAGGATGGTGTCGCCGGCCGGCGGTAGAGGGGCAGGGGGGCGACGCGGGCCGGCGCGGCCGTGTCGCGGATCACGACGTCGAGCGGCGTGCCCTCGGCGGCCGCCTCGCGATCGACCAGCGCCATCGCGGCCGCCGTGCCGAGCGTGGGGCAGTAGCTGCCGCTCGTCACGGTGCCCACCACGGCGGTCGGGTCGCCGGGCCGCGTCACGATCGATCCCTCGCGGGCGGCCCGCTTGCCGTCGCAGACCAGGCCCACACGCACCCGGCCGGCCCGGTCGGCCTGCAGGCTCCGCAGGGCCGCCGCCCCGGGAAACTCCCGTGGCGAGCCGTCGGCCGTGGCGAGGTTCACGGCAAAACCCAGGCCGATCGCGAAGGGGTCGGTCGCGGCCACGAGTTCGTGGCCGTAGAGCGGCATCCCCGCCTCGAGCCTGAGTGTGTCGCGAGCGCCGAGGCCGCAGGGCACGAGGCCGAGCGGCCCGCCGGCCGCGAGGATCGCCTCCCAGACGCCCACCGCATCGTTCGCGGCCACGACGAGCTCCAGGCCGTCTTCGCCGGTGTAGCCCGTGCGGCTCACGGCCGCGGGCCGGCCGGCGACCGTGGCCGTCGTGGCCCGGTAGTTTTTGAGCGCCGCGACAGTGGCCGCGTCGGCGGCCGGGCAGAGGCCGGTCACGATCTTGACGGCCCGCGGCCCTTGCACGGCGATCATCGCCGTCTCGCTGGTGTGGTCGCCGAGGGTCACGCCGGCGGCCGGCAGTCGGCTCTCGAGCCAGGCCACCACGCGGTCGCGATTGCTCGCATTGACGACGAGCGACAGCCGCGGCGTGCCGTCGGCGGCGTCGGCCTCACGGGCCACGAGCGCGTCGTCGAGAATCGCCAGTCCCGCCGGCCCCTCGTCGCTCGTCACGAGCGTGTAGCGGACCTGGCCGGGAGCGAGGTCGGCGCCGCGCCGGGTGAGCAGCGAGTCGAGCCAGGCGATCGCGGCCGGGCCCGTGACGGAGAGCCGGCCCATGTGCGACACGTCGAACATCCCCGCCGCCCGCCGCGTGGCCAGGTGCTCCTCGACGATCGAGGCGTATTGGACGGGCATCGTCCAGCCGGCGAAGTCCACCATCCGCCCGCCGTGGGCGGCGTGCCAGGCGGCGAGCGGAGTCTCGAGGAGCGGGGCGGTCATGGGCGAGTCCTTGGCCGTGAGGGAGGCGAGAGTTTAGCAGCCGGCCCGTTCTGCCGATTGCCAACGGCAGGAGTTCACCAAGGCGGTGCTGCCGACGTCTCCATCCTGGCCAAACTGGCCGCGACGATGGTGGACTTCGACCCGCGGTTCGAGATCCTGCCCGGCACCCGGGGCAAGGAGGAGGTTCTCCACGCCAACCCCTACGAGGCGGTGCCCGGGAAGACGATCCCCGAGTGAGCGGCGGCCGGACGGAGCCGCCCCATCCCTGCAAGCCGGGGGGTTTTCGGCGGCTGGGGCGAGAGGCCGGCGAGTTCGGAGGTTGGGCCAGCCCGCCTTGCTCAAGCCGGAGGATCGTCATAACCGATACGGTCGATACGAGTTCGCTCCGGAAGCATCGCATGCCAAGCCACCCTTCCGACGGGGATCATGAAGGTGACCACGGTCCGGAGAAGATGTGGTGTCTGGCGGGCCGCAATCCTGGCGTGTGGGGTCATGCTCTGGTCCCTGCTCTGGGGACGGGCTGACCCGTGCCGCGGCGGTGATCCCGGGGATCCCGGCGGCTCGGCGCTGCGGGCATCGCCAGGGCGGAGCGGGGCGGTGGATATCGGCGGTGCCGGACGGATCGAGACGGTGATTCCCGTCGGGCCGGGCCCGAGCTATCCGCGGGTGCCCCGAGGCATCACGCAGCCTCCCGAACCGTTCGGGCTCGAGCCGGGGCTGGGAATCGAGACCCTCGCGCCGCTGCCTGAACCGGGCAAGGCGGTCCCGATCGGTGGCCGGTTTGGCCGGCCGACGGAGTTGCTGCCGGAGCCGGCCGACGGGATGACGATCGAGGAGGCGATCGAGCGGCTGCTGCAGACGAATCTCGAGTTGCGGGCCCAGGAGATGGAGATCGCCAAGGCGCGCGCGGACGTGCTCACCGCGGGGCTGCGCGGGAATCCGCTCGTCTACACCGACGCCTCGCTCGTGCCCTACGGCAACTTCGCCGACAGTGCCGGCGGGCCCACGCAGTACGACGCGAACATCACCCTTCCGCTCGACGTCAACAACAAGCGGCAGCGGCGGGTCGAGGTGGCTGCGCAGGCTCAGCGGGTCACGGAGGCGTTGTTCCAAGACGCCGCCCGGCTGCAGATCGACAACCTCTGCACGGCCTGGGCCGACGTGCTGGCCGCCCGGGAGAGCCTGCGGTTTCTCCGGTCGGGCATCG
>JBIIYH010000186.1:0-5584 GCA_044346905.1 Pirellulales bacterium
ATCGCCGCGCTCGAGGCGATGTTCGCCGCCAACCGCGCCGCGGGCCGCAAGGCCGTGGCGCCCTTCGTGACCGCCGGCGATCCCGACCCCGCCACGAGCGTGGCCGTGCTCGAGGCGCTCGACCGGGCCGGGGCGTCGCTCTGCGAGCTCGGCGTTCCCTACAGCGACCCGATCGCCGACGGGCCGGTGATCCAGGCCTCCTACACGCGGGCGCTCGGCTCCGGCATCACGCTCGAGAAGGTGTTTGGCATCGCGCGTGACGCGGCAGCCCGCGTGACCATGCCGATCCTGGCGATGGCCAGCTACTCGCTCGTCTTCCGCCGGGGCATCGACCGCTTCGTGAGCGATGCGGTGGCCGCGGGGCTGGCCGGCTTCGTCGTCCCGGATCTTCCGGTCGAGGAATCCGACGACCTCGACGGTGCCTGCCGGGCGGCGGGCCTCGCGCTCGTGCGGCTCGTCACGCCGACCACGCCGCCGGCCCGGGCCGCGGCCATCGCGGCCAAGTCCACCGGCTTCCTCTACTGCGTGTCGGTGGCGGGCGTGACCGGGGCCCGCACGGAGCTGCCCGCGGGTCTGATCGACCGCGTGAAGTGGCTGCGGACGCAGACCGACGTGCCGATCCTCGTCGGCTTCGGGATCTCGGCGGCCGACCAGGTGAAGGCCGTCTGCGAAGTGGCCGACGGGGCGATCGTGGGCTCGGCCCTCGTGCGGCTGGTGGCCGAGCAGGCCGCTGCCGGGCCGGCGGCTCTTTCAGCCGCCGTCGAGAAGTTCATGGGCGAACTCGCGGTGGCTGCCGGAAAGTAGCCGTGGGCCGACGAGGGGCCGATCTCCCTGGCCACGACCAGCGGCGGGGCGCTATGATTTCCCTTGTCGAGCAACTGTCGCAGGCCGCGACGACGGCCTGCAAGGAGGTCGTCTCGCCATGTTCTCCGCCCGCGATCCGGCCGACGTCGAGCGGTTCTTCCGCGGCCTGACCGAATACGCATTCCACGCCCGGCTGGGCGTGGTCGATCCGCCGCTCGTGGACTATGTGTCGGTGATGCTCGTGCGGTTCATGCGGAACGAGCGGCTGGCCATCCTGCCCGGGGCGGGCGAGGAGTCGGCCGACATGAGCCACCTGCTCTTGGCGGCGGAGCGACACGCCGACCCGGCCGAGGCCCGGGAGGAATACCGGCACATCGGCGACGTGACGCTCTTCTGGAGCGGCCTGTATCCCGAAGCCCTGGCCCGCTATCGCAAGCCGGAACCGCACGCGGACTTGGTGGGCTACTTGGTGGGCTACAAGGCGGCCGGACGGCGGGCCTACTGGTTGGCGGCGTCGCTCGAGCCCGACGAGGCCGCCGCCGAGCGGGCCCTGTTGGAGCGGCTCGCGCACGAGTACGACCTCTGCGTGGAGGGCCTCGCCGAGGTCCGCCGCGCCTGGGGCGACGCGGCCTGACCTAGCCCTCCGCGAGCTGGGCCTGCCAGGGGGGATCGTAGCCGGCCGCCTCGACAGGCAGGCCCGCACGCACGACCGCCGCGACCAGTTCCGCCGGCGACACGCGGCTCGGGTCGATCGTGGTGACGACCGTGTCGGGGTCGGCGGTCTGCACGTCGGCGCCGACCGCGGCCAACGCGAGGCTGGCCGCCTCCGCCCGGCCCGGGCACCGGAGCTGGTATCGCCAGCGGCGGCCCTCGGCGAAGGTCGCCGGGTCGTTGCGGCCGGCGGCGATCAGCCGCCCTTCCCGGAGCACCGCCAGGTGGGTGAAGCAGTCGGGCACCCGGGCGTCGTCGATCGCGGCCAGCACGGTGCGGCCCATGAGCTGGGTGTCGCCCACGAGCCGCTCGACCGCGGCGCGGCCGGCGGGATCGAGCCCGCCGAAGGGATCGTCGAGCAGGAGCACCTGCGGGTCGTGCAGGAGCGCCCGCGCCACGAGCAGCCGCTTGGCATGGCCGGCGTCGAGCGTGTCGATGTCATCTCCGCCGCGACCGGAGACCGCCGCGAGCTCGAGCCCCTTGGCCACCGCCTGTTCGAGCTCCCTGCCCCGCCGCCCCGCGGCCACCGCAAACAGCTCCAGAAACTCCACCGCCCTCAGCCCCGGCCAGTCGGGCGGCCGGTCGGGCACATACCCCGCCACCCGCCGCACCGCCTCCGCCTCCCGCCGGACGGAATGACCCTGGACGAGGATCTCGCCCGCATGGAGCGGCACGGCCGTGGCCGCGGCCGCCACGAGCAGGCTCTTGCCCGCGCCGCTCGGCCCGATCACCCCCCAGGCCTCACCGCCCCGGACATGCAGCGAGACCGCCTCCACCACGAGCTGCCCGGCCTGCTCGACACTCGCGCGATCAAAGCGGATCATGATTCAATGCTCCACACCGAGTCACCACCGGCCGCGCACCGGAGCGGATGGAGCCGGCCGGGGGTCGCGCGCAGCCGCCGGTGCATTTTGACTGCACGAGTTCGCGCACCATACCCATCGAGAATGCTTCGTCAAAATCCGCCGGCGGCGAGCACGTGCCCCCGGCCGGCGGTGGGCACCAAGAGTCACGGAGTCACACAGTCACGCACCAGTCCCGCCGGCCGCCAGCCGGTCGGCCGTCATCTCGATCGACACGAGCAGCCCGCGGGCCTTGTTGAGCGTCTCCTCGAACTCGCTCTCCGGCACGCTGTCGGCCACGATCCCGGCCCCCGACTGGACGAAGGCCCGGCCATCCTTGACCACGATCGTCCGCAGGGCGATGCAGGTGTCCATCGAGCCGGCGAAATCGATGTAGCCCACCGCCCCGGCGTAGGGACCGCGGCGGACGGGCTCGAGTTCATCGATGATCTCCATGGCCCGGATCTTGGGCGCGCCCGAGACGGTGCCCGCGGGCAGGCAGGCCCGCAGGGCGTCGAAGGCCGTGAGCTCCGGCCGCAGCCGGCCGGTCACGTTGCTCGTGAGGTGCATCACGTGGCTGTACCGCTCGATCGTCATCACGTCGGAGAGCTCGACCGAGCCGATCGCGGCCACGCGGCCCACGTCGTTGCGGCCCAGGTCGATCAGCATCACGTGCTCGGCCCGCTCCTTGGGGTCGGCGAGCAGGTCTTCCGCCAGGGCCCGGTCCTCCTCGGGCGTGGCCCCGCGGCGGCGGGTGCCGGCCAGCGGGCGGACGGTCACGGTGCCATCCACGGCCCGGACCATGATCTCCGGCGAGCTGCCCACCAGCGTGCAGGCCGGCGACCGCAGGTAAAACATGAACGGGCTCGGGTTCACCACCCGCAGCGTGCGGTAGAGTTCGAGCGGCGGGCCCGCGAAGGGCACCTCCAGCCGGCGGCTCAACACCACCTGAAACACGTCGCCGGCCCGGATGTATTCGATCGACTGCTCGACCGCTTCGAGGAACGCCTCGCGGGTGAAGGCGGAGTGGGCCGAGCCGTCGCTCAGGCAGCGGGGCTCGTGCCGCGGGCCGATGTCGGCCGGAGGCGGCCAGCCGCTCGGCGCGGCGAGCCGGGCGATGGTGTCGTCGATCCGGCGGCAGGCGGCGGCGTGGGCCCGCTCGATTGCGGCCGGCGACGGGTCGTCGATCCGGGCGAGCACCACCACGTCGATCGACTTCGTGGCGTTGTCGAACACCACGATCCGGTCGTAGAAGGCGAAGTCGAGGTCGGGCAGGCCGAGGTCGTCGGCGGGCTCGTGCGGCAGCCGCTCGACATAGCGGACGGCGTCGTAGGCGGCGTAGCCCACGGCGCCGCTCGTGAAGGGGGGCAACTCAGGGAGCCTGGCCGGCCGATACTCGGCCACCCGCCGCTCGAGTTCGCCGAGCGGGTCGTCGCTCTCGAAGGTCTCGACGCGACCTTCGGTCGTCACCTCCACGGCCTGGCCCCGGGCCGAGAGCCGGAGGAAGGGATCGGCCGCCAGAAAGCTGTAGCGGCCCACCTTCTCTCCCCCCACCACGCTTTCGAACAGGCAGGCCGACGCCCCGGCGTCGAGCCGGGCGAAGGCCGACAGCGGGGTGAGGGCATCGGCGAACAACCGCCGGTAGACGGGGACGAGGCGGCTGGTGGCTGCCAGTTCGATGAACCGGGCTCTGTCCGGAAGGTGCGGCATGCGGCGGGCGTGGCAGGACGCCGGCGGGATTGCCGGCTCGGGCAGCGTACCCGTGGCCCGGGGCGGCGAACAACCGTCCGCTGCCGGGGGCGGCCGCCGCTGCTCCGGAGGCGACCGCCGGGCCGCGACCCGCTATCATTCACCGGACCTCGCACGGGAGCGATTCGATGAAGTGTCAGCAGTGCGACAAGCAGGCCGTGTTCCACATCACCGAGCTCGAATCGGGCGAGGTTCGCGAACTGCACCTGTGCGAAGACCATGCCCGTGCCTACCTCAACCAGGCCGAGGGGGGTGGTGGGCCCGAGGAGCCGTCGGCGGGGGGCGGGGCCCTGTCGGGTCCGCTCACGGTCGGGCAGACGGCCGATGAGCTGGCCGTGCTCGACAAGAAGGCCTGCGACATGTGCGGGGTCACGTTCTTCGAGTTCCGCAATCAGGGCCGGCTCGGCTGCCCCCACGACTACGCCCAGTTCGAGAAGGAACTCGAGCCGCTGATCGCCAACATCCACGGCGCGACGCGGCATACCGGCCGCCGCCCCGAGCGGGCCGCGACGGGCCTGCCGGAAGGCACGGAGGAGCTCACCTCGGTGATCGGTCTCCGGCGGGACATGCGGGAGGCGATCGCCGACGAGGCCTACGAGCGGGCCCAGACGATTCGCGACGCGATCCGCACCATCGAAGCCCGCTGGCTCGGCGGCCCCTCCGAGTAGCCCCACCACCCGCACCGCCGCGCTGAACCACGACCAACCCATGACACTCGAATCACTCACCCAAGCGACCGGCGAATGGCTCAAGGGCACGGGTCCGGAATCGGACATCGTGATGAGCAGCCGCGTCCGCCTGGCCCGCAACCTCGCCCAGTTTCCCTTCGTCGGCCGCGCCACCGAGCAGGACCGCGCGGAGATCGAGCGGCTGCTGCGGGAGCGGATCGCCATGGCCCCCATCGGCAAGGACCTCGCCTCCATCGATGTCGGCGGGCTCGAGGAGATCGACCGGCAGTTCCTCGTGGAGCGGCAGCTGATCAGCCGCGAGCACGCCGAGGCCCAGGGCGCGCGGAGCGTCGCCATCGACCGGCTCGAGCAGGTCAGCCTGATGATCAACGAGGAGGATCACCTCCGGATCCAGTGCATGCACAGCGGCCTCGACCTCAAGGGGGTGTGGGAGCAGATCCGGGTGGTCGATGACCAGGTGGGGCGGGTCGTGCCCTACGCGTTTCACGAGCGGTGGGGCTACCTCACCGCCTGCCCCACCAACGTGGGCACCGGGATCCGCGTCAGCGTGATGCTCCACCTGCCGGCCCTCGTGATCACCCGCCAGATCGACAAGGTGTTTCGCAGCCTGCACAAGATCTCGCTGGCCGTCCGCGGCCTCTATGGCGAGGGCTCGCAGGCGATGGGCGACTTCTACCAGATCTCCAACCAGACCACCCTCGGCCGCACGGAGGAGGAGCTCGTGGAGCAGGTGGGCGACGTCGTGCCCGTCCTGATCGACTACGAGCGGCGGGCCCGGGAGTTTCTCGT
>JBIIYH010000031.1:0-17463 GCA_044346905.1 Pirellulales bacterium
CCGTCGGCCGTCGCCGGCACCACGAGCACCATCGCCAGCCGGCCGCCGGCGTAGGGAATCTCGCAGACCGTGGCTGCCGCGGCCCCCTCGCCCACCTTGCCCGCCACCAGCTTCTCGGCGGCGTGCATGAACGGCACCTCGGCCCGGTCGCCGCCCGGGAGCGTGAACGCCTCGGGCCGGGTGGCCGACTTCTCGAAGGGCGTGGCCCATGGGGCCTTCATGTAAATGGCGTTGGTGAGCACGAGCCGCGTCAGGGGCGTGATCGAGCCCGACTTCAAGAGTTCGGGGATTTTCTCGGCCGTGTGCTCGCCCACCCAGGCGTTGATCTCGGCTCGGGCGTCCTCCGGCCGGCCCGCGAAATCCACGATCCCCGCGGCCGCTCCATACTTCGCCTCGAGCAGGCCGGTGAACCCGGCCTCCAGGGCCTTGCCCTGGTGCACCCAGATCCGGTTGGCGATGTCGAGCTTGATCGCGTCCCCCTTGGCCTCGGCCAGGGCCTCGCGCAACTCGGCCGCGGCGGCGGCGATCTGCTCGCGGTCGTCGGGCATGCCCAGCACCGCCGCGATCTCGGCGGCCGTCTCCCCCCGCGCCCCGGCATGGGTCATCGCCAGCGCCTCCCAGACGCTCGCCGGCGAGAGGATCGCGTTGCCCTCGCCCGAGGCCCGCACGAGCTCCCAGGCGAGCTTCGCCGTGCCCGCCGCAGCCTCACCGGCGGCCGCCGAACCAGCGGAGAGCATCGCGGCGGCCGCCAGCAGGCTGGCGGCGGCAGGCATCGGCATCCGGCTCATCGTGAATCTCCGCACGGCGTCATTCGATCTCCAGCTTCGCGAGCAGTTCGTCGAGCCCGCGGCGGGCATTCTCCTCCTGCCCCTGAAACTCCGCAATCTCCTTGCGGAGCGATTCGATCCGGTCCTCCTGCTCGGCGAACTTCCGCACGTAGCGGGTGTAGAGGTCGCTGGCCCTGTCGAGTTGGGCCATGTTCTGCCGGATCCGCTCCTGCTCCTGGTCCACGACCCGGATCTCCTGCTCGCGGCGGGCCCGCTCCTGGGCGAGCCGCTCGATCTCCCGCTTTCGCTCGATCACGTCGGCGAGCGTTTGCTTCACGGCCGGGCTCGTGACCTCCGCCCGGGAGTAGAGGAGGATCGCAGCCTCGTCGAGGTTCGTGAGGGCCACGGTCTGCGAGACCAGCCGCTCCTCGGCCACGGCGAGCGTGGCCGGCTTGCCCGGCTCGGCCGTGACGGCGAACCGGTAGCGGTCGCGGGTCTTCTCCGTCGGCTCGGCCGGCGCGATGAGCGTCCAGCCCGGCTCGAGCGGATGCTCGACGAGCAGCTTGACCGGTTCACTGCCCGAGTTCTTGACCTCGAACACCTTCCGCCGGGCCAGCTTCCGCGACACCACGAGCGTGCCCTTGACGAGCTTCACGCTCACGAGCTCCTCCGGCCGCGGCTCGAACCGCGGGGCCACCTCGACGTCGAGGTCGACCGCGTAGGTGAGGAGCCGGCTCGAGCCCGCGGGCAGGTCCTCGATCCGGGCGTCGCCGGCGTAGGCGCCGGCCTCGAAGACGGTGATCGGCCCCTGCATCAGATCGAGCTTGGTGGAGTTCACCAGCCGCACCCCGGCGAGCGGGTGCTTGGGCATCACCCGGTCGTCGTAGACGGAGACCTTCTCGGCCTCCACCTGCTCGGTCACGATCGGCAGCATCGCCGATCGTTGCCGGGCGATCGAGACGGGCGCGGCGATCTCGTAGCGAAAGAGTTTGCCGAGAGCCTCGCCCGCCGCCACGCTCTGGATCGCCGTGACGCCGTCGCGATCGAAGTCGGCGGCAGCCTTGTCCATCGACTCTGCCGCCATCTCCGCAGGGGCCGCCGCGGCCGGCACCCTGCCCCTCGGGGCCCGGGCGAGTTGGCGTTCCCCAGCCATCCCGCCAAACCCGCCTCCCGCCCCTTGCCCTTGCACCGCCTTGGCAAACTCCCGCTCCCCGGCCTCCATGTCCTGGCCGTAAACCTGCGGCGTGAGCGAGGCGTAGAGTTCCGGCGCGACCACCGGCCGGGGCAGGTAGAGCGGCCGGTAGAGATCCATCACGAACGAGATCGGCCGGCCGCTGACCAGCGCCATCCGCACGTCTTTCCAGTCGCGGTCGGTCGTGTTCTCGACGATCGCCCAGCCCTGAAGGAGGGCCTTGTCGGCCGGCTGCTCGCCCTGCGCATCGTCGTTCCCCAGCACCAGCCGATAACTCGTCTTCCAGACCGGGGCCTCCTGCACGTAGCCCACGCGGACGGGCCGTTCGCCCTGCCCCGCGAACGCCAGCGACACCGACTTCTTCTCGCTGTCGTGGCCGAGGGCCAGCACCGCGAGCGCCTGTTCGAGCTCCTTCTGAAGTTTCTCGTCGAGCAGCCGGATCCGGGTGATCGCGTCGAGGGGGAGCGTCCGCAGGCCGTCGGCCGTGAGGATCGTGATGAACTCCTTCTCGACCGAGCCGTCGTCGCCCACGGGCACTTGCCGGCGCTCAACGCCCAGGATCGTGCCGGTCGCCGGCGGCGCGGCCTCGGCCTCGATCCGCTCCCCCCGCAGCCGGCCCAGGATCCGGCCGATCGAGGGGTCGTCGGTGAGGTCGATCGCGAAGGTGCCGAGGGTCTTGGTGATCGGGTCCCGCGAGGCGTAGCTCACGGCCGGCACGGTGCCGCCACCGAGATCCTCGACCACCATGCTCTTGAGCAGGTCGTTGACGTTGTCGGCCCGGAAGCTCATCTCGACCGTGGCGTCGTCGGTCACCTTCCCGCCGTGCTGGAAGTAGCCCACGCCCGAGGTGAAGAGCACGACCTTCTCGAGCGGCAGATCGGTCGCGGCGGGCTCGGCGGCCACGACCACCGACGCTGTTGTCAGGGGCAGGATGAGGGCCAGGCAGTGGCGAAGCGAGGGCATGGCGCAGGGCTCCGGTGACGGGGTTCGGTGACGGCTGTTGGTGACGGAACGGGGTTCAGGCCGGCTACCGGTGAGACGCCGCGGCCCGGGAAAAGGTTCCCACCGCGGCCCGCCCCGGGCAAATCCGGCGGCTCACTGGCTCACTCGGCCGCGAGCAGTCGGGCGATGCTCCGGCCGGGGGCGGTCATCGCCAGCCGGCCGAGGGCCGCTGGCGACACGAGCCGGCGGTGCTTGGCCAGGGCCGGCGGCCGCGGGAGCCGCCGCGCCACGACCCGGCAGGTGATGCGGTGGTGGGTGACCGTGTAGGTCACGGTGCCGAGCAGTCGGTCGCCGGCCCTCCGCCGCTCCCCGGCAGCCGCCCGGGGAAAATCCCAGAGCCCTTCCCACCACTCTCCCTCCCCGCGCTGCTCTACGACCACGCGGTCGCCCGCCTGGAGCACGAGAGCCGTCTCGCGAAGCTGCTTCACGGCCCGCGGTCGCGGCAGCGAGGGGATCGCCTCGACCCGGCCGGTCGCCCGGGCCACGCACGAGCCGGCGAGCGGGCACTTGTTGCACAGCGGTCGCGTGACCGTGCAGACGGTCGCCCCCAGATCCATGACCGCCTGGTTGAAGAGGCCGGGGTCGCGGGCCGGCACGAGTTCCGCGGCGATCCGCCAGAGCGGCTCGTCCCCCGCGCCCCCCACGGGTGCGCCGTGGCCCACGAGCCGGGCGATCACGCGGCGGCTGTTGGCCTCCACGATCGGCTCACGCTCGCCGAAGGCGATCGAGGCGATGGCCCCGGCGGTGTAGCGGCCGATCCCCGGCAGGCCGCGGAGCCCGGCCGCCGTCCGGGGAAACTCGCCGCCATGCTCGGCCACGATTTGCTTCGCGGCCGCGTGGAGCTGCCGCGCCCGCCGGTAGTAGCCCAGGCCCTCCCACCGCTTGAGCACCTCCCGCTCGGGAGCCAGGGCGAGCGCCCGCACGTCGGGAAACCGCTCCAGGAACCTCGCGAAATACTCCTTCACCCGGTCCACCTGCGTCTGCTGGAGCATGATCTCGCTCACCCAGACACGGTAGGGATCGCGGCTCGCCCGCCAGGGCAGGTCGCGGCGGTGGCGGCGATACCAGGCCAGAAGCGGGGCCGCCACGGCGGCAACCGGCACCGGGGCCGCTGCCACCGCTCCCGACCGACGGCGTGGCGGCTTCAAGGGCGGGCTCCGCAAGCGGGCGCAGTAAGCTGGGGACCGTCCCCATGAACGGCACCGCGAGTGTAGTCTGATGGGAAACTCCACTCTGAAGCCTCGCATGCCCGCCGACAATTCCCGCCGCCACAAGAGCAAGCCCTCCGGGGCGGAGCGAATCACGCTCGCCCGCCGCGACGGCCCGGGCGGCCCGGCCTGGGAGATCGTGCAGCCCCGCTGCGCCCGCCGCCGCCGCGCCGACATCGAGGAGGTCGAGGCAATGATCGCCGGCGGCGAGCCGGAGATCGCCCGCGACGAACTCGTCTGGCTGTTGTCGGAGTGCCCCGACTTCCTCGAGGCCCATGTGCACTTGGGCATGATCGCGCTGGAGGAGGGCGACGCCAAGCTGGCCCGCGGCCATTTCGGGCGGGCCTACGAGCTCTGCCTCCGGGCGATGGAGGCGGCCGGCAACCCCAGGCCGCTGCCCCACACGCTCGAAGGCAACCGGCCCTTCTTCGAAGCGGCCAAGGGGCTCGTGCACTGCCTGCTCGAGACCGGCCGCAAGCCGATGGCCGCCGGCGTCTGCCGCCTGCTCGCCCCGCTCGACCCCGCCGATCCGCTCGGCATCCAGAAGTTACTCGCACGGTGAGGCGCGGTCCGACAGCGGATCCCGTATCATGCCGCGATCCGCGGCCCTTCATTTTGGATGCTCTCGGCATGACAGCTTGCACCATCGCCCCACCTGCCTTGGCGATCGTTTTTTGCCTGGCCGCCACGGCCCGCGCCCAGCCGCCGGCCGCGGCCCCGGCGATGGCGACCGAGGCCGCCGGCGTGATCCGGCTCTGGGAAGGCGACGCGCCCGGCGCCAAGGGCGACGCGGATCACGACATCCCCGTCGTCACCTGGTGGCCCGCGCAGCAGGCGGCCGGCGCCTCGGCGGCGGTCATCGTCTGCCCCGGCGGCGGCTACGGCGCGCTCGCCGACCACGAGGGCACCGACTACGCCCGCTGGCTCAACAGGCAGGGCATCTCCGCCTTCGTGCTCCGTTACCGGCTCGGCAGCAAGGGCTATCGCCATCCGGTGATGCTCGGCGACGTGGCCCGTGCGATCCGGCTGGTCCGCCACGACGCCGAGAAGTTCAAGGTCGATCCGGCCCGGGTCGGCGTGATTGGCTCCTCCGCCGGCGGCCACCTGGCGCTGACCGCCTGCCTGAAGGGGGACGATGGCGACGCCGCCGCCGCCGACCCGATCGACCGCCAGTCGTCGCGGCCCGCCCTGGGCGTGCTCTGCTATCCGGTGGTGAGCATGCTCCCTGACAAGACCCATGGTGGCTCGCGCAAGAATCTGCTGGGCGACGCCCCTGCCGAAGAGCTGGCCCGCGAGCTCTCCGGCGAACTGGCGGCCCATGACAAGATGCCGCCGCTGTTCATCTGGCACACCTGGGAAGACGCCTCGGTAAAGCTCGAGCCAATCCTCGAACTCGGCGTCCGGCTCAAGTCGCTCGGCCGGCCTTTCGAGCTGCACGTCTACGAGACAGGCCGCCACGGCCTCGGCCTGGGGGTGCGGCCCTACGACGGGGTCAAGCCGCTTCATCCCTGGACGGTCGAGTGCGAGCGGTGGCTCGGCACGCAGGGTTTCTGAGCGGCCGCTACGGGAACGGGTGTCGGGCATGAAGCCACCGCGGTTCATCGTGCTCGACGGCATGGACGGCGCCGGCAAGTCGTCGCAGGTCGGCCCGCTCGCCGAGTGGCTCGCCGCCCGCGGCCGGGCCGTGACCACCTGCCGCGATCCCGGCTCGACCGCGGTGGGTGACGCAATCCGGGCCATCCTCCTCGACCGCCACGACCTCCAGCTCGCGCCGACCGCCGAGATGCTCCTCTACATGGCCGCCCGGGCCCAACTGGTGGCTGAGGTGGTCGCCCCGGCGCTGGCCCGCGGCGAATGGGTCGTCTCCGACCGCTACCTGCTCTCGAACGTCGTCTACCAGGGGCATGCCGGCGGGCTCGACCCCGGCGTGATCCGCGGCGTGGGCGGCGTGGCCACCGGCGGCCTCGCGCCCGGCCTCGTGCTCGTGCTCGACGTCGATCTGGAGACGGCCGCCCGGCGACTCGACCGGCCGCTCGACAAGCTCGAGAACCGCGGCGACGGCTACCGGCGGCGGCTGCGGGCGGGCTATCTTCAGGAAGCCGCGGCGGCCCCCGAGACGATCCGCGTGATCGACGCCGCGGCGGCCCCCGACGAGGTCGCCGCGCGGATCCGCCGCGCCGTCGAGGAACGGTTTCCGGAGCTCGCGTAGCGCGGGGGCGATCCCATGGCGTGGCAGGGCATCGAGGGTCACGACGCGGTCGCCGGCCTGTTCGCGGCGGCGGAGGCCCGCGGCCGGATCGCCGGGTCGTATCTCTTCATCGGTCCCGCAGGCGTGGGCAAGGGGGCCTTCGCCCGAGCCCTGGCCGCGTCGCTCACCTGCATGGCCCCGCGTCCCGGCCTCGTCGCCTGCGGCACCTGCAGCTCGTGCGTGCAGGCCCGGGCGGGCAGCCATCCCGACATCGACATCGTGGCCAAGCCCGAGGACCGTGCCACGATTCCGCTCGAAGCCTTCATCGGTGACGCCGAGCATCGGATGCGGGAGGGACTCTGCTGGCGGATCCTGCTCAGGCCTGCCCTCGGCGGCCGCAAGGTGGCGATCATCCTCGACGCTGACCACCTCGCCGACGAGGCGGCCAACTGCCTGCTCAAGACGCTCGAGGAGCCGCCACCGGGCGCGGCGATCATCCTCGTGGGCACGGGGCTCGAACGGCAGCTGCCCACGATTCGCTCGCGGTGCCAGGTGGTGCGGTTCGGGCCGCTCGCTCCCGAGACGGTGCGGCGGCTGCTGACGGAGGAGCTCGCGGGGCGGGGCGATGAGACCGATCCGGCCACGATCGCTGCGGCCGCGGTAGCCTCGGGCGGCAGCCTCGACCGAGCCCGGTTGCTCCTCGACCCGGAACTGGGCAGATTCCGCGGGCGACTGCTCGAGCTGCTCGGCCGCCGGCCGCTGCGGGGCGTCGAGATTGCCCGGGAAACGACCGCGATCGTCGAGGCCGCCGGCAAGGACGCCCCGCCGCGGCGGGCCCGGCTGGCGGCCCTCCTGGATGTGGCGGTCGAGTTTTACCGGGCCGCGATCCGGCAGGCCGCCACCGGCGAACAGCCCGCTGAAGCGGCCCTCGCCGCCGCGCTCGTGAACTGGTCGGCCGACACCGACGAGGCAGCCGCCGGGCTCGAGGCCACGCTCGACGCCCGCGACGCGATCGACCGCAACGCCCACCTGCCCACGCTCGTCGACGCCTGGACGGCCGTGCTCGAGGCCCCGCGGCTGGCCCGCTCTGCCTGAGGAAAAAGTGTCGGCGGGCCCCGCGGCTGCAGGCCGACGAGTCACACTGAAAAAGGTGCCCGCCACCAAATCTGGAGAAGCTGCCAGGTTGCCCAGTGTTGGTAGCTGGAACCGGTTTTACTCTCCGAGGTAGAGCATGAGCGCCTCGTCCAGCCGCCGCATCCAGTCAGACGGAGCGAATGTGATG
The DNA here is from genome assembly GCA_044346905.1 of Pirellulales bacterium. GTDB lineage: Bacteria > Planctomycetota > Planctomycetia > Pirellulales > UBA1268 > QWPN01. The sequence goes on from JBIIYH010000031.1 coordinate 7,640, forward strand.
GACTCAACCAGACGCTGCTTGGCCACCTGACGCAAGCCGGGCAGCACGGCAAAGGAGGCCTGGCCGGGGAGTCCGGGCACTTGCAGCCGCAGAGGCCAGATCTCCCCGGGCGAGGTGGACAAGGGGATGACCACGACGCTGTTCAACGTTTCATTGTGTACCGAACTGGAGACGAGCAGCCCGGGACGGATTTTCCCGAACTCCGGAGGCTGGCTGGGACCGAGGTTCACCCAATAGATCCCGCCACGTCTCATGGGCCATCCGGCCGTTCAGTTGGACGGGTCGTCAAGTCAGCCCGCTCCCATTCGTCCATCCACCGCTGCTCCTCTGGATGCGACTCGACGAAAGCGGTGTAGGCGTTCGCCGCCTCGCGCAACCGGCTTTGCTCGAGGCTCTTCCGCAGCACCGTGCGCACGAAGGACGTGACGCTCTCTCCCGGCGGCTTTGCCTTTTCGATCGCGGTCAGCAACTCACCCTCTAACTTGATAGTAGTTGCTTTCATGCCGCTAATCTACCGAGCAAGCATGAGATGGGCAATGGACAGGCCGTTTTCCTCTTGATTGTCAGGGTGGCGGAAGTGACCAGGCGGAGCGGCCCGTGCCGGGCTACGTCGAGGAGGAACTCCGCGGCCATCTCGAGTGCGGGTGAGGAGTTTCCGCTTGAGTGCCCGAACTGCGGCGGCGACATCCGGCTGATCGCATTCAAAATATTTTACCAGGGCGAAACCATCCCTGGCCTTCGCACTGTTGGCAACCTCCGGTTGCTGCGGACATCCTGTCCGCGAGTCGGGGCCGCTCCTCCCGAAGGCTCACGAGTCGCTCATCAGCCGGGAGACCGGTGCGGAAGTGCCATTGACCGGGCTATCCTTGGGAACGAGGCGTTGACAACCAAACAATCCGAACAACAATCCATTCTAGTCGCACTAAAATGGAGCAGGCTCCCGAATGGCAGAAGCGTGGACCAGACTATTGTCGCTCGATTTGCCGCGCAGGCAGTCGGCCTTCCTCTGGGGAGCCCGTAAGACCGGCAAATCGACGCTGCTGCGGACGACCTTTCCGCAAAGCCTCACCTACGACTTTTTGAAGACCGATCTTGCCCTGTCGTTTGGGGCCAGGCCGGCCCTACTGCGGGAGCAGCTTCTGGCCCGGTCGGCGGCCGAGCTGGATCGCCCGATCATCCTCGACGAGGTGCAGAAGGTGCCCGGCGTTCTCGACGAGGTGCACTGGCTGATCGAGCACCGGGGGCTGCGGTTCATCCTCTGCGGGTCGAGCGCCCGCAAGCTGAAACGCGGGCGAGCCAACCTGCTCGGTGGCCGCGCCTGGCGGTTCGAGATGTTTCCGTTGGTGACGGCCGAGTTTCCCGCAGCCGACGGGCCCCACGGCCGTTTCGACCTCCTCCGGGCGTTGAACCACGGCCTGCTGCCCTCCCATTACCTCTCTTCGCACCCGCGGCGGTCCCTGGAGGCCTATGTCCGCGACTACCTCAAGGAAGAGGTCTTCGACGAAGGGCTCACGCGGAACGTGCCGGCCTTCTCGCGATTCTTCGAGGCGGTCGGCTATTCGCACGGCGAACTCGTGAACTATGCGAACATCGCCCGCGACTGCGGGGTGGACGCCAAGACCGTCAAGGAATACTTCCAGATCCTCTGCGACACACTCCTCGGCCGGCTCGTGCCGCCGTACAAAAAACGACAGGAGCGGCAGGTCATCAGCAAGGCGCCCAAGTTCTATCTTTTCGACGTGGGCGTCGCCGGCGCGCTCACGAAACGGCATCTCGCGGAGCCACGCGGGGAGCAGTTTGGCCGGGCGCTCGAGCACCTCGTGTTCATGGAACTCGCCGCCCATGCCTCGTATCGGGAACTGGGCTATGACATCTGCTTTTGGCGGACCAAGGCCGGAGCCGAGGTGGATTTCGTACTGGGGCAGGGGGAGGTCGCGATCGAGGTAAAGGGTACATCCCGCGTCGATGATCGGGATCTGCGGTCGCTCGCGGTCTTCCGTGAGACCCATCGCCCCCGGCTTGCGGTCGTGGTCTGCAACGAGCCCGAGGAGCGCGTCGTCGCCGGGGTTCGCATCCTGCCCTGGCGGCTCTTTTTCGAGGAACTCTGGAACGGCCGCATCATGGGCGGCTGACCGCCAGGATCCGGCCCGCGTCGTGCTGGCCGCTCCAGCCGCTACGGCCTGATCAAGTGGATGAGGATGCGCTGTGACAAGCTCTCCTCGGCGGCAAGCTTGACCATAGCGCTTCGAGTGACCCCTCCCCAGTCCACGAGGCGATCATGCAGTTCCACCTCGGCTCGCCATTTGGCAAGTGATCCGGGCTTGGTGGCATCGAGGCGACTCGCGACTGCGAGCAAGGATTCCTGCTCGCGCCGAATCGTTGCGCCGGCGTACGACCACGCCGTAAAACACGGGGGGTGGAAAAAAGGCTTCCTGACACCTTTTTCACATCCTGCCCAGCCTGCCCGGCCGCCGCGACGCATCGCGGGCCGCTGACAAACCCTGCGGGCGACCACCGCCTGGATCGATTCTTCCGATCCTGCCTGTCGATCCACTCGCATGGGGTCGTCGTGCGGTGCCGCGCCCCGCGAGCAGGTCAGGCGGGCGGGGAGCGATGCGGACCAGACGCCTTCAGTTTCGCGGGGCGGCACCGGCCATCGCGGTCGTGGCCTGCCTGGGGGGAGTCGCCCTCGCAGCCAAGCCGCCCAGGATGGTGCCGATGACGGCCCCGGCTCCGGAGGCGGCGCTTGCCGCGCCGCTGCCGGGCCCGGCCTGGAACGATCCCGACAGCGTCAACTGGATCGACCCGCCCGTGGCCACCGACCGGCCGCTCGAGACCTCGCCCCCGCGGATCATGGGTCGGATCGCCGACCGCCGTGGGGCTGCCGGCGGGAGCGAGCCGCCGCGGCGATCCCCGCCAGTCCCATTCGCCGATCGGATCCGCACCCGGCTCCGCGGCCAAGGGCGGCTGGCCCGCGCCTTGGGCGCCCCCGAGTCCATGCCCGACGGGCAGGCCGCCGTCACCGACGGCTGGCCCATGCCCGACCGCCTCCTCGACCAACTCGAGGCCCTGGCGGCTGCCGCCCCCGACCGGGGCGTCGCCGCCTGGGCCGAGCAGGCGCTCGGCGCCGTCCAGGCCACGCTCGAGACCGCCGGCCCGGCGGATCCGGCGGCTGCAGACACGTTGCTCGCGCTCGGTGAAGCCGTGGCCAGCGGAATGGTCACCGCCGAAGGACAGTTGCCGCCGCAGTTGGCGAGCGAGACACGGCGGGCGGCGTTGGCCGTGGCCCGCCGGGCGGCGGTCTGGCGGGCGGCCGCCGACTGGTCCGCGGTCGCAGCGGAGCCACAGGCCGCCGCCGGCACCGATATCGGCCTCGCGCTGACCGCGCGGCCCTTGGGCGACGACGTGCAGCGGCTGCTCGCCTTCCTCGAGCAGTACGAAGCGACGAGCGATCCAGCCCATGCCTCGGCGGTCACTGCGGCGCTCGCCGGCATCGTGGCCGCCCCGTCGCCGGCCGCGGCCGAACTGGCCCGCGCCGTCTCCGTCCACTATCTCGCCCCCAACGTGCGGCTAGCCGTCCACCGCGGCTTCGTGGATCGGATGCTGCCGGAGAGCACCGTCTCCAACAACGCGGTGCAGGATTTCATCCTCGGCCGGCCGGTGCGGGGCCGGAGCACGGTGGAGCAGTCGATGGGCGTGCGGTTCCTGCCCCATCCGTCCGAGATCCGGATGGAGCTGGTGATCAACGGCCAGGTGGCCTCGCGGACCGTGACCGAGTCGGGCCCGGTGGCGATCCACTCCAAGAGCCAGGCCAGCTTCGTCGTCCTGAAGCCGATCCACCTCACGCCCACGGGTCTGGCCATCGCCGCGGCCCGGGGCAACGCCGCCACCCGCGCCCAACTGGCCGACATCGAGACCAGTTTCGACTCGGTGCCGATCATGGGATCGCTCGTCCGCTCGATCGCCCGCAACCAGCACGACGACTCCCGGGCGGAGGCCAGCCGCGAGGCCAGCGGCAAGATCGTGGGCCGGGCCTGCCGGGAGGTCGATCAGCAGTCGGGGCCCAAGCTCGAGGAGATGGCCGCGCGGATCCGGGAGCGGATCTGGCAGCCGTTGGTCGGCCTGGGCCTCGAGCCCACGCCCGTGGCGCTCGAAACCACCGCCGACGTGGCGAGCCTCCGGCTCCGCCTGGCGGCCGACTGTCAACTGGCCGCTCACACGCCCCGCCCGCGGGCGCCGGCCGACGCGCTGTTGAGCATGCAGTTTCACGAGACGGTGGCCAACAACGCCTTCGAGCGGTTCGGCCTGGCCGGCCGCCGCCTCGAACTGCCCGAGCTCGCCCGGCTGGTGTGCGACCGGATGGGGATCGAGACTCGCGTGCCCGACGACCTCCCCGACGGCGTCGCGGTCACGTTCGCCCAGGTCGCGCCCTTGCGAATCGAGTGCCGCGAGGGGCTGGTGCACGTGCGGGTGGCGCTCGACGCGATCGAGAGCGGCCGCCGCAACTGGTACGACCTGGTCGCCCAGGTGGCCTACAAGCCGGTGGCCGTGGGGCCGCAGGTGTTTCTCGAACGCGAGGGGCCGGTGCGGATCGGTGGCCCGGACCACGAGGGACGGATGGAGATCGGGCTGCGAACGATCTTCGGCAAGATCTTCGCCAAGGAGCGGCCGATCGCGCTTGTGCCGGAGAAGGTGACCGCCAATCCTCGGCTGGCCGGCGTCCGCGCGGTGCAGGCCGTGGCCACCGACGGCTGGCTGGGCATCGCCCTGGCGGAAGCGGCGGAGAACCTCTCCGGCCGGCCCGCGGCCCCCTCGCCCACGGCTGCGAAGCCGGCCCCGGCCACTCCCGGCACGCTGCGACGCTAACCGCCGCATTCGTTCGGTCGCCGTTGCTACACTGCCGGCTTTTCAGCCGTCAGACTCCGGAGCCGAGCCCGCCGATGACCGCCCCCGCCCCCACCGCCTTCCGCACCGAATCCGACAGCATGGGGGAGGTCGAGGTCGCCGCCGACCGCTACTGGGGCGCCCAGACCGAGCGGTCGCGGGACAACTTCAAGATCGGGGTCGATCGTTTTCAGTGGGGCCGGGCGGTGATCCGCGCGCTGGGGATCCTGAAGAAGGCCGCGGCCCTGGCCAACGGCGAGCTGGGCCAACTGCCGGCCGACACGGTGAAGCTGATCACGGCCGCCGCCGACGAGGTGATCGCGGGGAAGCTCGACGACCACTTTCCGCTCGTCGTCTTCCAGACCGGCAGCGGCACCCAGTCGAACATGAACGCCAACGAGGTGATCTCGAACCGGGCCATCGAGATGGCCGGCGGCGTGCTGGGCTCGAAAAAGCCCGTGCATCCCAACGACGACGTCAACCGCGGCCAGTCGTCGAACGACACCTTCCCCACGGCGATGCACATCGCCGCGGTCGAGGTGATCCACGGCCGGCTGCTGCCGGCGGTGAAGGCCCTGCGAGACGTGTTCGCGACGCTCGAAAAGCGATACGCGGGCATCGTCAAGATCGGCCGCACCCACCTCCAGGACGCCACCCCGATCACGCTCGGCCAGGAGATCTCGTCATGGCGGGCCCAGCTCGATGACCGGCTCGCGGGGATCGAGCGGGCCCTGCCCGGCCTCCATCAGTTGGCGATCGGCGGCACGGCCGTGGGCACGGGGCTCAACGCCCATCCGAAGTTCGGCGACACGGCGGCCGCCTGGATCGCCAAGGAGACCGGCCACCCGTTCGTCTCGGCCCCCAACAAGTTCGCCGCCCTCTCGGCCCACGACGCGCTGGTCGAGGTGAGCGCCGCCGAGCGGGGCCTGGCGATGGCGCTCTTGAAGATCGCCAACGACATCCGCTGGCTGGCCAGCGGTCCCCGCTGCGGGATCGGCGAGATCACGATCCCCGAAAACGAGCCGGGCAGCTCGATCATGCCCGGCAAGGTGAACCCGACGCAGTGCGAGGCGATGACGATGGTCTGCGCCCAGGTGTTCGGTAACGACGCGACGGTCGCCTTCGCCGGCAGCCAGGGCAACTTTCAGCTCAACGTCTACAAGCCGGTGATGATCCACAACGTGCTCGAGAGCGCGGATCTCGTCGCCGACGCCTGCGACTCGATGCGGATCCACTGTGCCGAGGGGATCGAGCCTGACCTGGCCCGGATCAAGCACCATCTCGACGACTCGCTGATGCTCGTGACGGCGCTCAACACCCACATCGGCTACGAGAAAGCGGCCAAGATCGCCAAGCAGGCTCACCAGCAGGGCACGAGCCTCAAGGCCGCTGCGGTGGCCTTGGGTTACGTCACCCCCGAGCAATACGACCAGTGGGTCGTGCCAGTCGAGATGACCCGGCCGCTGCCGGGGTAGCCCGCAAAACGACGCCGCGGCTCGGCCGGGGCTTCGTTCCGGCCGAACCGCGTGAAAGGGTGTCGTCGTGTGGGCCCCTGGCGGCAAGGGGCGGGATCGCAGGGGGGCGAGCCTGGGGCGTCAGAACCCTCCCGCGATCTCCGCGCCGCAGTTGTGGCACCGGGGCAGCCGCGGGGGCGGCGGCGAGGGCATCATGCCGTCCGCCCACATCCCGTGCAGCCTGGGAAACGCCGGCGGCAGGGTGACGCAACCCTGGTGGACATGCCGCTTGGCGTGCAACTGGCCGCAGGCGTCCGCGTGAAACATGCCGTGGGCTCGACACACGGGCCCGCACCCGTATGCCCCGCTCGCCACGTTGCCATGCCACGGCGGCCGCTGCCCGCCCCGACAGTTGCAATCGGCGCCGGCCATTCCGGGCCCGGGCATCGCAGCTCCCTCGATGACGATCGTCTCCTGGGCCTGCGTGTCCCGGATCGAGATGATCGACGGGATCGCGGCGGCGATCGTGGCGGCGATGACGAGACGGAAGGTTCGCACCGGTGTTGCTCCTCGGGGCGGGTTCGCGGAAATCCGCTGCCCACACCCTGGTCTTCGGCCCGTCGGCCCCGCCGGGATGACGACCGTGCGGCGCCTTCCGGCCGCACCGGTCGGGCAAACCCTGCGGCCCGCGGACCGGCCTGAAAATCGTTAGGATGGCGGCCTTTCATCCCCGCCCTGAGCCGGTCCACCGTGCCCGCCATCACCCTCGACTCCGCCGCCGGGCCGCTCGAGCTCGAGCTCGCCGAAGGCACGCTCGTCACGGAACTCCGCGGACCGCAGGGCGTCGCCGGCGTGGCGGCGGAGCGGCTCGTCAGCGAGGCCGTGGGCTCGACCCCGCATGGTCCGCCGCTCGCGGCCCATGTGGTGCCGGGCGACCGGGCCGCGATCGCGCTGGCCGGCGAGATCCCGCAGTCCGAGGCCGTGCTCGCGGCCCTCCGCGGCTGCCTGGCGAGCGGCGGCGTGGCCGGTGGTGACTTGACCGTGCTCGCGGCGGCCCCGCTCGACCCCGCGAGCCCTCCTCACCCACCGGCCGGGGCCACGTCGTTCGATCCCGCCGTGGAAAGCGGTACGGCCTACCTGGCCGCCGACGCCGAGGCCCGGCCGCTCTACTTCTCGCGGGTGCTCGTGGACGCCGACGTGGTCGTGGCCGTCGGTCGCTTCGGCTGGGATGCCGCCCTCGGCGGCCGCTCGCCGGAGGGCGAGCTCTGGCCCGCCTTCGGTCGCCGCGACAACCGTGAGTCACTGGCCCGCGAGCTCGCCCGTCGCGGTCGCGAGTCGCTCGTCGATTGGCGGGGCGCGGTGCACGACATCACCTGGCAGCTGGGCGTGTGCGCGAGCCTGCGGCTGGTAGCCGGGCGGGGCGACACGCTCCACGCCGCCTGCTTTGGCCTGCCGGAGGAGGCGACGCGGGCGGCCCGCGCGGCCGCCGCCGCTTGGCGGCCCGCCGTCGAGGAACCCTCCGATCTGGCCGTCGCCACGCTTGCGAGCGACGCGACGGGCTTCGGGGCGGTGGTGCGAGCGATCGCGGCCGCCGCGCGAGTCACGCTACCGACCGCCACGATCGCCGTGGTGGCGGGGGCGGCCGCCACCCCGGGCATCGTGCTCACCCGGTCCCGGCAGGGCACACCGCTCGGACCGCTCGTCCGCGAGGCGATCGCGTCGGACGATCCCGCCCTGATTGCCGACGCGGTCGAAGCCCGCCTGCTGGCCCGCTGCCTGGGCGACCGCCGCGTGGTGCTGCTCTCGAGCCTCGACGAGGCGGCGGTCGAGGAGATCGGCTTCGGCCACGCCGCCGACGCAGCCGTGGTCGAGCGGCTCGCCAACCGGGCCGAGCAGGTGGTGGTGCTCCACGAGGCCGACCGGATGTTTCCCCGGCGGTGAGCGGCACTCCGCTCGCTCTCGATCCCTGTCGATCCGTCAGAAAAGCCCTTCGCTGCCCGCTGAAACTAGCCGCATGGATGCCGCGATCTGGTCGCAGGTCTACGATCCGCTCGGGGCGGCCGTGCTTTCCACGGCCGTGGCGGCGGTGCCGCTGGTGCTGCTCCTGGGCCTGCTCGCGTTCGGCGGATTCTCGGCCCTGCGGGCGGCGCTGGCGGCGCTCCTTGCCGCGATCGGGCTCGCGACGGCCGTGTTCGGCATGCCCCCCGCCGCGGCCGGGGCGGCGGCAGCGTACGGCGCCGCCTTCGGGCTGTTTCCGATCGGCTGGATCGTGATCAATGTGATGTTCCTCCACGCCCTCTCGGTCGAGTCGGGCGCGCTCGACGTGATGAAGCGGTCGGTCACGCGGCTCTCGCCCGACCACCGGGTGCAGGCGCTGTTGATCGCGTTCGCCTTCGGAGCGTTTCTCGAAGGGGCGGCAGGGTTCGGTGCTCCGGTCGCGATCACGGCGGCGCTGCTCGCCGGCACCGGCTTTCCGGCGCTCGAGGCGGCGGTGATCGCGCTGATTGCCAACACCGCGCCCGTGGCCTTCGGGGCCCTCGGCACGCCGATCATCACGCTCGCCAAGGTGACGGGCCTCGACGAGGCGAGCATCGCCGCGGTGGCAGGCCGCCAGCTGCCGATCTTCTCGCTCATGATTCCCGCTTGGATGGTCGTGGCGATGAGCGGCTGGCGGGGGCTGGCCGGCGTCTGGCCGGCGGTGCTCGTATGCGGCGTGTCGTTCGCGGCCGTCCAGTTCGCGATGGCCAACTTCGTGGGGGCGGCGCTCGTGGACGTGGTCGGCGGCATCGCCTGCTTGGCGGTGATGGCGGTGTTTCTGCGGGCCTGGCGACCGGCCACGATCTGGCGACATGACGGGCCGGTCGACGCCCCTCTCACCGCCGAGGCCGACTCCGCGGCCCGGGTCGCCTGGGCCTGGATGCCGTGGCTGATCCTCTCGGCCTGCGTGTTTCTCTGGGGCCTCGGCCCGGTGAAGGCGGCGCTCGACGCCGCGGTGCCGCCGCCGGAGATCCGGGTGCCCGCGGTCCACGAGCGAGTGGCCAAGGTGCCGCCGGCCACCCGCGCCGAGATGGAAGTCGAGCCGGCCGTGTATCGGTTCAACATGGCCTCGGCCGCCGGCACGGGCATTCTCGCGGCCGCGGTGCTGGCAGTGCCCTGGCTGGGCATCGGCTGGCGGCGGGCCTGGCGGCTGTGGTGGGCCAACCTGGCCCGACTGGCGATGCCCTTGGCCACGATCGCCACGATGCTCGCGCTGGCCTTCGTCACGCGGTACTCGGGCATGGATGTCACGCTCGGCCTGGCGCTGACGGGCACGGGCCTCGCCTACCCGTTCTTCGCGGCGATCCTCGGCTGGCTGGGCGTGGCGATCACCGGCTCCGACACCTCGAGCAACGCGATGTTCGGCAGCCTCCAGAAGGTGACGGCCGAGCAGCTCGGCCTCGATCCCTTGCTCATCTGCACGGCCAACAGCACCGGCGGCGTGATGGG
>JBIIYH010000032.1:0-17421 GCA_044346905.1 Pirellulales bacterium
ATCCCGCTCTACCTCCTGCCGGCGTTGCGGCGCGTGCTGCAACGACGGTGGTAAGCCGGTGGTGATCTTTCTTCGAGAGGCCGAGAGCGCCCGGGCATCCCGACCACTCTCGGAGGTCTCCGCGGAGAGCTGACGCGCAACGCCCCCCTCTCCTCACAGCCCGAAGTAGTCCTTCCAGTAGCCAGCGCCCTCGGCGCCGGGCTCGGGCGGCTTGGCATCCGCCGCATTGGCGGCGGCCCGGGCCGCGGCCTTCAGGCCGGCCAGCCAGTCGGCGCTGGCGACGGGCTTGGCCCGCCGGCGGCGGGCGGCGGCGATCACCCGGTTGTCCGACGAGACGACCGTGAGGGCCGTCGGGGCGTCGTGGTCCTCGATCAGGTCCTCGATCAGCGCGTCGGCCGAGGCGTGGTGCCGGGCGAACCGAACGTCGATGCCCACGTGCTGATACCGGTCGGGCAGCCCCGGCGGCGCGTCGGCGGCGTCGAAGATCACCGTCACTCCGGAGGCCGCCGCACCCATCAGCCGGGCGATCTCGTCGAGCAGCGCCCGCCGTGAGGCCTCGAAGCCGCCGGCGCCCCGCACCCCGCCAAAGATGCCGGAGGCATGCAGCAGGTTGTAGCCGTCGACGAGGATCTTCATCGCCCGTCCCTCCCCGCCGGATCAGGCCACCGCCGGCTCCTGCAACCGATACTTCACCCGCCCCGCCACGATCGTGGCCACCGCCCGCCCCTGGAGCGTCCAGCCGTGGAACGGGCTGTTGATGCTCTTGGAGGCGAATCTGCGGACATCGACCCGCCAGGAGCGGGCCGGATCGATGAGCGTGATGTCGGCGACTGCGCCGGGCCGGAGCGTGCCCCGGTTGATCCCGAGGATCTCGGCCGGCAGCGTGCTCAGGGCCGCCACCAGCCGCGGCCAGCCGATCCGCCCGGGCTCCACCAGCCGCGTCACCGCCAGGCCCACGGCGGTCTCGAGCCCCAGGATCCCGAACGGGGCCCGGTCGAGCTCGAGCATCTTTTTTTCGAGCGCGTGCGGCGCGTGGTCGGTGGCGATGCAGTCGATCGTGCCGTCCACGAGCCCCTCGATGATCGCCTCCACGTCGGCGGCCGTCCGCAGGGGCGGGCTCATCTTGAAGTTGGAGTCGAAGCCCCGCAGGCTCTCGTCGGTGAGCGTGAAGTGATGGGGACAGGCCTCCGCCGTGACCCGGATCCCCCGGGCCTTGGCGGCCCGGATCAGGGCCACGCCCCCGGCCGTCGAGACGTGCATCACGTGCAGCCGGCCGCCGGTCACCTCGGCCAGGGCGATGTCGCGGCCGATCATCACCTCCTCGCCCGCAGCCGGCATCCCCTTGAGGCCCAGCACGAGCGACACCAGCCCCTCGTGCATCACGCCCCCGGCCGTCAGCTCCAGCACCTCCTCGTGGGCCAGGAAAGGCTTGTCGAACATCCGACAGTACTCGAACACCCGCCGCATCAGCTCCGCGTCGTAGACCGGGGCGCCGTCGTCGCTGAAGGCCACGGCCCCGGCCTCGACGAGCTGGCCGATCTCGGCGAGCTCCTTGCCCTCGCGGCCCCGGCTGGCACAGGCGACCACGAACACGTTGCAGGTGTCGGCCCGGGCCGCCTTCTGATGAATGAACTCGACCGCCGCCTGACTGTCGATCGGCGGCTCGGTGTTGGGGATGCAGGCCACGCTCGTGAACCCGCCGGCGAGCGCCGCCCGGGTGCCGGTCTCGATCGTCTCGTCCTCCTCGCGGCCGGGCTCGCGGAGGTGGACGTGCATGTCCACGAGGCCGGGCGTGACCACGAGGCCGGTCGCGTCGATCGTCTCGTCCACCCGGCCCACCGGCTGGGTCCCGGCGTGGCCCACGGCCACCACGTGGCCGTCGCGCACGAGCACGTCGTCGATCCGGTCGATGCCCTGGGAGGGATCGACCACGCGGCCGCCGCGAACGAGGAGCGTGGGCATCAGGACGGGCCTCCACCGGGGAACGTTCCGCCGGCCGCGTCCCGCGGCCCGCAGGTCAGCCAGAGCACGCCCATCCGCACCGCCAGGCCGTTGGTCACCTGGTCGAGAATCAGCGACTGCGGGCAGTCGGCCACTTCGGCCGTCACCTCCACGCCCCGGTTGATCGGCCCGGGAGCCAGGATCAGGAGATCCTTCTTGGCCCGCTTGAGCCGCTCCTTGGTCATCGCGTAGAGGTGGGCGTATTCGCGGACCGAGGGAAAGGGCCGGGTGTTCTGGCGTTCGAACTGGATTCTCAAAAGATTGAGCACGTCGCAGCGGGGGATGATCGCGTCGAGGTCGTGGGAGACCTCCACGCCCAGCTCCCGCCACCGCTCCGAGACGAGCGTGGGCGGCCCGCAGAGGATCACCTTGGCCCCCAGCTTGATCAGGCCCCAGAGGTTCGAGCGGGCCGTCCGGCTGTGGGCGATGTCGCCGACCAGCCCCACCGTGATGCCGCCGATGTCGCCGAGCCGCTCCCGGATCGAGAAGATGTCGAGCAGGCCCTGGGTGGGATGCTCGTGCGGCCCGTCGCCCGCATTGATCACGCCCACCGCGAGGTGCTGCGAGAGCAGGTGCGGCGTGCCAGGCGTGCCGTGCCGCACCACGACGGCGTTCACGCCCATCGCCTCGAGGTTCTTCGCGGTGTCGATGAACGACTCCCCCTTGGAGAGGCTGCTGCCGGAGGCCGAGAAGTCGATCACGTCGGCCCCGAGGCGGCGGGCGGCGAGCGAGAAGCTCGTGCGGGTGCGGGTGGAGTTCTCGAAGAACAGCGTCACGACGGTCGTGCCGGCGAGCACCGAGAGCTTCCTGCGACAGCCGTCGGTGGCTTCCTTGAAGCGGGCTGCAGTGTCGAGCAGGAGACGAATTTCCGCCGGCGTCAGCCGCTCGAGGTCGAGCAGGTGCCGGTGGGTCCAGAGGGAGGGCACCGCTTCCTGGTCGAAGGTGGCCGTGGCCATGGGGGTATTCCGCGAAGACTCGGCAGGCTGGGTCGGAAAGCGGTCGGGGACGGCGAGGATTCTAACGCGAGGCTTGGCCCTCGGGCATAGCACGCTTGGCCGCGAGCCGCCTCCTCCGGGGTTGGCCTTGCCTCGGACCGGCCGGCGTCTCTAGGTTCCCGCCGGTTTTCAACCTGCCCCGGCCGGGATCGTCCGGCGACCACTTCACGCCGCATGCCACTCACCGACCACTTCCTCCGCCGCTGCTGGCCCGCCCTGCTGATGCTGTTCGTGGCCTGCGGGCAGGGCTGCACCTCGGTACTGAGCACCGCCTCGCTGCGGGATCTCGTCTGGGACGGCGGCGACCCGCACGCCGCCGAGGCCGCCACGGCCGCCTCCGACACCACCACCTCCGACGACGCCCCCGCCGCTGACTCGCCGCCCGGGGATGAGATGGACCCGGCCGACTTGCAGGCCCTCGACGCCGAGCGTCGCGAGGCGGCCATCGATGAGGCCGTCGCGCGGCTCGCCAAGCTCGGCGGGATCGGCGCGGCGGCTCGGGCCACGCTCGTGGAAACCCTCGACCGAACCTCGCCCGAGGACTGGCCGGCCGTGATCGACGCCTTTGCCGAGTCGCTGCCGCCCGAGGCCCACATGGCTGCCAAGGCCGACCTCGACGCCACAGCCGCTCCGGCAGCCGAGCCCGCCCCGGAACCCGCGCCGGCAGCCCAGGCGACGCCCACCGCCGACGAGGCACCGATCGTGACGGTCGCCGTACCGGTCTCCTCGGAACCCGCTCCGGACACCCCGGCCGAACCGGAACCGGAACCGCCGCCGGTCGCCCCGGCCCCGACCGAGGCGGCGCTGACGGTCGAGAATGCCTGCTTCGCGACGCGGGTCCAGGGCTGGGGCGTCGTCGACCGGTTCGCAGCCGACCGCTTCCGGCCCGGCCAGGAAGTAATCGTCTACTTCGAGCTCGCCGGGCTCTCGGCGAGCGAATCACCGGCGGGTCACACCACCTGCATCGACTCGACGCTCAGGCTGGTGTCCGCTGATGGCACGGTCCTCCACACCTGGGCCTTCGAGCCGATTGCCGAGACCTGCCGGGCGCGGCGGCGGGACTACTTCGCCCGCTACGTGGTGCGGCTGCCCGAGACGGCCGCCGCTGGTGCCTGCCGCATCGAGCTCGGCGTCACCGACACCCTCGCCGGCAAGGTTGCGTCGGCCACGCTGCCGCTCGAGCTCCTGCAGCCGCTGGCCGCCCGCTGAACGCGGGGCCATGGCCCGCGGGGTGGCAGGTGGGGTAGAGTGAGGGTCTCCCGCCGGAGCCCTTGCCCGCCTTGCCGATCCTTCTCGCCGAGCAGCTCGAAAAGACTTTTGGCGGTGGCTCCGCGGCCGGCGTCACCGCGGTGCGGGGCGTGGACCTGGCGGTCGACGAGGGGGAGTTCGTGGCGATCACCGGAGCCTCCGGTTCCGGCAAGAGCACGCTCCTCCACATGCTCGGCGGGATCACGCGGCCCACGTCCGGCCGCGTCCTCTTGGAAGGGGTCGATCTGGCGACCCTCGACGACGACGCCCTGGCGGAGATCCGCCGCCGCCGGATCGGGTTCGTGTTTCAGCGGTACAACCTCCTCCCCGAGCTCTCCTTGGCCGAGAACGTCGCCCTCCCGCTCGTACTCGACGGTGCGACGGAGGCCCGCTGCCGTGATGCGGCCCGCCTCGCCCTCGAGGCCGTGGGCATGGCTCATCGGGCCGACCATCGGCCCGACGCCCTCTCCGGCGGCGAGCAGCAACGCGGGGCCGTGGCGCGTGCGTTGGTCACCGATCCGGCGATCGTGCTGGCCGACGAGCCGACCGGCGCGCTCGACTCGGTCAACTCAGGTGTCGTGCTCGAGCTCCTCCAGCGACTCGTCCGCGACCGGCGGCAGACGGTGATCCTCGTCACCCACGACCCCGGCATCGCCGCGACCGCGGGCCGCATCGTGCGGATGAAAGACGGGCTCGTCGCGGCGATCACGCCCGGTGACATGGCGGTCGGAGCGGCCGGGCCATGAGGCTGCTGCGGCTGCTCGTGCGGCAGTGGCGAAATCGCCCGGGCCGGGCCCTGGCGACCGCGGCGAGCGTGGCGGTGGCCGTCGGTGCGGTCGTGGCCACCTGGGTGGCGGCCGGCGCCTCGCGGCAGGGCTATTCCCAACTGGCCGAGGTGATCGGCGGCGTGCCCACGGTCGACGTCACCGCCCGCGGCGGCGGCCGGTTCGTGGCCACGACCGTGCCCGCGCTCGCCGACGTTCCCGGTGTCAAAGCCGTGGTGCCACTTTTCTACCGACCCACCCTCCTGCGAGTGGGTGACAAGCGGGTGCGGGAGGTGGCCGTGGGCGTCGATGCGGCGGCCCTCGTGAACCTCGGCCTCCTGGAGCTCGAGGCGGGCGAGCCCTGCCGCGAAGCCGATGAACTGATGCTCGACGCCGGTCTGGCCCGCAGCCTGGGGCTGGAGGT
Source organism: Pirellulales bacterium (assembly GCA_044346905.1). Lineage (GTDB taxonomy): Bacteria > Planctomycetota > Planctomycetia > Pirellulales > UBA1268 > QWPN01. The sequence continues at coordinate 5,433 of JBIIYH010000032.1, forward strand.
GGGCGACGAGGTCTTGTTCTTCGCCCGGCGGCGGATCCAGCGGATGCTGGTCACGGGCCTGGTGAAGCCCGCGTCGCTCGGCTGGTTCGCCGAGGGAGCCGGCGTGGTGGTCGACATCGAGGCGCTCGGTGGGATGTCGCTCGCCACCGGGATGGTGGACCGCGTCCGCGTGGCCCTGGCGGCCGACGCCCGCCGTCCCGCGGTTCGGGAGGCGCTCGCCGGGCGGCTGCCGGCCGAGCTCGTGGCGGAGATTCCGGCCGGCCAGGCCAGCATGGCCGAGGACGTACTCCACTCGGCCAACCTCGGGCTCGACTTCGTCACCGGCCTGACCGTGGCGATGGCCTTCTTCATCGTAGGCAACGCGATGCTGATGAACGTGAGCGAGCGGCGGCGGGGGTTCTCGCTGATCCGGCTGCTCGGAGGAACGGCCCGGCAGCTCCGCCGACTCGTGGTCAGCGAGGCGGCGATCCTCGGGGCCGTGGGCGGCATCCTCGGCGCCGCCGCGGGCCGGGCGGCGGCGGGCCCGATCGCCGCCGGTATCGCCCGGGCGCTCCAGGCTCCCGAAGCCTCGCTCGCCGTGGAGCCGTGGATCGTGCCGGTCGCGGTGCTCCTGGGCTGCGGCATCGCCGTGGCCGCGGCGCTCTGGCCGGCCCGCGAGGCCACGCGGGTCGATCTGCTCGAGGGGCTCGCCGCGGCGCCCGCCCCGCCCGCCCAGGGCGTGTCCTGGCGGTTCATTACCGCGGTGGCGGTGTTCACGGCGGTGGCGATCGTCAACCAGGCGCTCGTGATCCTCGGAATCGTGCCGCCACGGATGAGCGTGCCGGGCGGGATCACGCTGCTCCTGGCCTTCGTAGCCACCACGCCGCTCTTGCTGCCGCCGATCGTGAAGGGGCTGGCATTCCTGATCCCGCGGCGACTGCGGGTGGAGGGCGCGCTCGCCGTCGAGCAGATCCTCCGGCAACCCGTCCGCACGGCCCTCACCACCGGCGTGCTCGTGGTCGCCGTGAGCAACGGCATCGGCCTCGGCCATGCGATCCGCGACAACGTCGACGACGTGCTCGGCTGGTACGGCCGGATGATGCGGGCCGACTGGGTGCTCTCCCACGCGGGCATGCTCCAGGGCGTGGCGGAGGCGCAGACCGTCGATTCGCAGGACGTGGAGACCTCGATTCGCGAACTGCCCGGCGTGGCGGAGGTGGAGGGACTCGGCGTGACGACCGGCCGGATCGGCGGCGGGGCGTGCGTGATCGTGGCCCGCGACGTGCCGGCCGATCAGCCGCTGCCGCTCGAGCCCGTCAACACCACCGTCGCGGAGGTGCGGGCGGCCTTGGCCCGCGGCGAGGCCGTGGCGGGCACGGTGCTCGCCCGCCGCACAGGCATCAAGGCGGGCGACGAGGTGCCCGTGGAGGTCTTCGGCCGGACGGTGCCGGTGAAGGTGGCGGCCCTGGTGGTGGACTACACGAGCGGCGGCGCGTCGCTGCACGTGCGCCGCGACGTCGGCCGCCGGCTGTTCGGCATGCAATCGGCCGACATCCTGCTCGTGACCGCCGAGCCCGGCCGGGCCGAGTCACTCCGCGAGCCGCTCGAGCGGATCGTGGCCGACCACGCGATGATCCTCCGCTCGTTCGGCGAGGTGAAGCGGTTCGTGGACGCGATCGTGGGGGGCGTGGTGAGCTCGCTGTGGGCGATCCTCGGCCTCGGCTTCGTGGTGGGCAGCCTGGGCGTGGCCAACACGGTGACCATGAACGTGCTGGAGAAGAAGCGGACCCTCGGCCTGTTGCGGGCCGTGGGCATGACTCGCGGCCAGGTGACGCGGATGGTGGTGCTGGAGAGTGTCCTGCTCGGCGCGGCCGGCGGGATCATCGGCCTCGCGGCCGGGATGGTCACGGCCCTCTTCATCCAGCTGTCGAGCCAGCCGCTCCTCGGGCATCCAGTGAGCGTCACCTTCCGCCCGGCCGTGGTGGCCACGAACCTGGCGGCGGCGGTGGCCGTGACGGCGCTGGCCGCCTGGCTGCCCGCCCGCCGCGCGGTACGGATGGACCTGCTCGAGGCGATCTCGGCCGAGTGACGCTTGCGGCTCTCAGGGTCGTTGGCCCCCGTCGCCCAGCGTCTTGGGTGACACGGCTCGGGGTGGCCCGTGCCAGCTCGTCGGACGCTCCCTTCAGGCATCCTGCCTTCCGGTCGCTCCATGCTCGCTCGCTTCGGCATCCTGCCTGCGCTCGCGATCAAGGCCGCCTCGCGTGGCACGGGCCGCCCCTCGCGGCCAATCGAATATCCCACCACGACCCTCGACCGGACGGCGGGGATGGAAGCCGAAGGAGCCTGGAGATTTCGCCCGTTGGACGTCGAGGCTGAATAACAGGCTGTGCGAAATATCCCAGCGACGGAGGCTTTCATCCCCGCCGTCCCACTCCGTGAGACGCCACGCGGCTCGGCGACTCCGTCACGCCAAGTGTCCGCACGGCGATCTCCCGGCGGTCATCGCGATCTGCGCCGGCCGCGGATCGGCGGCGCTACAGTCTCTCGACGCATGCAGGCAGCGGCGTCTTGCCCGGTTCCGCAGGGATGCCCGGCAGGAGACGCTTCGCCATGCAGACCCAGCCTCAGGTCTCGTTCGACGACCTTCCCGTCGACGAGCAGGTGCGGGACGCCGCGCTCGACCATGTCGCGGCGCTCGAACGGATCTGGGATCGGATCACGGGCTGCCACGTCGTGATCGCCCAGCCCCACCGCCACCAGCGGCAGGGGCGGCTCTACTCGGTGCGGGTCGAGCTGGTCGTGCCGGGGGGGGAGATCGTGGTCAACCGCGAGCATCCGCGGGACCATGCCCATGAGGACGTGTTCGTGGCCCTGCGGGACGCCTTCCGCGCGGCCGAGCGGCGGCTCGAGGACCACGTGCGGCAGCTGCAGGGCGCGGAGAAGGCCCACGGCGAACGGCCCCATGGCCGGATCTCGCAGCTCTTCCCGCTCGAGGGCTACGGGTTCATCAAGACGGCTGACGGCCGCGATGTGTACTTCCACCGCAACGCCCTCTCCGATCCCGACTTCCGCGTGGCCGACGTCGGCACGCCCGTCTCCTTCACCGAGGAGGAGGGAGACAACGGCCCGCAGGCCGCAGCCGTGCATGTGACGCGGCCGCATACGCAGGCCCGCCATCCCCGCTGACCGCCCTGCTCCGCTCCACCCCACCGCATGCCTTTGGAGAACCCCATGCTCACCAGTGCCGTCGAGACCTTCGAGGTGGCCGTGCCCGCGACCGGCGTGAAGGGGGACGCGATCGAGCTGCCCGGCCGGCTCGCGTTGCCCACTCCGCCGACGGGCCTCGTGCTCTTCGCCCACGGCAGCGGCTCGAGCCGGCACAGCCAGAGAAATCTCCACGTGGCGGGCATCCTCCACGAGTCGTGGCTCGGCACGCTCTTGTTCGACCTGCTCACCGAGCAGGAGGCGACCGACCGCGTCAACGTGTTCGACATCCCGCTGTTGGCCGAGCGGATCCTGGCGGCGGCCCGGTTCGTGGCGGGGCTCGATGCCACGCGGCACCTGCCGCTCGGGATCTTCGGGGCCAGCACCGGGGCCGCGGCGGCGCTCGTGGCGTCGGCCCGCGAGCCGAAGGTGTCGGCGGTGGTGTCCCGTGGCGGCCGGCCCGACCTGGCCGGCCGCAAGCTCCGCGTGGTCACGGCCCCAACGCTCCTGATCGTCGGCGGTGAGGATCGCGAGGTGCTCACGCTCAACCGCCAGGCGCTCGCCCAGCTCGAGTGCGAGAAGCAGCTGGCGATCGTGCCGGGAGCCACGCACCTTTTCGACGAGCCGGGCACGCTCGACGAGGCGGCGCGGCTGGCGGCGGAATGGTTCGCGCGGCATCTGCAGCTGCCCACGCCCTGACAAAAAAGGGGACATCCCCCGTTTCGCAGTCGACGGTGTGTCTGACCCAGTGATGAACCGAAACGGGGGATGTCCCCTTTTTTCCTCGCGGAGACCCTGTCATGAACCACCGGATCTTCACCGATCGCGAGGAGGCGGGCTGGATGCTCGTCGAGCGACTGCGGGCCGAGGGGCTGTGCGGCCCGCGGCAGGGTGAAACACAGAAGCCGCTCGTGCTCGCGATCCCGCGCGGCGGCGTCGAGATCGGCGCGGTGCTCGCGCGGGGGCTCGGCGCCGAGCTCGATGTCGTGCTCTCGCGGAAACTGCGGGCTCCGCACCAGCCCGAACTGGCCCTGGGCGCCGTGTCGGAGACGGGCGAGGTCTATCTCAACGACTTCGCCAAGGCGATGAGTGAGGCGGGCGACGCCTATCTGACCGCCGAGCGAGCGCGGCAGCTGGCCGAGATTGCCCGCCGACGGGAGATGTTTCGGGCCGTGCGACCACAGGCCCAGGTGGCCGGCCGCACGGTGATCCTCACCGACGACGGGATCGCCACGGGCGCCACGATGATCGCCGCGATCCGCACGGTGCGAGCCGCAGGGGCGAAGTGGGTGGTGGTGGCGGTGCCGGTGGGCTCGCCCGAGCGGCTCGACGCGATCCGCTCCTTGTGCGACCGGCTCGTGTGCCTGGAGGAGCCGCGGGCCTTCTGGGCAATCGGCCAGTTCTACCGCGACTTCACCCAGGTGGAGGACGAGCGGGTCGTGGAACTGCTCCGCGACTACGGCCGGCCGGAGACGAAGTGGCAACAGCCGGCGGTCGCAGGGCGCTGAATGGCTGCAGGCTCGCCCGGTAACAGAATCAATCACCGCCGCAGCCGCCGCAGCCACCGCAGCCGCCGCCCCCACCGTCGCCGGAACTGCCGCAGCCGCCGCCCCCACCGTCGCCGGAACTGCCGCAGCCGCCGCCCCCACCGTCGCCGGAAGTGCCGCAGCCGCCGCCATCCGAGCCCCCGGTCCGGTGCCGATTCAGCGTCTGCTCGAGATACGCATGCCCGGTGCCGGAGAGGGTCGCGGCGCCGAGCAGGGCCACGGCCAGGGGCAGGACGGCCGCGGAATCCCGCTTGCCCCGCAGCCAGTCCTCCTGCTGGCCCGACTCACGAAACCGCCTCCAGGCCTCGTGAACCACCGCATCCCCCTGCCGGGTGCGACGCGGCTTCCGTGCGAGGGCCAGGAGGCCGATCAAAGCAAGCACCACGCAGCCGACCACCAGAAACCCGACCGGCTTCCCGCGTGCCCCGCCGACGATGGTCTTCATGATCCCCAACCCGACCGTCGCAGCCGCCGGCGCGAGAATCACCCAGGGCGCCGCCGTCGCCCACCAGTCGCCCACGAGCAGTCCTCGGGCCACGAGCGGGGGCTCGAACTCGTCGCGGGCCACACCGGTCGCGGCCTTGACCGCCTCCAGCGGCGTGCAGGAGCCGAGCGCTGCCAGCCGCGCATGGAGGGCCTCGAGCAGCGGCGACGCCCCGGCCGGCGGCGCCGAGACGAGCGAAAAGGTCGAGGGCTCGCGCTGCCAGGCCGCGCCGGCGGGCGACTCGGGGGCGACAGCGAGCGCGGCCAGACCGGTCGCGGCACACCGCCCTCGGCCGTCGTCGGCGAGCAGCGCGAGCTCGAGCGGTTCGAGGTGTTCGCCGGGCACCAGCGGTTCGCCCTCCGGCTGAAACATCCGCCGCAGGACGACGCCGGCGACGATCGAGCCGGTCGCCAGGGCCGCGAACAGCATCAGGAACGGCGGCCCGGTCAGGTCGAGCGGGTTGGGGAGGCCCGCCGCGACCAGCGGCACGGCCGCAAGCCCGGCCAGGCTCGTCGCCTTTCGCGTGCGGCCCCGCAGCCAGCGCGGCTTCGGCACCACCCAGTGGCTCGCCACGTTCACCCGCCGCCAGGCGAGGTCGGGGCCGAAGCGTTGCTCGGGAGTCGGCCAGATGCCGGCCGGCGGCGGCGCGTCGAAGGCGGCCGCATAGGCGGCGAGCGTCTGTCGATACTGGTGATCGTAGCGGCCTGCCTCGCTCGCACCGCCGCGGGTCGGTCCATGGTGGAGCGGCTCGCGGAGCACGTCGCGACAGAAGGTCTGCCAGTAGTCCCGCGTGTAGGCGAGATGCAGGTGCCAGGCTTGGTCCACATCCTCGCTGGGCGTGACCGCGTGGCCTGCGGTCATGGCCAGGAACACGAACCGGCGATACTCGGTCACCACGCGGACGGCGTGGCCGATCGTCCAGCCGTTCTCCCGGGCCAGCCGGCCCGTGAACGTGAGCCGGGCCGCGGGGTCGTCGAACCGGTGGGCGAGAATCCGATTCCACAAGTCTTGCTGACGTGGGTCGATCGGCATGGGGACTGATTCCAGGGCCTGATCCCGAGGGCCGGCCGGAGTGTATCCGCTCCGCCCCCCCGCGTGCCTACCCCTGAGTTTCTACCCAGCGTGTCTCTGCGGCGCGTCTCCCTGGCGTGTCTCTATCGCGTGTCTATCCTTTCACCACGCCCAGCGGCGTGAGCCGGGCGACCTTGAGCGACAGCCCCGCGCGATGGACCACGTCCACCACCACGTCCACGTCCTTGTAGGCCGCCGGCTGCTCCTCCGCCAGACCCTCTCGGCTCCGCGACCGCGCGATCACGCCGGCCCGCTCGAGCTCGGTTCGGATATCGCGGCCCTTCGCGGCCTTGGTGGCCGCCGTCCGCGACAGGCACCGCCCCGCTCCGTGGCAGGTCGTGCCGAACGACCGCTCCATGGACCTCGGGCCCCCCACGAGCACCCAGCTCGCCCGGCCCATGTCGCCCGGGATGATCACCGGCTGCCCCACCTCGCGATACCGCTCGGGGATGTCGTGATGGCCGGCGGGAAAGGCCCGCGTCGCCCCCTTGCGGTGCACGCAGACCTCCTTCGTGGTGCCGGCCACGGCATGCTCCTCGAGCTTGGCGATGTTGTGGGCCACGTCGTAGAGGAGCGTCATCCCCAGCGCCTCCCACGGCCTGCCGAAGATCCGCACGAACACCTCGCGGACCTGCCACATCAGGAGCTGCCGATTGCAGAAGGCGTAGTTGGCCGCCGCCCGCATCGCCCCCAGATAGGCCGCCCCCTCCGGGCTCTCGATGGGCGCGCAGACGAGCTGCCGGTCGGGAAGCTCGATCCCATACTTCGCCGGCGCGTCCCGCAGGGCCCGCAGCGCGTCGTCGCACACCTGGTAGCCCAGGCCCCTCGACCCCGAGTGGATGAGCACGCAGATCTGGCCCGCGTGCAGCCCGAAGGCCGCCGCCACCCGCTCGTCGGCCACGCGGTCGACCACCTGCACCTCGATGAAGTGGTTGCCCGCCCCGACCGTGCCGCACTGGTCGGCCCCGCGGGCCAGCGCCCGGTCGCTGACGAGCTCCGGCAGCGCGCCCGAGATGCAGCCCTCGGCCTCGGCGCAGGCCACGTCGTCGGCCGTGGCCAAGCCCCGCCGTTCGAGCCAGGGCACGCCCTCCTGCATCAGTGCTCGAAGTTCCTCCGGCGAGAACACGCGGCTCCCCCCCTGCCCCACGCCCACCGGAATGTCCCGCATGAGCTGGTTGACCAGCGGCACCATCAGCGGCCGGGCGTCGGCGAGCGTGAGGTTCGTGCGCACGAGCCTGACGCCGCAGTTGATGTCGTAGCCCACGCCCCCGGGCGAGATCACGCCGCCTGCGGCCGGGTCGGTGCCGCACACGCCACCGATGCAAAAGCCGTAGCCCCAGTGGATGTCGGGCATCGCCAGGCTGGCGGTCTGGATGCCCGGCAGAAAGGCGACGTTGGCCACCTGCTCGGCAGCCCGGTCGCCCCGCAGCAGCGGCTCGAGCCGCTCGTCGGCGAAGATCAGGCCGTCCACCCGCATCCCCGGCCGCGCGGATCGCGGGATCCGCAGGGTGACGTCATCGAGCCGCTCCAGCGGCAGACACTCGCTCATATGTCCACGATGTAGGTCGCCGTGCACCGGTCCGGTCCGCGGTCCACCGCGAGTTCGTGCTGGGTGATGGCCTTCACCTCGTGGGCGAGCAGGTGCCGGGCGGGGTCGTACCGCTCGCCCGTGGCCGTGGCCGCCAGGCCGTCGTCAGTGATCGTGACCTGAAACTCCCGAAACAGCATCCGGCGGACCTCGAAGGCCGCGTGGAGCTCGCCGAGAAAGTCGTAGAGCAGCCAGGTCGGGTCGCTGCCGGGGACGGTAAAGGCCTCCTCGACCTCGGGCCTGATCTGCTCGAGGTCGCCGGCGATCACGGTGAACAAGCCGCGGGCGGCGTCGGCCAGTGCCGCCGGCAGCGTGGCCGCCTCGACGCGAACGCCCAGGTCGGCCGTGTGCTCGAAGACGGCGAACATGAGGGATTCTCAGGCGGCAGGGCGATGGACCCGATGGCCCGGCGGGGTCGCCGGGGCCGCGGCATTATCACCCCGATCGAGAAACCCGGCCACGGCCAGGCCGTCGGCCGCCCGCAGGTCGCGGATCTCTCCCTCCGCCCGCCGCCGCACCTCGGCATCGACACCTGAGTCGGTCGCCATGGAGTGGGTCTGAGAGGGGAAGGCGAAGCCGCAGCCCCCGCCGCTCGCGGAAACTTCGCAGCCTGCCCCGCCCGCTCCCGGCCGCTTCGCAGTGGCCCCGCCCGCCCCGGCCTGCTACAAGCCCGGGCCTGGATGCCGGCCGCGCCATGCCACGATCCCGCCACCGCCTGATCCCCCGCCCGTCTTTCGCGGCGCTGCTCTGCGCCGTGCTCGCGTTGGCGGCCGCCGGCTGTGGCACGACCCGCTGGAGCGACTCCAAGCGGACGGCCACCGAGCAGCTCTTGATCTCAGACGCCGTCGAACGGGCGGTGATGCAGATCGACATGCGGCCGCTCGCCGGCCAGACCGTGTTTCTCGACACGACGATCCTCGACGACGTGACCGACGGCAAGTATCTGGCCAGCGCGCTCAGACACCAGCTGCTCGCCTCGGGCTGCCGGCTGAGCGCCAAGGAGGACGACGCCGACCTCGTGGTCGAGGCCCGGGCGGGGGCGATCGGCACCGATCGCAATGACCTTTTGCTCGGCATGCCCGCCACGAGCGTCTCCTTCATGGGCAACGGCACCTCCATCCCGGAAATCGCCCTCTTCAAGCGGACCGACCAGCGGGGCGTGGCCGACCTCAACCTGTTCGCCTACGAGCGGGCCAGCGGCCGCGCGGTCTGGCAGAGCGGCCTGACGCGGATCGACAGCAACACCCGCGACCGCTGGATGATGGGCACCGGCCCCTTCCAAGACGGCGACATCCACGAGCGGATGGAGTTTGCCGGCGAGCGGGTGGTTCTCCCTTGGAAACGGAAAGAGGCCCGCGATCAGGCCGAGGCGGAGGCGATCGCCGACCGAACGGACCTCCGCCACGAGAAGGTCTTCGCCGCGTTGCCGCCCGCGGGCTCGCCCGCCGCCGAGCGACCCGTCACCGCCGACGAGCGTCCGGCGAACCTGCCGCCGGTGCGCTAGCGACCCCGGGCCCGTGCGCCCTGCGCCGCACGTGGTCAGAGCGCCGCCGGCAGCGGGCCGATCAGGCCGTCGCCTCCCAGGATGATCTCGCTGGTCAGGGCGGACCGGGCTCGGATCGTGGCCATGTCCTGGTCGAGCACCCAGGAGTTGTAGGCGGCCAGGACGAGGCTCTCGGCCGACGCCGTGGCGTCGTTCGAGATGTCCCAGAACATCATGCCGCCCAAGCCGATCGACGCCGCCCACTGCGCCTTCTGGGCGATCGAAGTCGGCGTCTCGAAGGAGCTGAAGATGCCCTCGCGGCCGTTGTAGAGATAGGCTGCCTGGGCAGTGTCATCCCAGTAGAGCTTCCAGCCGGAAGCCCGATCCTGGAGCTTCGCGAGCAGGTCCTTGTAGTCGTAGTTGCCGGCCTCGAACGAGCCCGGCGCGGCGCCTCGGGCCGCCTCCGCGTAGCCGCCGTCACCGCCGTCGGCCACGCCGCTCCAGGCCCGCGTGTAGAGCGGCGCCCCGAGCACGATCTTGGACGCCGGCACGCCCGCCGCCAGATAGGCCGAGACCGCCGTCTTCACGTCGTAGCCGGAGGGATCGGCCGTAAAGCCGGCGAGGTGGCCGGTGGTGCTCTCCCAGGTGCCATGGAAGTCGTAGGTCATGAGGTTGAAGAAATCGACGCTCGGGGTCAGGCCCGGGAGATTGAAGTTCACGATCTTGTCGATCCCGGCCGGGGAGGCGACCGACAACTCGTACTCGCGGCCCAGCCGGGCCCCGAGGGCATCGACCTTCGCCCGCACCTTCTGCATCAGCAGCGCGTAGTTGGCCCCGTCGTTCGGGCTCACGGAGTTGCCGCCAAGACCGCCTCCGCCCGGATACTCCCAGTCGAAGTCGATGCCGTCGAACATCCGGTAGGTATCAAGGAACCGCACGAGCGAGTTGGCGAACGTCTCTCGGCCCGCCTCCGTCGCGCACACCGTGCTGAAGTGGGTGGAGAGCGTCCAGCCACCCACCGCGATGGTCACCTTGAGGTGCGGGTACTTCGCCTTGAGCTGCGCGAGCTGGGCGAAGTTGCCCCACACCGTCTGCGTGGCCCGCGGATCGCCCGGCGGGTAGTACCACTGGTCGGCCTCGCCGGAGACCGTCTCGTTGGCCGGGAACCGCTTCTCCACGGCGGCGTAGGAATCGAACAGGGCCACCTCGCCGTTGCTCTTGAGATTGAGGAACGAGTAGATCAGGTGGGTGAGCCGTTCGGCCGGCACGTCGGCCACCTGGTAGTTGCGGCCGTAGATGCCCCACTCGGGGAAGTAGGCGGCCAGCACCCTGTCGTGGGCCGCAATCGGCAGGGTCGCACCCGGCACGCCCGGAGTCGGGGCCGGCACCGGAGCCGGTGCGGGCGCAGGCGCCGGAGCCGGTGCGGGCGCAGGCGCCGGAGCCGGTGCGGGCGCCGGAGCAGGTGCAGGCGCCGGGGTCGGGGTCGGTGCCGCCGCGGCGAACGCGAACTGCACCGCCCGCAGCGGATCGACCTTGGAGTTGTTCACGGTCTGCCAGTCGTCCGCGAGGATGCCGCCGGTGTCACCGGAATTCGGATTCCATGACCAGTATGTCCAGCTCGCGCCCTGCTGCCCCGCGGGGAGATCCCGCGTGCCGTTGCCGTCGAGATCACCAGAGAGGTAGTTCACGAGGTTCGTGTACCAGGCTCGGTCGCTCTCGGTCGCGAGCTTGGACCCGAACTCACCGAGCAGCACCGGCGCCGTTCCGGTGCGGAACAGGTAGCCCCAGTTCCGGTCCCAGACGTCGTACAGGTTGCGCGGATAGTCGGCCGCGCTGAAGTACGACTGCGGGTAGACGCTCGCCGGGTAGTCGTGGGGCGAGTAGACGAGCCGGCCGGGGATCGAGAGCCGCACGGGATGCGTGCCGGCGTTCGACAGGTTGCCGCCCCACCAGTAGTTGCCCGACGCGGCCCGTTCGACGCCCTCCACGACGATCAGGAGGTTGGGATTCGCCGCGAGGACCGCGTTGCCGGCCCGCTCGGCCGCCAGCCGCCAGTCGTTCGGCCCGCCGTCGCCCCACGTCGCCGGCCCGTGCGGCTCGTTGTGGAGGTCGATGCCGATCACGGCCGGAGACGTCGCGTAGCGGCGGGCGAGCAGCGAGAGATTCGCGATCCAGACACTCTCGGGATAGGCCGCGGTGTACCAGAGCCCCGAGCCGTTGGGACCGCTGCCCGCGTCCGAACGATGGTGGTCGAGGATGATCCGCAGGCCGATCTGGCCCGCGTACGCCACGATCCGGTCCATCACCTGGAGGCCGTTGAGCCCCTGCAGGTCGGCGTTCTTCGAGAAGTCGATGCCGTTGGGCATGCTGCCCGACTCGAGGAGCTGGTCGCTGTACGGCAGACGGATCGTGTTGAAGCCCTCGGACTTCATCTGATCCATCATCTCGCGGTAGCCGCGCGACCAAAGACCGTGTGGGGCGAAGTTGGGCGTCTCCAGGCCGAACCAGTTGACGCCCGCGATCCGCACCGCACGGCCCGTCGCGTCCACGATCTGGTTGCCGCTCGTCTGCAGGTACCAGCTGCCCGCCGCCGGCGGCGTGACGGGAGCGGGGGCGGGCGCCGGGGTCGGCGC
>JBIIYH010000046.1:0-15330 GCA_044346905.1 Pirellulales bacterium
CGCTTCCCGGCCCAGGCGGCATAGGCCTCGGCGTCTGCGAAGGCGACGTGCACGACCGGCTCCCGGTCGCGGCCCTCGATCGAGCTTGCGGGCCCGGTCGGATGCTGCCACGAGGCCCCGGGCACATACGACCACCAGCGGAGGTGGGCGGCGCCGGAATCGTCCCGCAGCGGGACGGCCGCGGCCGGCGGGGCGAACACGATCGACCCGGCCACCAGATTCTCCGGCGGCGCGCCGGGGAAATCCTCGGCCCGGGGGGGCCGCTCGGCCACGGTCACGTAGCCGGTGGCCGTCACGAAGGCCGCGAACTCGGCGTTGGTCACCTCGTGGACGTCGACCCAGAATCCGGAGAGCTTCACCCGGTGGATCGGCCGGGCATCGGCCATCGGATCGCTGCCGCCGAAGGGGAGCCGCCGCGGGTCGGCACAGCCCATCGAAAACTCGCCCCCCGGAATCCAGGCCATGCCCGCCGGCGGATCGCCCGGCGGAGCCGTGGCCGCCGGCACGGTCGGCTCGAAGCCGGCGGCACCGGCCTCGAGCGATGCAACCGCGAGCCACACGAGGGCCAGACCCGGTACGATGGCCGCCGTCAGCCGGCGCCGCGGCCCGGCCGACGGCTGCAACCTCGTCATGCCGCTCATGCCGGCCTCCGCCGCACGGTCTGCTCGAACCTCCGCCGCAGGGCCCGCCGCCGGCCAGGCTTCCACCATTTCACGAACGCCCGGCGAGCCTCTTCGGCCCGGGCATCCTCGGCCCGGCGGAGCACCGCCAGCGCCTGCCGGTCGGGCCCCACTCCCTCCTCGCGGGCCCAGCGGCGAAACCGGTCGGCCGCGGAGGCATGGTCGGTGAACTCGCCGAGCGTCTCCTGGAGAGTCTCGAGCGCGTCATGGCAGGCGGATCGCTCGGCCGCCGGAAACACCGGGGCGAAGATCTCGAGCGCATACCGCAGTTTCTTGCCCTCGATCCGCAGTTGATGAATGTCGGCGGCATCCTCCAGCCGGCGATCCGCCCGCCGGAAGAACCGGTTCACCAGCTGCCTGAATCGCCGGCGGCCGAAGGTCGCGAAAGGCTCGTCGCGGCCGGACCGCCGCACGCCCTCCACGAGCCGCTCCACCCGGGCCGGCCAGTCGGCCGCCGCCAGTTCGTCGAGCACGCCACGGATCGGCTGCCGCGAGACATCCCGCCGCTTGGCGAGCATCGCCAGCAGCCGGCCGCGGGCGGCCGCCGCCTTGGCGGCGATGCTCGAACGGGTTTCCGGGGCTGCTGTCTCTCGGGTCAGCCGGCCGGCAAGGACGTCGAGGTCACGGGTGCTCCCGGCCGCCCGACGGATCCGCCGCAGCCGCTTCTCGAACCAGGCTCGCTGCTTGGCCGGGACGACCCCGCGGAACGCCGAAAGGGCTGCGATCGTCCGACGGGTGGCCACCCGCAGTTGGTGCACCCGCTCCGGATCGTGCCGGGGGCGGCAAGCGTTTTCAAGCTCCCGCCAGACCGCCTCGAGCCGCTTCCGCAGCGTCCTCGCAGCCACCCGGGCGACCGGGGTCGAGCCGGCGTCGGTCACCGCCCAGGCACTCGCCCGCTTCATGGCTCCTGGCAGGTTTGCAGCCCGCCGCCCAGGTGTGGGTGTCGGCGGAGGCCCCCGGGCCACCGCCTTGATTTCGACACTTTAGGGCTGAAACCGGGCAGTTTCCAGCCACCCTCGGAAACCGCCTCAGGGCCGGGCGGCGACGCCAGCCGCCGCCGGCAAGGCCACTTCCCCGGGCAGGGGTGGCTTCGTGATCGTGACTTCGGAGACGAAGACCGTGCCGGCCCCCAACGCCCCGTCGCCGGTCCACAGTCTGCCGGTCACGTGGAGGGCATCGCCGGCCGAGACGAGATCGAGCCGACCGGCGTCGAGCGTGGCCACCGCGTCCGCGGCGACCTTGAAGGTCAGCCGCCGCACGGTCCCGGCGGGAACCTCGAGAGTGAGCACATCTTTGTGAATCCGCTTGACCGTGCCCACGATCGTTTCGCGAACGCCGGGCCGGACCGGATCGGGCTTGAAGTCGGCCGGAGGCGTTACCACCTCGAAGGCCACCAGGGGCGCAGCAGCCCGGCCCCGCTCGTCAACCTCGGCAACGAGCCGCAGGACGAGCCCCGGCCTGAGGACGGCCGCCGGCACCCGGCCACTCACCCGCAGCCGCGTCACGCCCGCCGGGTGCAGTTGCGCCACGAGCGGCTCGGCCGTCGCACCAGCCTGCCCCTCGGCGAACGCGACCAGCCCGCCGGCGAGATCACCCGTGACGGCTACCACGGTGCCCTCGAAGTCGGCCTCCGGGAGCCTGTCGATGATCATCTTGTTGCGGTTGACCGGCTCGGTGATCACCTTGTTGGTGCCGCGGCAGGCGCCCAGGTTCCAGAGCCGCTGGTAAGCCGACTGCACCGCGGCCGACTTGTAGAACACGCCCCACTGGATGGTCCCGTCCGCCGCAACCGGCGCGGGCCGTTCCTGGCTGTCTGCATAAGGGTCGTAGGGAGTCAACTGGCCCCGGGCCGGCGCAGCGACGGCGAGCACAACCGATCCGGCGAGAGCCGGAATGAGCCACAACGGCTTGAGGCGACGGGTCATCGAAATGCTCCAGGGAGGCGGAAACCACTCCCTTGGAGGCTAGTTCGGCCTGCGGCTCGAAGCAAAAAAGTCGAACCGCCAGGGGCGACGCGAGCATCGCAACCGCGGCAATCAGCACCACCCGGCCGACCGGCTCTGCTCGGTGACTCCTGCATCACCCTCTCCCGGAAGGAGAGGGTTTGGGCGACACCTCACTCCGGTTCGGCCGGTCCCTCGAGCATGGCCACCCCGGCGGCCGCCTCACCCGCGGCCTCGGCGGCCTCGCCACTGACGGCCTCGAGCAAGGGGAACTGGCGGGTCAGCAGGTTCTCCCGATCCATCCGCAGGGCCTCGAGCGCCTCCGGCCGCACCCGCACCTCCGCCGACTGGAACGTATTGAAGCCCGTTCCGGCAGGGATGAGGTGGCCGAGGATCACGTTCTCCTTCAGGCCGACGAGGTTGTCGGTCTTGCCGGCGAGCGCCGCCTCGGTGAGCACCTTGGTCGTCTCCTGGAAGCTGGCCGCCGAGATGAAGCTCGAACTCTGCACGCTCGCCTTGGTGATTCCGAGCAGCTGAGTGCTCGCCGTGGCTGGCTTGGGCGTGGTCCCCTTGGCCGGCGCACCGCCGAGGGTCTCGATCTGCGCGTTGGCCTGCTCGAGCACGTCCTTGGGCACGATGCTCCCTGCGGCGAACTCGCTGTCGCCCTTGTCGGTGATCCGCACCGAGCCCGCGAGCCGCTCGTTGGCCTGGCGGAACTCAAAGCGGTCGAGCACGCTGCCCGGCAGCAGACTCGTGTCGCCGACCGTCTCGATCTTCACCTTGCGGAGCATCTGCGAGACGATGATCTCGATGTGCTTGTCGTCGATGTCCACCCGCTGGCTGCGGTAGACGTTTTGAATCTCGCGGACGAGATACTTCTGCACCTCTTCCTCGCCCGAGATTCGCAGGATGTCGTGCGGCACGAGCGGCCCGTCCACGAGCGCCTCGCCGGCCCGCACGTAGTCGCCCGGATGCACCCGGAGATGCTTGCCGTGGGCCACGAGATGCTCGTGCTCCACGCCGGTCTCGCTCCGGACGATGATCGACCGCTTGCCCCGCCGCTTCTCCTTGCTGATTTCGACCTTGCCGTCATTCTCGGCCATGATCGCCGGATCCTTCGGCTTCCGAGCCTCGAAGATCTCCGTGACGCGGGGCAGGCCGCCCGTGATGTCCTGCGTGCCGCTGGCCTCGCGGGGCGTCTTGGCGAGCACGTGGCCTGCCTTCACCATCTCGCCCGGCGAGACCTCGATGTAGGCCTTCTCCGGCAGGTAGTAGAACTCCTGGATCTGGCCGCTCTCGTCCTCGATCACGATCTGCGGGTGGTAGACGCCCTTGTGCTCCATCACCATGCGGCGCAAGTGGCCGCTGGGATCCTTCTCGATCCGGAGCGTCTCGCCTTCGACCACGTCCTCGTACCGCACCTTGCCCGCCACCTCGGCCAGGATCGGGATCGAGTGCGGATCCCATTGCACGAGGATCGTGCCCGGCTTCACCTCCTGGTTCTCCGCCACCTTGAGGATGCCGCCCGCCGGGATTTCGAACTTCTCCAGTTCGTGCCCCTTGGCATCGACGATCGCCAGTTCGCAGTTGCGGGCCAAGACGATCGACTCGCCCTGCTCGTTCTCCACCGTCCGCAGGCGGGTGAACTTCGCCGTTCCAGCCCGCTTGGACTTATATTCGCTCTCCTCGATGGCCCGCTGGCCCACGCCGCCGATGTGGAAGGTCCGCATCGTGAGCTGGGTGCCCGGCTCGCCGATGCTCTGAGCGGCGATGATGCCCACCGCCATGCCCTCCTCGACGAGCGAGCCCGTCGAGAGATCCATCCCGTAGCAGAGCCGGCAGACGCCCAGCGGCGCCTCGCAGGTCAGCGGACTGCGAACCTGGATCTTCTCCAGGCCCAGCTCCTCGATCTGGGCGGCCATCTTCCGGTCGATCAGTCCGTCTTCGTGGACGATCACCTGGGTGGTCTTCGGGTGGACGATGTCGGCCCGGCTGACCCGACCGCGGATGCTGTCGGCCAGGCTCACGTCCACCTTCTCGCCCCGATAGATCACCGTCTTCTCGATGCCCTGCGTGGTGCCACAATCGTGCATGGTCACGACCACGTTCTGGGCCACGTCGGCCAGCTTTCGCGTCAGATAACCCGAGTCGGCCGTCTTGAGGGCCGTGTCGGCCAGGCCCTTGCGAGCACCGTGCGTGGAGCTGAAATACTCGAGCACCGTCAGCCCCTCGCGGAAGTTCGCTTTGATCGGCGCCTCGATGATCTTGCCGGAGGGCTTGGCCATCAGGCCGCGCATGCCGGCCAGCTGGCGGATCTGCTCGACGCCGCCTCGGGCGCCCGACTGGGCCATCAGCTGGATCGGGTTGACGTAGCCGCTGCGGCGGTTGTCCTTGGCGTCGGTGTCCTGCTCGAGCTCCGCCATCATCTCCTTGGTGATCTGCTCGCGGGCGTGCGTCCAGGCGTCGAGCACCGAGTTGTACCGCTCGCCGTCGGTGATCACGCCCTTCTGATACCGCTTCATGATCTTGAGCACTTCCTTCTCGGCGTCGGCGATGATCCGCGTCTTGCTCGAGGGGGTGATCAGGTCGTCGGTGGCGAAAGAGAGGCCGCTCTTGGTGCTCCAGCTGAACCCGATCCGGTTCATGTCATCGAGCAGGTCGATCGTGCTCCGCCGGCCCAGGGTCTGGTAGCAGTCGGAGATCACCCGCGCCAGCTCGCCCGACTTCATCGGGATGTTGTAGAAGAGCATCGGCGACGGCAGGATCGAGTTGAACAGCACCCGGCCCACCGTGGTCTCGATCACGGCCCCGGGCAGCGATGGCGTCTCGGCGTCGGTCTTGAGCCTCCGCTGCGCCGGCAGCCTGACCTTGATCTTGGCGTGGGTCTCGACCTTGCCGAGCACGTGCGCGATCTCGACCTCGGCAAAGTCCTTGAACACCGTGCCCTCGCCCTTGCGGCCGGGCAGGGCCATCGTCAGGTAGTAGCAGCCCATCACCACGTCTTGGGAAGGCGAGATGATCGGGGCCCCGTTGGCCGGGCTGAAGATGTTGTTGGTCGAGAGCATCAGCGTGTGGGCCTCGACCTGGGCCTCGATCGAGAGCGGCAGGTGCACGGCCATCTGGTCGCCGTCGAAGTCGGCGTTGAAGCCCTTGCAGACCAGCGGATGGAGCTTGATCGCGTTGCCCTCGACGAGCACCGGCTCGAACGCCTGAATACCCATCCGGTGGAGCGTGGGAGCCCGGTTCAAGAGCACCGGGTGGTTGCGGATCACCTCCTCGAGGATGTCCCAGACCTCGGCGTCCTTCCGCTCGAGCATCTTCTTCGCGCTCTTGATCGTGTCGGCATGGCCGAGTTCCTTGAGCCGCCGGATGATGAACGGCTGGTAGAGTTCGAGCGCGATCTTCTTGGGCAGGCCGCACTGGTGCAGCCGGAGCGTGGGGCCGACCACGATCACGGAGCGGGCCGAGTAGTCCACCCGCTTGCCGAGCAGGTTTTCGCGAAATCGACCCTGCTTGCCCTTGATCATGTCGGTCAGGCTCTTGAGCGGGCGGTTGCTCGAAGCCAGCACCGGCCGCTTGCAGCGGTTGTTGTCGAAGAGCGCGTCCACCGACTGCTGCAGCATCCGCTTCTCATTGCGGATGATGACTTCGGGCGCGTTGAGATCCACCAGCTTCTTGAGTCGGTTGTTGCGGTTGATGATCCGGCGGTAAAGGTCGTTCAGGTCGCTGGTGGCGAAGTTGCCGCTGTCGAGCATCACCAGCGGCCGGAGGTCCGGCGGGATCACCGGAATCACGTCGAGGACCATCCACTCCGGCTTGTTCTCGCTGTCGCGGATCGCCTCGACGATCTTGAGCCGGTTGACGAGGTCCTTCTTCTTCTGCTTGGAGTTGGTCGTGGCCAGCTCCTCGCGGAGCTCGCGGGACAGCGTCACCAGGTCGAGCCCGAGCAGGAGCTTGCGGACGGCCTCGGCCCCCATCTCCGCCTCGAACGCGCCATCGCCGTAGGTCGCCTTGGCCTCGCGATACTCCTCCTCCGTCAGGAGCTGCTGCCTCTTGAGCGGCGTGTCCTTGGGATCGAGCACCACGTAGTCCTGGAAGTAGATCACCTTCTCCAGGCTCGAAGTCTTCATGTCCAAGAGCGCGCCCAAGCGGCTGGGCATCGCCTTGAAGAACCAGATGTGGACCACCGGCGCGGCCAGCTCGATGTGGCCCATGCGCTTGCGGCGGACCTTGCTCTGCGTGACCTTGACCTGGCAGCGGTCGCAGATCATCCCCTTGTACTTCATCCCGCGATACTTGCCGCAGGAGCACTCCCAGTCCTTCTCCGGTCCGAAGATCTTCTCGCACATCAGCCCGTCCTTCTCCGGACGAAAGGTGCGGTAGTTGATCGTCTCGGGCTTCTTGACCTCGCCGAACGACCAGCTGCGGATGTCGTGCGGCCGCGCCAGGCTGATCTTGACCGCCGAGTAGTCATTGACGCGATCGTAGGTGGCTTCGCCGATGCTCACGTGTTCTCTCCTCGTTGACCCTTCGATCCTCGATATCGTCAATCAGTCGCCGTCACGCCGGGGGGAATGGCCGGGCCGGCCGCCCCCGCGTGACGTCACACCCGCCGCTTCTCCAGCTGCATGTTCAGCGCCAGGCCGCGGATCTCGTTGGTGAGCACGTCGAAGCTCGCCGGGGTGCCGGCCTCGAGCGTGTTCTCCCCCTTGACCATGCTCTCGTAAATCTTGGTGCGGCCCTCGACGTCGTCGCTCTTCACGGTCAGCAACTCCTGGAGGATGTAGGCGGCCCCATAGGCCTCCAGGGCCCAGACCTCCATCTCGCCGAACCGCTGGCCGCCGAACCGGGCCTTACCGCCGAGCGGCTGCTGCGTGATCAGCGAGTAGGGTCCGGTCGAACGCGCGTGCACCTTGTCGTCGACCAAGTGGTGGAGCTTGAGCATGTAGATGTAGCCGACGGTCGTCTCCTGCTCGAGCGGCTCGCCGGTACGACCGTCGAAGAGCTGCGCCTTGCCGTGCTTCGGCAGGCCCGCGTCGGCCAGCACCTTGTTGATGTCGTCCTCGCTGGCCCCGTCGAACACGGGCGTGATCGCCTGGAAGCCCAGCAGCTTGCCGGCCCAGCCGAGGTGGGTCTCCAGGATCTGGCCCACGTTCATCCGGCTCGGCACGCCGAGCGGGTTGAGCAGAATCTGCACCGGCGTGCCATCCTCGAGGAACGGCATGTCTTCCTTGGGCAGGATCTTGGCGATCACGCCCTTGTTGCCGTGCCGGCCGGCCATCTTGTCGCCCACCGAGATCACCCGCTTGGCGGCCACGTAGACCTTGACCATCTGGAGCACGCCGGGACGGAGCTCGTCGCCCCGCTTCATGCTGTTGAGCCGGCGATCACGGGCGTCCATCGCCTCCTCGACCGCGGGCCACATCGCCTTGACGAGCTTGTCCACATCGGCCTTCCGCTGGGGCGACCGGCTGTCGATCTCCTCGGGCTTGAAGGCGGCGGCCCGCTCGGCCACCACCTTGTGGTCCTGGTTGCGAACCAGCGGGCTGCCGTCGGCCGCAGGCAGCGGCTTCTGGATCACCTTCTCGATCTCGGTGACCAGCGCCGCAAAGGCCTCGGCCACCCGCAGATTGCCCTCGCTCTCGGCCTCCTTGAGCTGCTTCTGGAACTCCCGGCGCTCCTCCTCCGAGAGGCTCATCTGCCGAGAGAACTTCTCGGTCGCGATCACGATTCCCTCGACGCCCGACGGCACCTCGAGGGAGTCGTTCTTCACGTCCTCTCCGGCCCGCCCGAAAATCGCGTGCAGCAGCTTCTCTTCCGGCGTCAGCTCGGTCTTGCTCTTGGGCGAGACCTTGCCTACCAGGATGTCGCCCGGCCGGACATACGTGCCGATCCGGACGATGCCCCCCTCGTCGAGGTTGTGGAGCGCCCGGTCTCCCACGTTCGGGATGTCGCGGGTGAACTCCTCGCGGCCGAGCTTCGTGTCACGAATCTCGATGTCGTATTCCTCGATGTGGATCGAGGTGTAGACGTCGTCCTCCACCAGCTCCTCGCTGATGATGATCGCGTCCTCGAAGTTGAAGCCGTCCCAGGCCATGAAGCCGACGAGCACGTTGCGACCCAGGGCCAGCTCGCCCTTGTAGGTGGCCGCCCCGTCGGCGATCACCTCGCCCTTCTCCACCTTCTGACCGAGCGCCACGATCGGCTTCTGGTTTTGGCAGGTCCGTTCGTTCAAGCCCACGTACTTCCGCAGCGGGTAGGTGTCGACACCCGCGGCGGGGCCCGCCGGAGTGACCTCGATCGACTCAGCATCGACGTAGGTCACCGTCCCCTTGCGGGCGGCCCGCACGAGCAGGCCAGAGTTGGTCGCCACGTCCCGCTCCATCCCGGTGGCCACGATCGGCGGCTCGGTGACCAGCAGCGGCACGGCCTGCCGCTGCATGTTGGAGCCCATCAGCGCGCGATTGGCGTCGTCGTGCTCGAGGAAGGGAATCAGCCCCGCCGACACGCCCACCATCTGACTGGGCGCCACGTCGATGTATTCGATCGACTCCGCCGGGACGAGCACGAAGTCGCCGCGGTAGCGGGCGATGATCGTGTCACCGACGAGCTTGCCGTTTTCGACCGTGGCATCGGCAGGAGCGAGATGGGCCTCGTGCTCCTCGTCGGCCCGCAGCCAGACGACGTCGTCGGTCAGCTTGCCCTTCGAAACCTTGCGGTAGGGCGTGACCAGGAAGCCGTAGGAATCGACGCCCGAGTAAATGGCCAGGCTCGAGATCAGGCCGATGTTGGTGCCTTCCGGCGTCTCGATCGGGCAGATCCGGCCGTAGTGGGAGATATGGACGTCGCGAACCTCGAAGCCGGCCCGCTTGCGATTAAGGCCGCCCGGGCCGAGCGCGGAGAGCCGCCGCTCGTGCGTCAGCATCGAGAGCGGATTCGTCTGGTCGACCACCTGCGAGAGCTCGCCGCGACCGAAGAAATACTCGATCGCCGCGGAGATGCTCTTGGGATTGATGAGCGTGCGGGGCGTCATCTCCGCCGCGTCCTTGAGGCTCATCCGCTCCTGGACCGTCCGCCGGAGCTTGAGGAAGCCCTTGCGGAGCTCGTCACTGGCCAGCTCGTCGATCGTCCGCAGCCGGCGGTTTCCGAGATGGTCGATGTCGTCCACCTCGACCTCCTCCTCCCCCTCGCTCAACTTGAGCATGTAGCGGATGGCGGCGATCAGGTCCTCCGCCCGGAGCGTCATCTCCGTCTCGGGCACGTCGAGGCCGAGCTTGCGGTTGATGCGGAACCGGCCCACGCGGCCAAGCCGGTAGCGGTTGGCATCTTTGAACTTTTCCTCGAACAGGGCCCGGGCCTTGTCGAGGGCCGGCGGATTGCCCGGCCGAAGCCGCTGGTAGATGCGGACCATCGCATCCTCATGGCTCGGCGCCACGGCCGTCCGCCGCTTCGACTCGTCGGCGTCCTCCCGGAGGCTGTTCATGATCAGGGGCACCTTTTGCTCCTGCATCAACTCAACCGCCGGCAGGCCCGAGGTGCAGATCAGCTCGGCCTGGTCCTGCGTGATCGTGCCGCCGGCATCGACGATGATCTCGCCGGCCCGCTCGCTGGCCTTCGGATAGACGATGTCGTCAACGGCAATCTTGCCGACGAGCTTGGGCACGCTCCGCGCCCCGGCGACCTTCTCCTTGGTCGTCTTGTAGAAGAGCTTGAGGATCTCCGAGTCGTGGCTGTACTTCGGATCCATCGCGCGGAGAAGCGTCAAGGCGGAGAACTTGCCGCTCTGGTCGATTCGAACCTGAAGCGTGTCCTTCTTCGAGACGTTGAGCTCGATCCAACTGCCGCGCTCGGGAATGATCCGGCAGTTGTGGGTCTTGCGATCGGCCGACTCGGTGTCCGCCACGAAATCGATACCCGGCGAGCGGTGCAACTGACTGACCACGACCCGCTCGGCGCCGTTGATGATGAACTCGCCCCCGCCGAGCATGATTGGAATATCGCCGAGGTAGACCTCCTCCTCGATCGGCTGCTCGCGGGTGAGCCGCAGCCAGACTCGCAGCGGCCGGCCGTAAGTCAGCCGCAACTGGCGGCACTCGTCGGGATCGTAGCGGGGCTTGCCAAGCTCGTACTTGAGATACTCGAGCTTGACCGTCTTGTCGTAACTCTCGATCGGGAAGATCTCCCGCAGCACGCCCTCGATTCCCTGATCCTTCCGCTTCGCCGGCGGCACGTCGTACTGCAGGAACGCGTCGTAGAAACGCGTCTGAATCTCGGTGAGATCTGGAATCGAATGACTGACGCGGCGGCTGCCGAACTGACGGACCTCGGTGGGCTGAAGGCGGCGGACGGCGCGAGTTGCCATGGAGAAATCGACTCCTCGGAATGGATGGCGGCGAGGGTGCGGCGAAACGACAGACAAGCGACCTTCGCCTCGTCAAGCCGCCGCAGGCGACAGGACGAGCGCGAAGGAGACTTGCAGAGGCAGGACGGCGCTGTGAAACGCCAACAGCATGGGCGACGGCCAGGAACCAGGCAGGGGGCGACCTTGCAAAAACTATACCGTTTCCACCGTGGCAGGCCAAACCCCCACGGAAAACACGGTTTGAAGGCAGTTCTTACTTGATCGAAACCTTGGCCTTGGCTTCCTCGAGTTCCTTGGCGAGCTTCTGGGCATCCTCCTTCGAGATGCCTTCCTTCACCTTGGCGGGAGCGCCCTCGACGAGATCCTTGGCCTCCTTGAGGCCCAGGCCGGTCGCGGCCCGAACGACCTTGATGACGCCGATCTTGTTGTCGCCGAAGTTCTCGAGAATGACGTCGAACTCGGTCTTCTCTGCGGCAGGCTCACCGGCGCCGCCGCCACCGGCACCGCCGGCCGGAGCCGCCATCATCACGGCCCCACCGGCCGCCGGCTTGATGCCGTGGACCTCATCGAGGTAGTCCGAGAGTTCCTTGGCCGCCTTGAGGGTCAGCCCGACGATCTTGTCGCCGAGTTCCTTCGTGCCAGCAGAAAATTCACGAGTCGCTTCAGCCGTTGCCATCGCTCCGGGTCCTTTCCCTTCGAATGCCGCGACCTGCCGACTGCCGGAGGTCGCTCGAGTTGGTGAGTGAATGTTGGGGATTCGGTTCTGGTCTCAGGTTTGGGCAGTGCGTCAGCGTGAATCGCCCATACCGCCGAGCCCCCCGTTGTACCACGATTTTTTTCCGGGTGAAGACCCTCCCCGGAAATCCGCGGCCTGGGCTGCCGGCACTGGCCGCCGTGGTCAGCCTGCGGCCTGACCCTCCGCCTTCTCCAGATCTTCGACCCGGGAGGCGATCTGGCCGGCGAGCGTACCCCCCGCCGACAGGATCTGCCCGGCCAGGACCGACGCCAGCGAACTGATCTGACCCGACAGGATCGAGAGTTGCTCGCCGCGGGTCGGCCACTTGGCCACTCGCTTGACGTCGTCAGCCCCCAGCCGGCCGCCGTCGAGGGCGCCCCCGCGGCACTCGAAGCCTTCGAACTGCTTGTCGCCCGAGATCCGATCGAGCTCCTTGGCCAGATCGACGACGTCCTCGCCGCCCCAGGCCAAGGCAAGCATCCCGGCGGCGTCCTCCATCGCCGGCTCCAGCGGCGTGCCCGCCGTGGCCCGCCGCGCCAGGCTGTTCTTCACGAGCTGCAGATGAATCTGCTTCTTGCGAAGGGACTGCCGCAGGGCGGTGGTCTTCTGGGCGTCAAGCTTGCCGAGGCTGACGACGATCACGTCGCCCACTTCCCGGAGGCGGTGCTTGAGGTCGTCGACCAGCATGTCCTTGATGGCTTTGCTCATGAGAGGCGAGTCCTGGGCTGAAAAGTCTGGGGGTGAATGGTCGGGGCACTTGCCACGATCAGCCGGCTACGCGAACGCCGGGAGTCATGGTGCCGGAGATCGAGATGCTCTTCACGTACTGACCGCGGACACTCGACGGCTGCATGCCGAGGATGTGACCGAGGAAGGCCTTGATGTTGTCGACGAGTTTGGCGGCGTCGAAGCTCGACTTGCCGACGACGGCATGCACGATCCCCGTGGGGTCGTTCCGAAACTCCACCTTGCCGGCCTTGTATTCGCTGACGGTCTTCTTGATGTCGGCGGTGACCGTGCCGGCGCGGGGGCTGGGCATCAGGCCCCGCGGCCCGAGCACCTTCCCCAGCGGCCCAACGAGGCCCATCATGTCGGGGGCGGCGATGCAGACGTCGAAGTCGGTCCAGCCTTCCTTGATCTTCTTGGCCAGGTCGTCAGCCCCCACCTCCTCCGCGCCGGCAGCCCGGGCGTCTTCGGCGAGGTTGCCCCTGGCGAACACCACGACCCGCTTCGACTTGCCGATGCCGTGCGGCAGCACGAGCGAACCGCGGATGATCTGATCGGCCTGCTTCGGGTCGATCCCGAGCCGGACGTGGATCTCGACCGTCTGGTCGAACTTGGGAGCGGGGAACTTCTTCAGGACGGCGACGGCCTCCTCGAGCGGGAGCGGGGCGTCTGTCTTGGGGAGGACGGCCTGGGCCGCCCGCATCCGCTTGGTCTTGGCAACGAGATTCATGATGAAGCCGAGGGAGAGGGGAGAGGAGTCGGGAGATTTCCTGAACTGATCGAACCAGGGCGGGCTCAGCCTTCGACGGTGATACCCATGCTGCGGGCGGTGCCCTCGACCATCCGCCGGGCATGGGCGGCGTCGCGAGCATTGAGATCGGCCTGCTTGAGCCGGACGATCTCGTCCACCTGGGCCACCGTGACCTTGCCCACCTTGTCCTTATTGGGCACGCCCGAGCCCTTGGCAAGCCCGGCCGCTTTCTTGAGCAGCGCGGCCGCGGGGGGGCTCTTGGTCACGAACTCGAAGGAGCGGTCGTTGTAGACGGTCACCACGACCGGGATCGGCATCCCGCCCGCTTCGCGGGTCCGGTCGTTGAACTGCTGAACGAACTGCCCGAGATTGATCCCGAACCGTCCGAGCGACGTGCCGACCGGGGGAGCGGGCGTGGCCTGCCCGCCCGGCACCTGAAACTTCGCCTGTCCAACCATTTGCTTCGCCATCGCCGTCGTCCTCGTTCCTGTTCGTTGCCTGCCGTGGTCCCTTGCCTGCCGGTGCGATCACTCAGACCGCCTCGATCTGCCAGTATTCGATGTCCACCGGGGTCGACCGGCCGAAGATGCTCAGCATCACGGTGACCCGGCCGTTGGATTCGTCGATCTGCTCGACCTCGCCCTCGAAGTTCTCGAAGGTGCCCTCGTTGATCTTGACCCGGTCCCCCTTCTTGAAGTTGATCTTCAGGCGGGGAGCCTCGGCCGTCTCCTCTTCCTTCTTGTTGAGGAGCTTGGCCACGTCCTGGGGCAGCATCGGGCTCGGCCGGCCGGCCGAGCCGGTGAAGTCGCCGATCCCACCGGTCTCTCGCACGAGATACCAACTCTCGTCGTTGAGCACCATCTGCACGAGGATGTACCCGGGGTAGAGCTTGCGGGACACGACCCGCTTCTTGCCCCCCTTGAAGTCGGTGACCTGCTCCTTGGGCACGATCACCTCGCCGAACAGTTTGCCGAGGCCCTGCAGCGCGATTCGCCGCATCAGGGTCTCGCGGATCGAATCCTCGCGGTTGCTCTGCACCTTGAGGATGAACCACTGCATCTCGACGGCCGGCCCGCCCGCCCGCTCGACCACGGCCTCCTCGACCGGCCTGGCGTTCTCATCCCCCTCGAAGGGATCAGCCAGTTCGACCGGACCGTCATCCTCGGGTTCGTCGAGGGGCTCGGCGGATGTCGCTTCAGCCTGCGGCCCGGCAGCCGGCGGCTCGCCGGCATGGGCCACGGCATCGGCCTTGGCATCGGCCACCGGCCCGATGATCTCGTCTTCTCGTTCGGCTGATTGCTCGTTCATGGTTGTACTTTTTCGCAGAAGCCCGCTCGACACCACCGTCACAGGCCTGCCGCCCCTCCGCTGAACAGGGCCCAGAGCTTGGCCGGATGGAGCAGGACGCCCCAGAACAGATCGAACGCCGCCAGCAGAAACGCCAACGCGAAGATCAGGAAGATCACCACCGCCGAACTGCGGAAAACCTCGGTGGTCGTCGGCCACGACACCTTGGCCATCTCGGCCTCGACCGCGATCAGAAATTCCGCGAACCGGGGAATGTTCACGATCCGGAAGCAGAGCCAAAGCCCCGCCGCCAGGAGCGCCAACGGAAGCGCGAACCGGACCGCCCCGAGATCCGGCCCAGTGGCTTCCCCCGAAACCAGCCCGGCGATGAACTGTGACAGTTGCCACGCCCCGAGGCTCACGATCAACGCGAGCGCCGCAAACGTCACCTGGCGCGTGACCCGACCCTGGCCCCACTTGTAGAGGGAGAAACTCAGCATCTCCCCCCACAGGGATCCGGCCCGAGCCTGGTTGTTTTGCATCGCTGCCATTGCCGTGACGACCTGACGACCTGCCACCACACCCCGGACCACATGCTCCCGCCTCACGGCGACCTGCGACGCGTCCGGGCGACGAGTCGCGAGCGACACCTGCAGGGGCGGCGGGGATCGAACTCGCAACCTCTGGTTTTGGAGACCAGCGCTCTGCCAGTTGAGCTACGCCCCTGTGGGCGGCGGCCCGGCATCCGCCGGACCGCCGCATCCCAATCTTACTCCACGTTTCGAAGCACCTCCGCGGGCGACCGCCCGATCGATCGGCTTACTCGAAGATATCGAGCTACTCGA
>JBIIYH010000187.1:0-5548 GCA_044346905.1 Pirellulales bacterium
TGGATCCGGCTGGTCAGCGAGCGGGCGATCTCGGGCGTGGTCACCACGGCGGCCAGGGCCGCGCCGTTGCCGATCCCCTTGGCCATCGTGACGATGTCGGGGATCACGCCCTGCGTCTCGAACCCCCAGAAGTGCGAGCCGGTACGGGCGAAGCCCGCCTGCACTTCGTCGGCGATGCACAGGCCTCCGGCGGCGCGAACATGCCCGTAGGCCGCCGCGAGGTAGCCGTCGGGAAACACGACCGCGCCCCCCACGCCCTGGATGCTCTCGGCGATGAAGGCGGCCACGCGGCCGGGGGTGCCGAACTCGATCAGATCCTTGACGTCGGCCGCATACTTGGGGCCGGCGGCGGGATCGTCGTAGCCATAGGGGCCGCGGAAGCGGTCCGGGAAGACGGCGTGCTGCACCCCAAACGAGTGCGGCACGTTGAACTTCCAGGTGTGGTGGCTGGTCAGGCCCATCGTCTGCATGCTGCCCCCGTGGTAGCAGTTGCGCAGGGCGACGACGTCGAAGTTGCCCGTGTAGGCCCGGGCCATCAGGATCGCGAGATCGTTGGCCTCCGAGCCCGAGTTGGTGAAGTAGCAGACCTTGAGGTCGCCGGGCATCCGGGCCGCGAGCTCACGGGCGTATTCCGCGATGCAGGGATTGAGGTAGATCGTGGTCGTGTGCTGGAGAATCTCGTTCTGCCGGTTGACGGCGGCCACGATCCGCGGGTGGCAATGCCCCACGCTCACCGTCACGATCCCGCCGAAACCGTCGAGGTAGCGGCGACCGGTCTCGTCGTAGAGGTATTGCATGTGCCCCTCGACGATCATCAGGGGCTCCTTGTAGTAGGTGAAGATCGCCGGGTTCACGTACTGGCGGCGGAGGGCCAGCACCTCGGCCCGGGACGGGCCCGCGTAGGGCCGCGGCCGGTGGCTACACGGGGGAATCGCCGGCTGACCGGCGGTCGCGACTGCCATGGGTGGCCTCCTAGACGCGGGGGAAGAGCGGACGCAACAGACTGTACAGCACGAAGCCGAGACCGAACCCGGTAAACCAGGCGTAGTGATAGCCGGCCACCAGCCAGCCGGGAAACACGGCTGCGTCGGCGATCCCGACCCGGACCAGGAACCCGGGCAGGTTGGGCAGCACGGCTACGCCGAGCGCCGCGAACGCCACGATGCTGAACCCGCCCGCATAGTGGTAGACACCCCGCCGGCGATACAGATCGTCGACGACCAATCGGCACCGCCGCCAGACGAAGTAGTCGGCGATCATGATGCCGGCGATCGGGCCCAAGAGGGCGCTGTATCCGATCAGCCAGGTGAAGATGTAGCCGCTGGGATCCTGATAGAGCTTCCAGGGCCGCATCAGGACGCCGATCGCCGCCGTGATCAGCCCGCCGGTGCGGAAACTCACGAACCGGGGGGCGAGGGCCGCGAAGTCGTTGGCCGGTGAGACGACGTTGGCGGCGATGTTGGTGGAGAGCGTGGCCACGGCGAGCGTCACCATCGCCAGGACGGAAATCCACGGGTTGCCGAACCGGGTGATCACCTGGACGGGATCCCAGAGTGCCTCGCCAAAGACGACGACGGTGGCGCTCGTCACCAGGATCCCGATCAGCGAGTAGAAGGTCATCGTGGCGGGCAGGCCGACCGCCTGGCCGATGATCTGGTCCCGCTGCGAGCGGGCGAACCGCGAGAAGTCGGGGATGTTGAGCGACAGCGTGGCCCAGTAGCCGATCATCGCCGTCAGGCCCGCGCCGAACACGGGCCAGAACTCCGCGGTCGAGGCGAAGGTGGCGGGCTGGGAGAGGATGGGCCCGAAGCCGTCGGCCGCCCCCCAGGCCCAGCCGATCAGGGCGAGGCCCACCACCAGCAGGAACGGGGCGCTCGCCGCCTCGAGCCACTTGATCGATTCCATGCCCCGAACGATGAACCAGACGTTCACCGCCCAGAACAGCATGAAGCAGAGAAACTCGCCGGCGGAGATCCCCAGCCACGGCAGCGGCTGACGGGCGGCCGGGTCGAAGCCGAGGATCACGGCCGCCGAGGCGTAGATCGCCGCGCCCCCGACCCAGGTCTGGATGCCGAACCAGCCGCAGGCCACGAGCCCCCGCATCACGGCCGGCACGTTCGCGCCGACCGTGCCGAAGGAGGCCCGCAGCAGCACCGGAAACGGGATCCCGTAGGCGGTGCCGGGATGGGCGTTGAGCGTCATCGGCACGAGCACGATCAGGTTGCCCAGGAAGATCGTGAGCGTCGCCTGCCACCAGTTCATCCCCTGCTCGATCAGGCTGGCAGCGAGCGTGTAGGTGGTGATGCAGACGGCCATCCCCACCCAGAGCGCGGCAATGTTCCACCAGGTCCAGGTCCGCCGCTCGGGCGGAACCGGGGCCAGGTCCTCGTTCCAGAGCCGGGGATCGGGGGCATGGGACTCGGCCATCGCTGCTCCTCTGTCACACGCCTTCAGCGCCGCCCTCGACCGGGCGGCAGAAGTCACCGGTCCGCCCAGATCGAGCCCTCGCCGAAGCTGAACCACCGGGTGGTGGTGACCTTCTGCTGCGTGTAGAAGGCCACGCTCTCCCGGCCCTGGAGATGGAGATCGCCGAAGAACGAGGCCTGCCAGCCGCTGAAGGGAAAGAATGCCATCGGGGCCGGCACGCCGATGTTGATCCCCACCATGCCCGCCTGCACCCGGTGGCGAAACTCCCGGGCCGCCTTGCCGCTGCGGGTGAAGATCGCCGCCCCGTTGCCGTAGGGAGAGGCGTTGGCGAGGTCGATCGCGGCGTCGAGGTCTTCCATGCGCACGACGTTGAGGACGGGGCCGAAGACCTCCTCCTTCATGGTGACCATTTCCGGCCGCACGTGGTCGAGCACCGTGGGCCCCACGAAGAAGCCTTGGGGGGCCGACGGAATCCGGGTGGTGCGGCCGTCGGTCAGCGGCTTCGCGCCCTGGCCGGCGGCCTGCGAGATCAGTTCACACACGCGGTCGGCGTGCTGCCGCGTGATCACGGCCCCCATCTGGGCCTCGGGGTCGCGGTCGGCCGGGCCGACCTTGATCTTCGAGACCACCTCCACGAGCCGTGGGAGGACCGTGTCGGCGGCCTTGCCGATCGCGATCGCCGTCGAGCCGGCCATGCACCGCTCGCCGGCGCAGCCGAAGGCCGCCTCCAGGATGCCGGTGGACGAATGGTCGACGTCGGCGTCGGGCATCACGAGGACGAAGTTCTTGGCTCCACCCGCGGCCTGCACCCGCTTGCCGTGGGCCGTGCCCACGCGGTGGATCTCGCGGGCCACGGGCGTCGAGCCCACGAACGAGACGGCCTTGACGACCGGGTGTGCCAGGATCGCGTCCACCGCCTCGCGGCCCCCGTGGACCACGTTGAGCACGCCCGCGGGGAGGCCCGCCTGCTGGGCGAGCCGGGCGATCAGGATCGTCGTCAGCGGCACCTTCTCGCTCGGCTTGAGGACGAACGTGTTGCCGCAGGCGATCGCGATCGGCCACATCCACAAGGGCACCATGGCCGGAAAGTTGAAGGGCGTGATCCCGGCCACCACGCCGAGCGGCTGGCGGATCGAGTCGCAGTCGATGCCGCGGGCGACGTTCTCCGCCGACTCGCCCATCAAGAGGCTCGGCGCCCCGCAGGCGTACTCGATGTTCTCGAGACCCCGGCGCACGTCGCCGCGGGCCTCGGCGAGTGTCTTGCCATGCTCGGTGGTGACGCTGCGGGCGAGATCCTCGAACCGTTCCTCGAGCAGCACCTTGAGCCGAAACAGGATCCGGGCCCGCTCCACCGGCGGCGTCTCCATCCAGGCCGGAAACGCCTTCGCGGCCGCCTGCACGGCCTCGTCCACCAGATTCGCCCCGCACAGGGGCGTCTCGGCGATCACCTCGCCCACGGACGGGTTGTGGACGGGCACGGTGGGCACGCCCGAGACGGTCGTCCACTCGCCACCGATCAACAGGGGGCAGGCCAGCAGGTTCGGCATCGCGCTCGTGCTCCGGTGCAAAAAAACAGTCTCGTCGAACGTGTCCCCGCGCGAGGCCCGCTACGCGTGCGGCGGGATCGGCTGGATCGTGCCGGCGGCGAGGCCGGCCTGGTAGTCGTGCCAGGTCATGGCGGGCCGGCCCGTGTCCACCGGCGTCATCGTGATGCAGCCGTCCACGGGGCAGACGATCGAGCAGAGGTTGCAGCCCACGCAATCGTCCTCGCGGACCTTGGGCACCGGCTTGCCGGGAACGCGACCGGGGCCGAGGCCGTAGGGCGTCGGATCGACCAGGTCGATGCACTGGTGGGCTCCGTCCTCGCAGGCGATGTGGCAGAGGTTGCAGCCGATGCATTTGTCGTAGTCGATCCGGGCCACGCGTTGGTAGTGGAGGTCGAGCTGCTGCCAGTTGCCCACCTGCGGCACGGCCCGGCCGCGCAGGTCGGCGAGCGACCGCATCCCCTTCGAGTCGAGGTAGGCCGAGAGGCCGTCGGTCATGTCCTCCACGATCCGGAAGCCGTAGTGCATGATCGCCGTGCAGACCTGCAGCGTGCTCGCACCCAGGGCCACGAACTCCGCCGCGTCCTTCCAACTGCCGATCCCGCCGATCCCCGAGATCGGGAGGTTCACCTCCGGGTCGGCCGCGCAGGAATGGACCATGTTGAGGGCGATCGGCTTCACGGCCGGGCCGCAGTAGCCGCCGTGGGAGCTCCGGCCCGCCACGAACGGCTCGGGCACGAGCGTCTCGAGGTTCACGTTGGTGATGCTGTTGATCGTGTTGATCAGCGAGATCGCGTCGGCGCCGGCCCGCTGCGCCGCCCGGGCGGCGTAGACGACGTTGGTGATGTTGGGCGTGAGCTTCACGATCACGGGGATCGTGGCCGCCTCCATCACCCAGCCCACGATCGTCTCGGCCACGTCGGGATTCTGCCCCACCGCCGAGCCCATGCCCCGCTCGCACATGCCGTGCGGGCAGCCGAAGTTGAGCTCGATGCCATCGGCCCCGCAGTCGGCCGACCGCTTCACGAACTCGTGCCAGCGGTCGCGGGTGTCGACCATCAGCGAGGCGATGACCGCGTGCTTCGGCCAGCGCCGCTTGACCTCGGCGATCTCGCGGAAGTTGGTCTCGGGGGAGCGATCGCTGATCAGCTCGATGTTGTTGAACCCCACCATCCGCATGCCGCCGAGATTCAGGGCCGAGTAGCGGGAGGCGACGTTCACGATCGGGTCGCCGATCGTCTTCCACACCACGCCCCCCCAGCCGGCCTCGAAGGCGCGGTGGGCCTGGTGGGCCGTGTTGGACGGGGGCCCGCTGGCCACCCAGAAGGGATTCGGGCTCTTGATGCCGGCGAAGTCGATCGCAAGGTCGGCCATCGGCAACGTCAGCCCTGGCGGAGGGCCGCCTCCAGTTCGTGAACGCGGATCGGCTGGTCGAAGCCGGAGCCGGTGGCGCCGTCGGGCATGCCGTAACGCGAGGGCTGCACCGGCCCGCGGACCTGATCGCCGGAGACACGGGCGTGGATGCCGCGGGCGGCTTTCTTCCCTTCGGCGACGGCGTTGACGACCTCGCGGCCGCC
>JBIIYH010000188.1:0-5511 GCA_044346905.1 Pirellulales bacterium
GACGTGCCCGAGGGTGCGGTGCTCTTGTTTTCGGCCCACGGCGTGGCCCCGGAGGTTCGCCGCATCGCCGCGGACCGCAAGCTCAACGCCATCGACGCGACCTGCCCGCTGGTCACGAAGGTGCACCTCGAGGCGATCAAGTATGCGAAGCAGGGGTATCGGATCATGCTCATCGGGCACGAAGGGCACGACGAGGTGATCGGCACGATCGGCCAGGCGCCCGACGCCTTCACGCTCGTGGAGACGGCCGAGCAAGTGGCAGCGCTGCCCTTCGGCCCGGCCGACAAACTCGCCTACCTGACCCAGACGACGCTCTCCGTCGACGACGCCTCGCGGATCATCAGCCGGCTCAAGGAACGCTTTCCCCAGATCGTCGGGCCGCCGAAGGACGACATCTGCTACGCCACGCAGAATCGCCAGGAGGCCGTGCGGCTGCTCTCGGCGGGGGCCGACGCGGTGCTCGTGCTGGGCAGTCAGAACAGCTCCAACAGCCAACGGCTGGCGGAGCTCGCCCGGGAGAACGGCATCGCCGCCCACCTGATCGACGGCGCCGACGAAATCGACCCGGACTGGTTCACCGGCCAGGAGACGGTGGTGATCACCGCCGGCGCCAGCGCACCCGAGAGCGTGGTTCAGGATTGTGTCCGCTGGCTGCGGGACCGGTATGCCGCGGAGGTGGAGGAGCGGATCATCCGCGAGGAAGAGGTCTACTTCCCGCTCCCGAAGGAACTGCGGGCCGCGGTGGCGGCAGTCCGGCTCCCGATGGCCTGACGGCAGGCCTCGTTGGCCTTTTCGCCTCGGGCTGGCGTAGAGTTCCATGTTCCCGCTCGTTTTCGGCATGGACGCGTGCCCCTCGGAGGCCGTGTCATGCCGCTCGAAACCCTGGTGCCTCCGGCCGACTCCCCGAAGAACGGCGCCCAGTCGGTGACGCTCGTAGCGGCCGCAGCAACGCCCGCCATGGTGCCGGCCGTGCTCCGCGTCGGCCTCGTCGGCTGTGGCTCATTCGCCCGATTCGCGGCCGCCGCTTATCGCACGCTGCCCGGCGTGAGCATCGAAGCCGTCGCCGACGTCAACCCGGCCGCGGCCGAGCGGGCGGCCGCCGAACTCGACGCGGCGGTCCTGTCGCCGCAGGAGGTGCTCGTGCACCCCGCCCTCGACATCGTGTACATCGCCACGCCTCCGGCCTGCCACTTCGAGCAGGCCGCCGCCGCGCTTTCGGCCGGTCATCATGTGCTCGTCGAGAAGCCGCTGGCCACGACCGTGGACGAGGCCCGCGAGCTCGAGCAGCTCGCCTCGAAGCAGGAACGCGTCTGCGTGGCGAACCTGCTCGAGCGCTACTGCCCGCTGGCCGAAACCATCCGCCGCCTGCTCGCGTCGGGCCTGCTCGGCGATCTCGTCCACGGACTGTTCGTCAACGAGGCTGGTGACGAGGGACTCGGCCCGGAACACTGGTTCTGGGATCGCGGTATCAGCGGCGGGATCTTCGTCGAGCACGGCGTCCACTTCTTCGACCTCGTAGCCTCCTGGCTGGGACCGGGCCGGGTGGTGACGGCCACGCGAAGTGTCCGTCGGCCTGCCATCTCGACCGGCAACGGCGCCGGCGCTTCCGGCGGGGGCTGCGAGGAGCAGGTGCTCTGCACCTGCCGATATCCGCACAACCACTCCCTGGAACTGCCGGGCGAACCGCGGCACCCACAGGCCGGGATCCTGTTCCACTTCGAACACGGCTTCCACCAGCCCGCCCTGCTCGACCGCCAAGAGATGCGGCTGGTGTTCGAGCGGGGCGAAGTGCGGCTGTTCGACTGGGTGCCGACCCATGGCTCGCTTCGGGCCCTCGTGGACGACGAGGCTGCGGCTGCCCTCTCGGCGCTGCTGCCGGGAGCGACGACCCGCGTGGCAGAGCGGCTGCCCGGCGGCCGGCGGACCGTGCGGGGGCGGTTCCGGGAGTGGCCGGCGACGGCCGTGATCGAAATCGATTTCTCGCCGGGCGGCGACAAGATGGCCGTCTACGCCGCCGCCGTCCGCGACCTGGCGGCCGACCAGATCGCCCGGATCCGCGACCCTCATCATGTCCGCCGGCTCACTGAAGCCGATTGCGTCGCGTCGGTGGCGATCGCCTGCGAGGCCGACCGGCTGGCACAGGCTTCAGGCTGAGGCCTCGAGAACTGAACTTGTCCGGGACGGCCCCCAGCGGTCAGGCTGCCGCAGCCATGGCTCCTGACCCGTCTCCACCGCTGCTCGCCGACGGTGCCGACCTCGGCATCGCCATTCTCGGCGCCGGCTTCGGCGGGCTCTGCATGGCGATCAAGCTCCGCGAGCGGGGCCGCGATGACTTCCTGATCCTGGAGAAGGCGGCCGATCTCGGCGGCACCTGGCGAGACAACACCTATCCCGGCTGCGGCTGCGACGTGCCGGCCCACCTCTACTCCTATTCCTTCGCCCAGAACCCGGACTGGACGCGAACCTACGCCCGGCAGCCCGAAATCCTGGCCTATCTCCGCAAAGTCGCCGCCGAGCGGGGCATCGACCGGAGGATCGTCTTCGATGCAAGCGTCACGGAACTGGCCTGGGACGAAGCGGCCGGCCGTTGGCGGCTCGTGACGGAAGACGGACGGCGGTTCACGGCCCGCGCGGTGGTGTCGGCGGTGGGCGGCCTGCACGTGCCGAAGTTGCCGTCGCTCCCCGGCCTCGACACCTTCGCCGGGCCGGCCTTTCATTCCGCCCGCTGGCGGCATGACGTCGAGTTCGCAGGCAAGCGGGTGGCGGTGATCGGCACGGGCGCCAGCGCCATCCAGCTGATCCCCGAGATCGCCCCGCGGGCGGCAGCGCTCACGGCCTACCAGCGTTCGCCACCGTGGGTGCTGCCGCGGCGAGACGCGGCCGTGTCGCCGGCGGCCCGCTGGGCGTATGCCCACGTGCCCGGCCTGCTGCGGCTCGTGCGGGCCTGGCACTACTGGCGGGCGGAGGCGATCGGGCTGGGGCTCGTCTACAAGCCGAAGCTGATGGGCAGGGGGCAGAAGGCATCCGCCGCCTACAAGGAGCGGGAGATCGCCGACCCGAACCTACGGCTGAAGCTCAATCCCTTCTACACGCTCGGCTGCAAGCGGATGCTGATCTCCGACGATTTCTACGCCACGATGACGCGGCCCAACGTCGAACTCGTGACCGACGCGATCCGGGAGGTCCGGCCCGGAAGCATCGTCGCGGCCGACGGCCGGGAGCGACCCTGCGACGCGATCGTGTTCGCCACAGGCTTTCACGCCTTCAACGCCGCGGCGGAGCTGATGATCCGGGGCAGGGGGGGCCGCACGCTCTCCGCCGACTGGGCCGAGGGGCCGGAGGGCTATCTGGGCGTGGCGGTGAGCGGCTACCCGAACCTGTTCACGATCATGGGCCCCAACTCGGGGCTCGGCCACAACTCGATCGTGTTCATGATCGAGGCCCAGGTGCGGTACATCGGGCAGTGCCTCGACTGGCTGGACCGCGGCCGGCTGCCAACCGTCGAGGTACGGGCCGAGGTGCAGCGGGCCTGGAACGCAGCACTGCAGCGGCGGTTCAAACGCACGGTCTGGCAGGACCAGCCGGGGGGCTCACCCTGGCAGCTCCCCTGCACGAGCTGGTATGTGAACGCTCGCGGCCGCAACACGACGCTCTGGCCAGGCCTCTCGGCCGGCTACTGGCTAGTGACCCGCCGGCCGCGGTTGGCCGACTACCTGCCGCCGACGGCGAGCGGCGGGGCGGCGGATGAGACGCCGGGCCGTGCCGTCTCGACCGCCCACGAGGCCTGATCGACGGCAGCCCCGCGTGGCTTCCGCAGGCAGAGGCCCAAGAGCAGCGGTACGAGCACGAGCGTCACGAACGTCGAGACCAGCAGGCCACCGAGCAGCACGCTCCCCAGCCCGCGATAGAGCTCGCTGCCGGCCCCGGGAAAGATCACCAGCGGCAACAGGCCGAGCACGGTCGTGAAGGTGGTCATGAAGATCGGCCGGATCCGGCTCTGGACGGCCTCGAGGATCGCGTCGGTGGGCTCGGCCCCCTCGAATCGCACCAACTGGAGCGCCCGGTCCACGATCAGGATCGGGTTGTTGACCACCGTCCCGATCAGGATCACGAACCCGAGCATCGTGAGCACGTCGAGGGGCTGAAAGATCCCGAACGGTCCGCCGACGGCGTTGAGCGCAGCCAGCCCCAGCAGGCCGCCGATGGTGCCCAGCGGCACCGCCGCGATGATCACGGCGGGGTAGAACCACGACTCGAAGAGCGCGGCCATCAGCAGGTAGGTGATCAGCGCGGCGATCACGAGGTTGAACCAGAGCGACTTCCAGGTGGCCCGGAGCTGGTCGGCCGTGCCGCCGAGCGTGATCTGGTAGCCCCCCTCGAGCGCGTTCGACGCCACCAGCGGGTCGATGACCATGGCCTGGATCCTGTCCTGGGCCTCCTCGAGCGGCATCCGCTCGGGCGGCGAGACCTGGATGGTGATCGCCCGCTCCCGCTCGCGGTGGAGGATCTGCTCGGGGCCGCTGGAAAACTGCAGCACCTCGGCCACGGCCTCGAGCGGCACGAGCTGGCCGCCGGGCGTGACCACCGGGAGCGAGCGGAGATCCTGCGTCCGCTGCACGAATCGCTCGTCACCCTTGATGACCAGATCGATCCGGTCGCTGCCGAGGAAGTAGTCGGTCGCATAGCCGCCATCGACGAGGCAATCGACCATGTAGCCGAGCTGGCGGGCGTCGAGCCGCATGTCGGCCGCCTGCTCGAGCCGCGGGATGAGCTGCACTTCGGGGCTCGAGAGGTCGAGCGAGGGCTTGGGCAGGTTTTGGCTGCCGGGCGTGGCCTCGGCCAAGAGGCCCATCACGCGGCCGCCGAGCTGCACGAGCTTGGCCAGGTCGGGGCCCGTGATCTCGATGTCGATCGAACGGCCCCCGCCGATACCACGCTCGAACAGGCTCGACTGCTTGACGACCGTGAAGGTGCCGGGCAGATCCGAGGAGATCTTGCGGACGAGCGGCACGAGCCGCGAGGCCTGGAGCGGCTCGAGGGCCCGCAGGCCGATGAACACGCTCCGTCCGCGGGCCACGAAGAACATGTCGCCCAGGATCGGGGCGTCGAGGGCGGCGGCCTCGGGCGTGCCGGGGTCCACGTCCCAGTAGGGCAGGAGCCGCTCCTCGATCACGTCTCCCATCCGCAGCAGTTCGTCGAGATTGTAGCCGGGCGGCGGCAGGAGGATGCCGAACACGAGGTTGCGATTGCCCTCGGGGAGATACTCGACCTTGGGCAGGAGGAGCCAGGTGGCCACAGTCGCGGCCATCACGATCGCCGTCGAGGCCACGAGCTTCCGCGGCAAACTGGCCAGCAGGAACCGGTCGAGGCCCACGACGGCCCCGGTGAAGGCGGCCCCCAGGCGGGCCGCAGGGTCGGCCGCCCGATCGGTCGGCGGCCGTGAACTGCCCAACAGCCAGGCGGCGGCCACGGGCACGACGAGCACCGAGACCGCGAGCGACAAGAGCACCG
>JBIIYH010000189.1:0-5504 GCA_044346905.1 Pirellulales bacterium
ACGAGCCCGCGCTCACCGGAACTCGCAAACTCGATCGCGTCGCGAACGACCACGTCCCACACGGTGGGCCGGTAGGCGTCGGCCATCGCCCCCTTCTCGATGATCGCCGACCACTCGGCCACCGGAAGCTTTTGCAGGGCCGCCCGCTCGGGGCCGCCGGGAGTTCCGACGGCGGCGGCGAACCGCTTTTTGATCTCGGTGACGATGCCGGGCAGGTCCCACTCGGCGAGCTTCGTGAGGTCCTTGGTGTCGGCACCCCCCTGCGTGCGCTCTTGATAACGCCAGCGGTTTGCTTGAAAAAAGCCCCACGTCCAGTTGGCCCGGATCGCCTCGAGCACGCCCCTGGTCTCGGCCGGCGCCTTCTCGATCGCGGCGGCCAGGCGGATCACCCGCTCGGGGTCGTCACCCGGCCGGTCGCCCGTCTCGGCGAGGATCCGCGTGGCGATCGCCCGGGCGGCCTCGGCCCAGGCCTGTTCCTGAACGGCGGCGGCCTCGACCCCGGCGAGCGCTTCGATCGCCGACTTCGGTTTGCCCTCGTCGAGGGCCTGCTGAACCTTCTGCCAGGCCGCGGCCCGGGGGCCCTCCGGCTTGTCCTCGGCCCACGACCGCTGCCCCATGATCACGCCCCCCAAGACTGTTGCCGCCACGGCGACCGCCGTACACGCCCGCGTCCAAAATCCCGCGGCCCCGCCGCGAAGCCCGAGACGAGAACCCATGATGTCATGCTCCGTCGCAAAGGAAGCCCGGGACCGAATCCGGCCAGCCGGGCGGGAAGTCTACGCCGACCGTCGGGTTTGATGTCCTGCCGGCCGAAAAAGTTCCCGTGCCAGTCACCAAATCCGGGCAACCGGGGTGTTCCTTGCATCCGGTTCCGGGATCAGATAGGGTGCAAACACGCTCTTCGTGGAGGGAATGCAGCGGGCCGTGTTTCGGAAGAAAGCCCGAAACACGCCCGGTCTGTGATCCGCTGGATCGAATGCTGATCCATGGTGCGTCGTGACCCATCGGTCGCGATGAAGTGCTGCCGGCCTTGCTGGTCGGTGTGTCTTCCAACCGCATGGCTGATGCGGGCCCAAGGCCTGCTCTGTAGCCATCCCACCGGGGAGGTGATCGATGCCGTCTCACGTACGGCCGCTGTTCGTCTCGACCTATCCGCCGGAGGCGTGCGGCCTGGCGACCTTCACCAAGGACACCGCCGACGCGGTCGATTTGGCCGCCGGGCGGCCGGTCTCCGCGGTGGCTGCGATCGAGAAAATCGCCGCAATTTCCCCGAGCGACCCGCGGGTGGTCCACGTCATCGACAACCGCGGGGCCGACGCCTACCGCGTCGCCGCCGAGATGGCGAACGAGGGGCCCTGCGACGTGGTCAGCCTCCAGCATGAGTTTGGCCTCTATCCGGGGGAGTGGGGCAGCCGGATCCTCGACTTCGTCGCCCGCTGCTCGAAGCCGATCGTGACCACGCTCCACACGCTCATGCCCCGGCCCGAGCCGCTGCCACGGATGCTCGTCAGGCAGTTGGCGGCGCACAGCCGACGCGTGGTGGTGATGACGCGAATCGCGGCCCGGCTGCTCCGCGACGACTACGGCGTGCCGCCGAGCCGGGTGCGGATCATCCCCCACGGCGTGCCGCCGGTGCCATTCGGCCGCGACGAGGCCCACAAGGCGGCGCTTGGGCTGGCCGGCCGCCGCCTGCTGTGCACGTTCGGCCTGATCAACCGCGGCAAGGGCCTTGAACACATGATTCGCGGAATGCCGGCGGTGGTCGCAGCCTGCCCGACGGCCGTGTATCTGATCGTGGGCGCCACCCATCCGCAGGTGAAGCTGCGCGAAGGCGAGGTCTATCGCGAAGGGCTGGCGGAGCTGGCACGATCGCTGGGCGTCGGGGAGCACGTGCGATTCGTCAACGAGTACCTGAGCCTGCCCGACCTGCTCGCACACCTCCAGGCCTGCGACGTGTTCGTCACCCCGTATCCGGGCAAGGACCAGATCGCCAGCGGCACGATGGCCTACGCCATGGCCGTGGTGGGCGCCGTGATCAGCACGCCCTATCTCTACGCCCGCGAGATGCTGGCCGGTAGCCGGGGCGTGTTGGTGCCCTTCTCCGACAGCGACAGCCTGGCCCGGGCCGCCGCCCTGCTGCTCACCGACGACCGGCTCCGGGAACAGACCCGCCGGCGGGCCTACCGCCACGTGCGGCCGATGTTCTGGCCCAGTGTGGGCCGCAGCTACCACACCCTCTTCCGGCAGGTCGCCGCGGCGGAGCGCCGGAAGAGTCCGCACGCCCCGTGGGCCGCAGCCGGCGGTCCCCGTCCCCCCGCCCTCCAGGAAGGCACCCGATGAACCACGCCGCCGACATGCCGCTTGCCCACCTCGATCGCATGACCGATTCGACCGGGCTCATCCAGCACGCGATCTACGGCATTCCGCGCCGCGAGAGCGGCTACACGACCGACGACAACGCCCGTGCCCTGCGGCTCTGCACCAGGCTGTGGGGCCGGCATCCCGACGACCGCATGCTGGCTCGAATCACCTGCTACCTGAGTTTCCTGGAGCACGCCCGCTGCCCGGTGAAGGGCTTCCACAACTTTCTCGGCTACCAACGGGACTGGCTCGACACGACCGGCACCTGCGATTGCCAGGGGCAGGCGGTGCTCGCGCTGGCCGAGGTGCTCGGCAGCCGGCTGCCCGAGAGCTTCCGCGCGGTGGCCGGGGAACTGATCAAGACGGTCCTGCCGACGCTGGCCGAACTCCGCAGCCTGCGGGCCCAGGCCTATCTGATCATGGCCTGGTCGCATCTCTGGAAGGCCGACGTCCCGCTGGCCCGCGGGCTCGAGGCCGTCGCCAAGCAGGCTGCGCTGCGGCTCACCGACGCCTACGAGCGGTCGCACCGGCCGGAGTGGCCGTGGTTCGAGTCGCGGATGACCTATGCCAATGCCGTGCTGCCGCACAGCCTGTTTGCGGCGGCTGAACGCTGGCCAGACGGCCCGTTCATGACGGTCGCCGAGCAGACGTTCGGCTTCCTGGTCCGCGAGACGACGACCAACGGCCTGTTCTGGCCGGTGGGCAACTGCGACTGGTACCCGCGGGGCGAGTCCAAATCGCCCTACGATCAGCAACCGGTGGAAGCCTCGACGATGGCCGAGGCGGCGCTCGCCGCCTGCGCGGTTCGCGCGGAGGCCGGCCATCGGGCCACGTTCCTCAGGGCGCTCGGCTGGTTCGAGGGGCGTAACAGCCTGGGGCTGGCCCTCTTCGATCCGCTCACCGGCGGCTGCTGCGACGGCCTGCAGCCCGACGGCCTGAACCTCAATCAGGGGGCCGAGTCGACGCTCGCGGCCCTCTGGGCCCGCTGGCTGGGTATCGCGACCCGGAAGCTGTACTGCACCGACGATGAGATCGCCCTCGGCCCCCGTCCCCCGTCCCCTCCGCCCCAGGAACACCCGGCCCATGACGCTCCGCGAGAAGCCGCAGCACTATCCCGAACTCTTTCGGCGCCATGAGCGGAATCCGATCCTCACGGCCAACGACTGGCCGTATCCGGTCCACACCGTGTTCAACGCCGGCGCCTGCCGGATCGACGGCACCACGCTGCTCCTGGTGAGGGCGGAGGATCGCCGCGGCCATTCCCATCTCAGCGTGGCCCGCAGTGCCGATGGGGTTTCCGGCTGGCGCATCGACGAGCAACCCTCGTTCCCGGCCGATCCGGTGAACTACGCCGAAGAGGCCTGGGGTGTGGAGGACGCCCGCGTCACCTGGGTCGAGGATCGGCAGGAGTGGATCATCGCCTACACCGCCTTCTCGGCGATCGGGCCGCTCGTCTCGTTGGCCTCCACGGCCGACTTCAAGTCGTTCACCCGCCTCGGGCCGGTGATGCCCCCGGAGGACAAGGACGCCGCGATTTTTCCCCGGCGGTTCGGCGATCGCTATGCGATGATTCATCGACCCGTGTCCGCGGGCAGTTCCGGGGCCCACATCTGGCTTTCCTTCTCGCCCGACCTGCGGCACTGGGGCGACCACCACGTGCTGCTGCATGCCCGCCGCGGGCCCTGGTGGGACGCCAACAAAATCGGCCTCAGCCCCACGCCCCTCGAGACGCCGGAGGGCTGGCTGCTGCTCTATCACGGCGTGCGGCACACTCCCGGCGGCTGCCTCTACCGGCTGGGCCTGGCGCTGCTCGACCTGGAGCAGCCCTGGCGGGTGCTGCGGCGCAGCGACGACTGGATCTTCGCGCCGGAGATGCCCTACGAGCGGCAGGGAGACGTCAACGGCGTGGTCTTCCCCTGCGGCTGGATCCATGACGAGGCCAGCGGCATGATCCAGATGTATTACGGGGGCGCCGACTCCTGCCTGGCCCTGGCCACGGCGAGGCTGACCGACGTGCTCGACTACGTCCGCGCCTGCCCGGCCCCGCCGCTGCGGGAGCGTCCCGGGATGGCACACTGAAGGCTCCCCCAACCAGCCCTCCACACGCGAATCGGGAATCAGCGCAGACCGCCCGCGGCGACCAGTTCAGGCTCGACGATGGCCGGCTCTGCGGGCCGCTGCCTCGACCGTGCCATGGCCACGATGTCGTGCATGCTGCGGCTCGTCGGGCTCGCGGGAGGACACGAGTCGCCGGGCACCCTGGCCGCATCATCCAATCGGCTGCCGAGGGACGCGGACACCTTGCTGCCGGCCGCCCCGTCGCCGTTCGTCTGGCATGTGGCACCCGCCAGCTCCACGCCCCCTGTCCACATCTCGCCCCGTTGAATCGGAACGGCCGCGGTGTTGCCGGCGGTCGTCGTAAAGCCGATCTGGACCCGGCCGCGGGCCACTTCGAGCACGGTGATCAGCAGCAACGGGGCCCCGCCTCCAGGATCGCCGATCACGATCGTCTGTCGCTTCTTCCGCGTGAGCACCAGCATGAGGGGCGGCCTTTCCCAAAGTCACCCGACCTCTGTC
The DNA here is from genome assembly GCA_044346905.1 of Pirellulales bacterium. GTDB lineage: Bacteria > Planctomycetota > Planctomycetia > Pirellulales > UBA1268 > QWPN01. Next base: position 4,939 of record JBIIYH010000189.1, read on the forward strand.
AACAAAAAAAGCCGACTCGGGAACGAGCCCCCGAAAGGGCTTGTTTCCGAGCCGGCTTACGCTGCGACGAACCTTTCGGCGTGGGCCGAACTGCTCGCCAACTCGTCTTCCGACATGTCCGTCCGGCACGACCGGTCACGGTGCGAAGTGCGGACTCGGCCGCCTATGGCGACCGACGCACGCCTTCAGTTTCAGAGTACGCGGGCGAAACCCGAAAGGCAAATGCCCAATCGGAACATGCGCCGCGCTGGTGCCGCGGCGGGCCGTCGCAGCGGTCGCTGTGCGGCCCCGCTGCTCACTTCCGTTTCGTGTCCCGCAGATTCATCTCGCCTGAAAGCGTGAACACAAACACTTCCTCGCCCGTGATCGTGCTGATGTCGTGGTGCATGCTGACGCACCGCAGGCTTGTCGATTGCTGGATCACTGCGTCGATCCGCGGGCGGGAGGTTTCAAGCATGTACGTGCGGACGTTTTTGAGCATGTCCCGGCCTTTTTCCGGAGGCTGCACCGCTGCGAGGCTGGTTTCCGCCGGCGTGAGAATGCCCTGCAGGCGGACGAGCAGCAGG
>JBIIYH010000190.1:0-5502 GCA_044346905.1 Pirellulales bacterium
AGCTGCGGGTGGGCGTCGTGACCTGTGGTGGGCTCTGCCCAGGGATCAACGACGTGATCCGCGGGCTCGTGATGGAGCTGACCTTCCACTACGGCGTGCAGCGGATTCACGGCTTTCGCAACGGCTAGCGCCGGCGGCTGGGTGCGGTGCGAGATCAAGAACTCGCCCTGGAGCAGTACCGCCAGGAGCACAAGGGCCGGCCTGGAAAGACCACACGATGCGTCACGCGCGTCGCCACACGCTTCGCCATCACGACCGTCATCGACCAACTCCGCATCGCCGAGAATGCGGTCTGTGACGGGGTCTTTCCGCTGGTCACCAACGTGCAGGACATGACGCCGCTGGAGGTACTTCATGCCTACAAGCGTCAGCCGGATATCGAAAACCGCTTCTCGCAACTGAAGACCGACTTTTTCGTGGCTCCCGTCTGCCTCAAGAGTGTCCGGCGCATCCAGGCGATCTTGGCCGTGTACTTCTTCGTGCTGCTCGTCGAGGCTCTCCTGGAACGGCAAGCACGGCAGGCCATGAAGCGGCTCGAACTCGACAGCCTGCCGCTGTACCCGGAGGGCCGGCCTTGTAGGCGGCCGACGGCACGCCGCATCGTCGACGTGCTCGAGCCCATCCAGCAGCACACGCTGATCCGCCGTGGCCGGCCGGACGAAGTCATCGTCACCGAGCCGAACCGCATCCAACGCAGGCTCATGAAACTCTGCGGTATGAACCCCGCGACCTATGGCCGCTGAAGCATCAACAGGGCCAGTTATTCAGACAAATCTCGCGCGAGATGTGCGGAAAGCCGGGTTGAAGTCCAGGAGGAGATGAAAAAGGTTCCTGACACCTTTTTCACGCTCACGGCGCGGGCAGCGGCACTTGCCCGGGCGAGGCGAGGTAGGCCACGAGATCGCGGACTTCTTCCTCGCTGAGGCCGTTCCACAGCCCCTCGGGCATCACCGACTGCTCCCGCGTGATCAGCTCGTCGATCTCCTCGCGGTCGAGCTGGATCTCGCCGGCCGTCGTCCGGAGCGTGAGCGTGCGGTCGTCGGAGGCCGCGACCGCCCCGGCGAGCACGCGGCCGTCGGCGGTGATCACCTGCGTGAGCCGCCAGGCCTCCGGCACGACCACGCTCGGATCCAGCACGTTCAGGATCACGTAGTCGGTCTCGGCCCGACCGGAGCCGGTCAGGTTCGGGCCCACGTTGCCCCCCTCGTCGAAGAGCACGTGGCAGGTGCCGCACCGCTGCCGCCAGACGACGCGGCCGGCGGACCGGTCGGCCCGCGAGAGCTCGTCGGGCGTGAGCTTCTCGCGCCACATCGTGATCGCCGCGCGGCGGGCCGCGAGCGTGGCGGGGCCGGAGGCCTGCAACCGCGCAAGCTCGGCGGCGGTGGCGGCGGCCGCGGCATCCTGCGGCTTCGGCACCGGCTCCACGCGCGGCTTCGCGAACCGCGCCAGGGCAGGATCCGCGGCCACGGCCGCGAGCAGGCTCGCGGGCAGCGGCAGTTTCGCGCGGCCCTCCCGGGCGGCCGTGATGCCGGCCGTCACGTCGGCCCGCCGCGCGGCGTCATTCCCCGTCGCCGCGAGCAGCGCCGTGACCGCCTCGGCGCAGGCGGCCGACCGATCGGCGTCGAAGGCGAGCCTGCGGGCGATCAGCCGCCGCAGCGTGGGCAGCGGTGTCTCGGCCGCGAGCCGCGCGCCGCGGGTCGGATCCTCCGCGACCGGGCCGCGCAGGCCATACCAGACGAGCAGCGCGAGCTCCCGCCAATCGGCGTCGGCCGGGCTTCGGGCGAGCGACTCCGCGATCGGCCACCGCCAGCGATGCGGCAGTTTTCCCAGCGCGCCAGCCAGATGGAGCCGCACGAGCCCGGCGGGCTCGCGGCTCGCAAGGCCTGAGAGCGCGTCGCCGAGCCAGGCGGGCTCACCATTCACCACGGCCTTGCCCGTCGGGTCGTCCACCAGCAGCCGCAGGGCCCAGGCCCGAACGGATGGATGATCGTCGGCGAGCCGCAGCCGCAGCCAGTCGGGATCGGCTCCGCCGATCGCATGGGCGGCCCACAGGCCGCGCAGCCGCCGCGTGGGGTCGGGATGCGCTTCGGCGAGCCGGCGGAGCTCGGCGGCCGCTGGCGCAAGGTCGCGGCCCGCGGTCGCCCGTGCGGCCAGAACCTCACGGGCCCGGCGGCAAAACCAGTCGTTCCGCTGCAGCTGCAAGGCCACCAGTTCGGTATCGGCCAGTGCCTGCAGGTCGAGCGGCCGTGGCGGCTGCGGCTCGCCGTGGAGCACGGTGTAGATTCGCCCCGACGTGCGATGCACGCCGTCGTGGTCGTGGCATTCCCCCGTGTCGGTCCAATCGGCGATCCAGACGCGGCCGTCGGGCCCGCTGACGAGCTCGATCCCGCGAAACCAGGTGTCGAAGGCCTCGAGGAAATCGGGCTCGTGGCGGCCGACGATTCCGCGCGGGCCCGCCTCGAGCCGATCGACGTTCACCCGCTTGCCGTGCGTGTTGCACATGAACATCTTGCCGCGATACGTCGCGGGAAACATCTCGCCGAGGTAGATCATCCCGCCGCAGTGCGAGTGGCCGCCGCCGAGAGCGTCGTCCGCCGGATCGACGCGGCCCCCCAGCTCCCGCGAGTTTTTCCAACTGCCGGCCTGCCAGTGCAGGTGGTCGGCGCACTGCGGCATCAGTTCGTAGACGTGCGGCTCGGGGTCCACGCCATACATCCGCTCGTAGTGCGCGCCCGGGATCAGGTGCCAGAGGTGGCCGATGACGTTGTTGGTGAAGATCATCTCGCCGAAGTCGTCGCAGTCGAGCCCCCAGGGGTTGGTCGTGCCCCGCGCCACCACGTCGAACCTTTTCGACGTCGGGTGGATCCGCCAGATGCTGCAATCGATGACGACCCGCTCGCCAGCCGGCGTGCCGGGGCGGCCGACGGCGCTCTTGGCCTGGATGCCGTGGCGGCCATACAGCCAACCGTCCGGTCCCCAGCTCAACCCGTTGACCGCGTTGTGCCCCACGCGGTCCGCATTGAAGCCGTCGAGGATCGGCTCGGCCGGGCCGTCGGGCAGGTCGTCGCGATCGCGGTCGGGCACGAACACGAGCTCCGGGGGCGACGTGAGCCAGACGCCGCCGTGGCCGAGCGCGATGCCGGTGAGGTTGCGGCCGCCGTCGAGGAACACCTTCCGCGAGTCGAACCGGCCGTCGCCATCGGTGTCGGCGAAGATGAGCACGCGGTCGGTGCCCTCGGTTCGCCACTCCGGGTAGGAATAGTTTTCCACGACCCAGAGCCGGCCGCGGGTGTCGGTGGTGAGCGCGATCGGCTGGCAGACGTCGGGCTCGGCCGCGAACAGCACGACCCGAAATCCGTCGGGCAGCTTCATGCCCCGCGGAAGCGCGGCGGCGGCGGGAGGCGTGTCGCCGGCCGCCTGCGTGTCGACGGCATGCGGAGACGGCTCAGCGGCCGGGGCGGCCGTCACCGAGCCGAGCGTGAGCAGGAGCGTGAGCAGGAGTGGACGCATCCATCGTAGGCATAGCCGGACGCAAGGCGGCCCACGGCCAGAGAAGACAGGCGTTCTCAGGCCTGTCAGCCAATGGCGTCTGTCCCTTCTGCCTTTTCGAGGCCCTGCGGCCGACCGGGGTCGGTCATCACGATTTCCATTTCCTGTTGCGGACGGATGTTGCCGGCGGCCGCGCCACGGCCTGCCGGGCCGCCGGCGTCGTCATCCCCCCGACCGTTCAGAGGCTGTAGCCGCACCTCTCGAGCGATGCCTGAAACCGTCACGCCTGCCGCCCAGGCCGTGTGTTATTGACGGAAACCCGCGCGACGCCAGGATTTCAGTTTTCAAGATGGACAAGACGGCCCTCCCGCCGTATTACCAGGTCGTACGCGCTGCGCAAGGCCGGAGTCGTCACCCAGGCAACAGTCTCGATCACGACAAAGAGGCACCGATCATGCATCGACGCGGGTTCGTCAAGAATACGGGGCTCTGCGTCGCAGGAATCGGGGCAGCCGGGTTCTTCCCCGCCCGGACGCTCGGGGCTGACCCCGACCCATCGTCGGCCAGCCTCGTGGCGGGCGGGCGGACAGGTGCCCAGCCCGAGGCCATGAAGATCACGGCCGTCAAGACTTTCTTGGTTGGCCCGCAGCTCTTCGTCAAAGTCCATACCGACGCCGGGCTGACGGGCCTGGGCGAGGGGTCGCTTTCGGGGCGTTCGGCCACCGTGGCGCAGGCCGTTCTGGAGCAGGAACGCCTCTTGGTGGGGCGAGACCCCCGCGACATCGAGCTGTTGTGGCAGCAAATGGCGCGCTGGCCGAGGCACCGGGGCGGGCCGATCCTGTCAGCCGCACTGAGCGCCATCGACATCGCCCTGTGGGACATTTTGGGCAAGAGCCTGAACGTGCCGATCTGGCGGCTGCTGGGCGGCGCGGCCCGGCGCAAGATCCGCCTGTACGTGCACGTGCAAGGCGGCACAGGCCAGGCGATCGCCGGGCAGGTGCAGGCCGCCACGGCAGAGGGCTTCACGGCCGTCCGGAGCGCGCTGGCCTTCCTGCAGGGCCGGGTCGTGAAGCGGCCGTGGGGTTTGAAGACGGCCGTGGCCCTGATCGCAGCCATGCGCGAGGCCGCTGGCGATAACGTGGACATCATGGACGACGCTCACGGGATGCTCACCCCGACGATGGCACTGGAGTACGCCAAGGCCATCGAGCCGTACCGCCTGCTGATGCTGGAAGACCCCGTCCAGCCCGACGATCTGGAGAGCCTGAAGTGGATCGGCCAGCACACCAGCGTGCCGCTGGGTTTCGGTGAGAGCCTGTACGGCAAGACGGCCTTCCGCCCGATCGTGTTCGGGCACTTGGCCAGGTATGTGCGGCCCGACGTGATCCTGGCCGGCGGACTGACGGAGTGCCGCAAGATCGCCGCCCTGGCGGAAGCCAACTTTATCGACGTAGCGCTCCACGTCGCCCCCAGCGCGGTGAGCAATCTGGCCGCAGCGCACCTGGCAGCGGCGACCACGAACTGCGTCATCGTGGAGAACACTCGCCGGCCGGCGAAGGCCGGCGTCAGTGCCGACTTGTTCCAGGGCGGCGATATCACCATTCAGGACGGCTATGCCCTGCTACCCGACAAGCCCGGCCTGGGCTGCGACCTGGACGAGCAGGTGGCCGCGAAACTCCCCCCGCGGCCCGATGATCCGCCGCGTCTGGAATACGAAGACGGTTCGGTGTCAGACTGGTGAGTTCCCGGGGCGGAAGAACCCCGCCGGCACCAGGCCTCCCGGGCCAGGGATCGGCCCGGAGAGCCGTTGCCGCAGGGCGAGCGGGCGGGCATGCCGCACCGTTCGCCCCGCAACCCTGGCTCGGGGAGCAGGCTCGTGACCGACGACCTGCTGCTCCTCCTGAAAGGATAGCCCGGTCAATGGCACTTCCGCAAGCGTTGCCCGACTGCTGAGCGGCTCGTGAGCCGGTTGCTCCCGCCTCCCGAGGCTGCCCCGGCCCGGAAAGCGGTTCC
>JBIIYH010000033.1:0-17164 GCA_044346905.1 Pirellulales bacterium
GGCGCCGTCCGCGGCGGCCACGTGCCGGGAGCCCTCAACGTGCCCTGGCCGATGAACTGCAACGACGACGGCACCTTCAAGACCGCCAAGGACCTCGAGAAGCTCTACATCAAGGAGCTGAAGATGAAGCGGCGGTCGCCCACGATCGCCTACTGCCGGATCGGCGAGCGGTCGAGCCTGACCTGGTTCGTGCTCACCTATCTGCTCGGGTTCGGCAACGTGAAGAACTACGACGGCTCGTGGCTGGAGTGGGGCAACTGCGTCCGGGTGCCGATCGCCAAGGGGGCCGAGCCGGGCGGGGTCGCTTCCGCCGCGGCGACGGCCGACGCCTGACATGAGCGACGTCGGGTCGCGGATCGAGGAAGTGGTGGCGGAGTTCGCCGATCTCGACGGCCGCGAGAAGCTGGAGTTGCTCGTCGAATACGCCGCCGGCCTGCCGCCACTGCCGGCCGACTATCAGGCCAGGAAGGCCGCCGCCGAAGGGCGGATCCATGAGTGTCAGACGCCGGTCTTCCTCTGGATGACGACGGCGGCCGACGGCGGCGCGACCCTGGTGGCCGATGTTGCTCCCGAAGCGCCGACGGTGAAGGGCTTCGTGGCGGTGTTGCGCGGGGTCGTGGCAGGCCGGCCGGCCGCGGAGGTGGCCGAGATCCCCGAGGACCTGGTCGAGCGGATCGGGCTCGCCGACGTGCTCGGCATGCTCCGGGCCCGCGGGCTGCGGGCCATCACCGCCCGGATCAAGCGGGGGTTTGCCGCCGGGGCCTGACGCCATCAGGGTCGGCAGTTGGCGGCCGCTCTTTCCTGAGCGACCGCGATCGGGCAGGATTCACCACCTTGAGTTCCGGATCTGGGGAGAGTTTCCAGGTGTCACCCGCTGAAAAAGTCGTCGCCGGGATCGATCTCGGCGGCACGGCGATCAACTACACGTTCCTCGACGAACGGGGCCAGTTCCTGATCCAGGGGCTGTGCGAACATCCCGCCCGCAGCGTCGAGGGGCCCGGTGTCTGCCTGGGGCAGATCGTCGCCGGCCTCGAGCTGGCGGCCGGGCGGGCCGGCATCCCGGTCTCGAAACTCGTGGCCGCCGGGCTCGACACTCCCGGCCCGGCCAGCGCCTCCGGCGTGCTGAGCCGCCGCGGCTCGACCAACTTCGTCCATCCCGAATGGGCCGGCTACGACATCCGTGCCGGCCTCGAGGCCCGGCTCGGGCTGCCGGTCACGTATCTCAACGACGGCAACGCCGCCGCGCTCTGGGGCCACGCTTCCGTGTTCGGCTCGGAAAACCAGGCCACCAGCGTGTCGGCGATCATCGGCACGGGCCTCGGCGGCGGCGTGATCACCAGCGGCCGGGTCGTCACCGGCCGCAACGGCTTCGGTGGCGAACTGGGCCACGTGCTGATCCCCTGGCAGTCCATTCCCGGCCTCGACGGGCTCGAACCCGCGTGCAACTGCGGCCGCACCGGCGACCTCGAGTCGCTCTGCTCGTTGACGGCCATCCGCCGCTCGCTCCTGCCGCACTTTCTCGCCCGCAACCCCGGGCATCCGCTCGCCGCCGTGGCGGAGATCGGCGAGGCCGCCAAGCAGGTGCGGGGTCTGGCTGAGCGGGGCGACGCGATGTGTCGGGCGATCTTCCAGGTTCAGGCCCGGGCCCTCGGGCTGTTCTTCGACGAGATGATCAACGTGTTCGATCCCGACGCCCTGATCGTCGGGGGCGGCGCCGTGGAGACTGACGAGGCCTTCCGCGGCTGGTTCGTCGGGGAAATTCGTGCCGGCATGCCGACGCAGCGGGAGGAGCAGGCCGACCTGCCGATCCATGTCATGCCGGCCGGCGATACGGCCGGGGCCCGCGGGGCGGCGCTCGACGCGGCCCGGCTCGTGCGGGAGCAGGGGCTGTAGCCTTCGCCGGGCAGGTCAGCCCACGCGGTCGATGACCGGCAGGGCGGGCAGGCCGTTGGGCTGGAGCCGCAGGCCCACGGCCGCGGGAGCCGGCCCGGGCAGGTCGGCCGGCTTCGCCTTCGGCGGCCCGAAAAACATCAGCCGGGCCGTGGCCAAGAGACCGCCGAGCGACCCGAAGGTGGCCTCCACCGCCGCCGGCTCGTAGCCGCAGTGCACCATGCAGTCGGCACACTTGGGATTGCCGCTGGCCCGGCCGTAGCCGTCCCAGTCGGTCTCCTCCATCAACTCGCGAAAGGTTTTGGCGTAGCCCTCGTCGAGCAGGTAGCAGGGCCGCTGCCAGCCGAACAGGTTGTAGGTGGGCGTGCCCCAGGGGCGACACTCGAGATCCCAGTTACCCTTCAGGAACTCGAGAAACACGGGCGACTGGTTGAACCGCCAGCGCCGCGGGCCGCCATCCAGAATCCGGCGGAACAGGTTTTGGCTCCGCTCCCGGGGCAGGAAGTGATCCTGATCGGGAGCCTTGGAGTAGGAGTAGCCCGGCGAGATCATCATCCCCTCGACGCCCAGCGCCATCACGTCGTCGAAGAACTTGCGGTAGCGTTCTGGATCGGCGTCTGCGAACAGCGTGGAGTTGGTCGTCACCCGGAAGCCAGCCCGGCGGGCGGCTTGGATCGCCGACACGGCCATGTCGTACACGCCCGCGCGGCAGACGGCGTGGTCGTGCTCCTCCTTCGGGCCGTCGAGGTGCACCGAGAAGGCCAGGTAGGGCGACGGTCGGAAGCGGGGCAGCATCTCCTCGAGCTTGATCGCGTTGGTGCAGAGGTAGAGGTAGCGCTTTCGGGCCACGATCCCCTCCACGATCTGTTCGATCTGCGGATGCAGGAGCGGCTCGCCGCCGGGGATCGACACCATCGGAGCCCCGCACTCGTCCACCGCCGCGAAGCACTGCTCCGGCGTGAGGTGCGAGCGGAGGATCTCGGCCGGATGCTGGATCTTGCCGCAGCCGCCGCAGGCCAGGTTGCAGCGAAACAATGGCTCGAGCATCAAGACGAGCGGGTAGCGGGCATTGCCCCGCAGCCGTTGCACGGCCACGTGCCGCAGCACCGCCAGCATCTGCCCGACGGGAACGCTCATGCCCGCCATCCTTCCCGGCCCGTCGCCGCTGCCACCCGGGCGACCGCCAGAAGCGGGAACGAGATCGGGTAGTAGTGGTAGCGAAGATAAAAGACGAGCGGGAAGCCGGTGCCCGTGAACTCCCGCTGCTGCCACGAGCCGTCGGGCTCCTGCCGGTCGGCGAGCCAGCGGATGCCCTGAGCGACCGCGGTTGAATCGGCCCGGCCCGCCGCCACCAGCCCCTTGATCGCCCAGGCAGTCTGCGAGGCCGTGACGGGGCCGATCCCGGCCAGATCGCGGTCGGCGTAGCTCTCGGGCGACTCGCCCCAGCCGCCGTCGGGCTGCTGGTGCGCCTCGAGCCACTCGGCTGCCCGGCTCACGAGCGGGTCGTCCCCTCCCACGCCCACGGCCCGCAGCCCCTCGAGCGCCTGCCAGGTGCCGTAGATGTAGTTGACGCCCCAGCGGCCGAACCAGCAGCCGGTCGCCTCCTGGGTCCGCCGCAGATACGCCACGCCGCGATCGACGGCCGGGTGGCCTACTCGCCAGCCCGTCTTGCCAAAGGCTTCCAGCACCCGCCCGGCGATGTCGGGCGTGCTGGGGTCGATCATCGCGTTGTGGTCGGCGAAGGGCACCTTGCAGAGCAACTCCAGGTCGTTGTCGCGATCGAACGCGCCCCAGCCGCCGTCGGCGCTCTGCATCGCCGCGAGCCAGCAGCGGGCCCGGGCGATCGCCGCGTCCACCCGCGCGGCCCGTCGCCGCGCGGCGGGGTCGTCGCTCGGCGGCATCTCCCGCCGCCAGGTCGCCAGGGCCACGAGCACCATCGCGGTGTCGTCCACGTCGGGATAGAACCGGTTGGCATATTGAAAGCACCAGCCCGACGGGGGCACCTGGTGCTCGGGCGGCAGGCCGCGAGTCCAGTCGCCGGCCAGCCGCAGTTCGTTGTCGAGCAGCCAATCGACCCCGCGGGCGGCGGCGGCCCGGTCTTCGGTCGGCGTCGCGTGCCCCGGCAGACCCGCGGCCTCCGTCAGCCCGATCACGGTGATCGCCGTGTCCCACACGGGCGAACGGCAGGGCTCGACCCGCACCGAGCCATCGGCCTCCCGCTCAACCAGCCGCTCGAGTTGCCGCCAGCCTTCCTGGACCTCGGGCGAATCGTCGTCGCAGCCGAGGGCCCGCAGCCCGATGATGCTCCACACGATCGGCGGGAAGATCGCCCCCAGGCCGTCGCTGCCGTCGAACCGCTCGAGCATCCAGCGGCGGCAGGCCTGCACGGCCCGGGCCCGCAGCGGCACGAAGCCGACCGCCTCGCAGGCCTTCATGATCCGATCGACGCCGCGAAAGAAGACCGCCCAGCCTCCCTCGCGGACCGGTGTGGTCCCGCCCGGCGAGTCGGCGAACAGCTCGGCCATCCCGCGGGCCGGCGGGATCTGGCGGACCGGCTTGAAAGCCCACATCAGCGACAAGGGCACGATCATCGTCCGCGACCAGGCCGACACGCGGTGCAGGTTGACCGGGAACCAGTCGGGCAGGAGCACCATCTCGGGCGGCACGGCGGGGCAGGCCGAGTAGGCCATCTGACCCAAGAGCGCGAGGTAGAACTTGGTGAAACTGTTGACCGCCCAGGGGCCGCCCGCGGAGGCGATCGCCGCCCGGGCCCGGCGCAGCGGCGGCGACTCGGGATCGTGGCCGGTGAGCTTGAGCGCGAGGTAGGCCTTGACGCTGGCGCTCACGTCCACCGGGCCGCCCGGATAGATGGCCCAACCGCCGGCCGGCAACTGCTCGGCGAGAATCCGCCGGGCGGCGGCGGCCACGACCGGCCCCGTCAGGCGATCGGCCCAGGCGAGGAGGAGCAGGTATTCGCTCTCCAGGATCGTGTCGCCCTCGAGCGGGCCGCGCCAGTGGCCGTCGGCGGCCTGCCGCTGCCGCAGCCAGTCGGTGGTCGGAGCGGCAAGCCGAGCGGTCGCGGCTGCATCGGCAGTGTCCGAGGGGGCCGCGGCTTGTTCCGCTGGGCTCCAGTCTCGGGGCAGGCGTCGGCCGGCGCGCCGCGCCGGCGGAGGGGCCACGTCGATCCCACGATCGGTCTCGCCCGCAAGGCCCGCTTCGGATCCGGTGAAACTCATGCAACCATCCCTGTGGAGCGGCAGTGTTCGGCGATCCATCGCCCTGTGCCGATTTCCGGTTTTCGCCCGAGGAGGATACGAGAAAATGCACCGCAGCGACAAGGGACGAAGCCGCCCGGCGTCGCGACGGCCAGGCGGCTGCAGGTGGTCAGGCTGCCCCTGGCGTCACCCGGGGCAACATGGGGGAAGTTTAACGGCGAAAGCCCTCGTCGCCGCCATCTGCGCCCTTGTCGCTGCGGCCACGACAGCCACCGCGGCATCAAGGGGCGGCCGGGGTGGGTGGCGCCGGCGCGGCGCTGTCGGTCGAGACGGCCGCCTCGGCCGCGTCACCGGTCGGGATCTGGGCCACGAGTTTCTGCACCTCGGCCGCGGGCACGACGACCAGGCCCTGGCCCTGCATCGTGCTCGTCCGCAGGCCGCCGATCCCCAGCAGCTTGCCGTCCAGCGTGAACATCGGGCAGCCGCGGCCGATGTTGGCGCCCAGGTACAGCCGCCGCGGCCGCTCGAGCACCGCCGACACCTGTCCCGGCAGCAGGGCCGGCTCGTTGTTGAAGATCTCCTCGAGCCTCCCCACCGTGACCGTGTAGTCGGCCGTTTCCGCGGTGCCCGCCGCGGCGAGGTCGACGGGGTCGAACGTCACGCCCTTCGCCTCGGGGGCGTCGGCCTTCGGCCGGACGAACGCCAGGTCGAGGTCGGCATCCTTGAAGACCATCGTGGCGGGGATCTCGGTGCCGTCGCCGAGGATGATCTCGAGCTCCTTGAGCGTGGCTGACGCGTCGACCTTGATCCGCCCCATCGGCGAGTTGGCCTCGCGGCCATCGATGAGCCGCGAAGGGTCGATGCCGCTCAGGGAGACCACGATCAAGCCTCGGTCATCGACGACGGTGCCGTCGGTGCGGACCTTGTTCTCCTGTTCCGGCAGGTTGAGGCCCTGACCGGCGGCGGCGGAGAGCCGGACCTGGGCCACGCCGGTGACCTTCACGACCGACTCCTTGTTGTGCTCGAAGACGGCCCGGGCCCGGGCCGGAACGGAGTCGTCGGCCGGCGCGGCGAAGGGCAAGGAGGCGAGGCCGAGGACAGCGAGGCGAACCACGGGGCGGAGCATGGCGAACTGCCCGCGGGCGGGCTCCTGGGAGGAAGGGGGGCGGCAGCGGTCGCTGGCCGTCCCGGGGAATAGATTTACCAGCGGGGCTCGACTTCCGCGAATCCCGTGCCCACGCCGCGACGGACGAAGAACACGACCTGCTTCGGCTTCGTCTCGCGGAAGCCCGTCAGGAGCTGTTCGGCGTCGGCCACGGTCCGGACGACCTGCCCCTCGATGGAGACGATGATGTCGCCGGGACCGATGCCGGCCAGCGCCGCCCACCCGTTGGGCTGCACCGTGGTCACCCGCACGCCCGGCGCGTCCACCGGCAGCTGCTCGGCGAGCCGCTCGGCCAGCGGCAACTCGCGGACCGTGAGCTCGAACGTCTCGTCCTTGAACGTGTCGAGGTCGCCGGTGGCGGCGGGCGCCGCGACGAGCGTCGCCTTGGCAGCCAGCGGTTCGCCCCCGCGCAGCCCGTCGAAAGCGATCTCGGCCCCCACGGCATACTGCCGGACCAGGTTGTCGAACACCTCGGTGTCGGTCGGGCTGTTGGCCGGGATCACGCGGCCGTCGAGCTTCAGGAGCAGGTCGCCGACCGCGAGCCCCGCCCGGGCCGCCGGCGACTCCGGCACCACGTGCGTCACCCGCACGCCCTGCTTGCCGGCCACCCCCAGAGCATCGGCGATCTCCCGCGTCAGCACCTGGGTCTGCGCGCCGAGCCAGGGCCGCAGCGGCCTGCCCACGCGGTCGCTCTCCGAGGGCGGGCCGACCTTGACCACGGCGATCAGCTCCTCCGCGTCGCGGACGAAGGTCACGAGCGTGGGCGTGGGCTCCTTCGACTGCCCGCTGATCGCGTTCACGGCTTCCACGAGGTCGGCCGTCCGGGCGATCGGCCGGGTGCCGAGCCTGGTGATGATGTCGCCGCCGAGGAGGGCGGGCTTGGCCTCGGCCGCGCCGCCGCCGTTGCGGACGCCCACCACGAGCGAGCCGGCGGTGGTGGGCCGCTTCCGCTCGAGCGCCACCACCTTGGTGATGTCGCGGGCTGTGAGCCCCAGCGGCTGCAGTTCCACCTCCTTGGGCCGCGAGGGCTCGCGGACGGCGGTGGTGATCGTCCATTCCCGAGGGCTGCCGTCGCGACGTCCCGTCACCGTCACGGCCGTCCCCACCGGCAGGCCGAACACCAGCCGGTTGAAGTCGGGCAGGTCCTCGGGCGACCGGACCGCGGGAATCGGGGTGCCGTGAAACGACGTGATCAGGTCGCCGGGCCGGATCCCGGCCTGCTCGGCCGGCCCGCCCGGCAGCACCGAACCGACCACCACTCCCTCGTCGGCGGCCAGCGATTTGAGGAGCGGCTGCACGCCCATGCCCACCCAGCTGCGGGCCACGCCGCCCGTGGCGATGATCTCCTCGGTCACCGCCTTGGCGATGGTGGCGGGGATCGCGCCGCCCAGGCTGCCGACGCCGATCTCGTTGACGCCCACGATCTCGCCGGCGAGGTTCACCAGCGGGCCGCCGGAGTTGCCCGGGAAGATGATCGCGTCGTGGCCGATCCAACGGACCAGTTCGCCCACGCTCTCCCCTTCGATCCGGAACGCTCCGCCCGGCGGGATCAGGGCGAGGTTCGAGACGATGCCCTGCGTGACGCTCTGCGAGAGGCCCGCGGGACTGCCCATCGCGAGCACGACGTCGCCGATCTGGAGCGTATCGGAGTCGCCGAAGCTGGCGAACGGAAGCGGGGCCGCCGGGTCGCGGCGGGCCCCGGGGTCGAACTTGAGAACCGTGAGGTCGGAGAGGGGGTCGGTGCCGACGAGTGTCGCCGGCAGTTCCTCGCGGTCGGACATCCGGATGGTGATCCGGCTGCCGCGGCCGGCGACATGGTGGTTGGTGACGATGTAGCCGTCGGAGCTGATGATCGCGCCGGAACCGGTGCCGCGGGCCTTCTGCATCCGGCCCGAGCCCCCCGACTCCGTCACCACGTCGATCCGGACGAGCGCCGGATAGACCCGATCGACGGCCGTTTGAATCCGTTCGCGAAGCGCGACGTCACGGCCCGCGGTCGGGTTCTCCTCGGCGCGGGATGTGGCCCTTGGCGCGTCGTCACCGCGGCCGTCCGGGCCGGCGGGATCGTAGGCGGGGTTGGGCGTCGTCGCGACCGCACCGACCTCCCGCTGCCACGCATGGAGCCGCTCCCGCAGCGCGGCTGCCCGCTCAGGCTCCCGCACGGCCAGGTCTGTCGTCTCGCCGGGATCGTCGAGGAGATGGAAGAGCTCGAAACGGCCGTCGTGGAACCACTCGATCAACTTCCAGTCGCCGTCGCGGATCGCCGCGCCGGGTTCGCCCCCCTGGTTGCCGTAGTGCGGATAGTGCCAGAAGAGCGGCCGCGGTGACGGCTTCTCGGCCTCGCTCGTCATCGTTGGCCACAAGTTCGCGCCATCGACGCCATCCGCCGGCGGCAGGCCGGCCGCCGCGAGGATCGTCGGCAGCCAGTCGGGGCTCGTGATCGGCACGTCGCTCACTGCCCCGGCCGGGATGCGGCCCGGCAGCCGAGCGATCGCGGGCACGCGGATGCCTCCCTCGTAGAGCCAGCCTTTGCCGGCACGGAACGGGCCGTTCGAGGTGGGCCAGCCCTCGGAGGTGGAGACACCGCCGTTGTCGCTCGTCAGGATCACGAGCGTGCGGTCGGCAAGGCCATGGCGATCGATCGCGTCGAGCACGGTGCGGACGGCGTTGTCGAAGGTCTCGACCATGCCGGCATACACGGCGTGATCCTGCGTAAGCCGGACGCGTCTCGGCGGCTCCGTGCCGAAGCGATCCTTCGACGCGAGCCCGTTCCGTTTGGCCTCGTACTTTTCTTGCAATGCCGGCCGCGTCATCAGGGGAATGTGCACGGAATAGAGCGGCAGGTAGACCAGAAACGGCTTCGACGTGTGGTCGCCGATGAACGTCGCGGCCTCGCTCGCCAGCCGTTCGCAGAGATGCTCGCCCGGCGGGCCGTCGGACAGATTCGGCAGGCCGTAGGGAGTGAAAAACTTGCCGGGGCCGAACGGCATGCCGTTTCCACCGCCGGCGAAGTTCACGTCGAATCCCTGATCTTCCGGCATGAAGCCTTCGCCGCCGAGGTGCCATTTGCCACCGAAGAACGTGGCATAGCCACGGGCCTTCAGCCGCTCGGCGAGCGTCTGCTCCCCGAGCGCGAGTTTCTCCGCATAGGCCGCCGGGAGGTGGGGCGTGTTGCGGTTCCAGGCGGCCGGCTGCGGTGCGCCGATCCAGTCGGTGACCCCCGTCCGCTGGGGATAGCGGCCCGTGAGGATGCTCGCCCGCGTCGGCGAGCAGACAGGACAGGCGGCATAGGCGGTCGTGAAACGGACGCCCTCGCGGGCCAGCTCGTCGATGGCGGGTGTCTCGTGAAACGTGCTGCCGTAGCAACCGAGATCGCGGCAGCCGAGGTCGTCGGCAAGAATGAAGACGACGTTCAGCGGCAGGCGGTTTTCGTCGGCGGCCGTGATCGACGCGGAAACGAGCGACGCGAGCACGACGGCTCGATGCAGCAGACCGATGCGGATCATGTGGAGGCCTCCTTTCGACCCGCACAGCATATCCCGCCGCCATCCCGTGCGGCTTTCCCGCCGGAGAGCCGCCGGATTCCGGCTGCGTCTTCGTGCGCTGGAGGAAGCCAGCCGCAGCGTCAGCGGTCACTGCGCGGCTGCGGTGCCTGCGCGGTCAGCGGGCCACTCGAGGCCGAACCGGGCGACGGTCAGTCGGCCGGTGACCAGACGGGCCGTCATGACACTCGCCATCGGCTACAGCGGCAATCGCACCGCTGAAGAAATGAGTCGATCAAACGGGGCAGCCCGCCGCGGAAAGATCCTCCGTGCTACCGCACCGCGGCCCGGCGACGTAGCGCCCAGGCCGCGGCGGCGATCGCCAGGCCGCCCAGCGGAAGCACGGCCGGTTCGGGCACGACCACGAGTTGGAGGCTGGTGCCGTCGCCGGGAGCCTGGAAGTAGGCCTGCCGGTTCGTCCCGACGGGGGTCTTGCTGGACTCTCCGAAGTTGAGCAATCCCGCCGAGGTGAAGTTTTGGTCGCCGTCGATGAGCGTGTAGGGCGAGTTGAGGTCGAGGGAATCCCAGTTCACGTCGGCCAGGCTACCGATCCCGAAGTTTGCAAACGAGAGCGTGTTGGCGGCGATCAGCGGACCAGTCGCGTCGAAGGCCAGCTTCGACCCGTCGGCGAACGTCGCAGCGCCAGTGAGGGTGCCGCGGCCCCCGAGCGTCTGCGTGCTCGCCAGCGAGAAGCCCCCCGACACGCTCGCCACGTTGAAAAACGCGCCGGAGCGGATGTCGATCAGCGAGCTACTGGCAATCGAGCCGCTCGCCCCGAGCGCGAGCGTGCCGCCGGAGATCGTCGTGGTGCCCGAGTAGGTGTTCGCCGCCGCGAGCGTGACCGTGCCGCCGGCAAAGTCGATGTTGCCAGTCCCGATGAGCGGCGTGTCCATGGTGACGGCATGAATGCTGCCCGTCTTCCAGCCGACGCCCGTGATCGTGGACGTGGTGCTGGAGGCGAGCGTGATATTGAAGGCCGCGGTGTTGGCCGCCGTCGTCGGGCCCACGACCAAGTTCTCGTCGTAGGGCCGCAGCGTGCCGCCGCCGAGGGTGAAGGCGACGGTACCGGGCGCGGTTCCGCTATTCGGGACTCCGCGGGTGACGTTGCCGTTCAAGGCCAGCGTGCCGGCGGTGAGATTGACGGTTGCAGTGCTGGACCCTTCTCTGGTCAGCCAGGTATTGCCCTGCTCAATCGCCACTGTGCCACCGCTGATCGTGAGCGTGCCCTGCCCGCCGCTGAGATTCAGGCGTTCGGCGATTCGCAAACCGGCGTTGCTAACGTCCGTCGCGCCGATCCCTTCAAACGTGCCTCCCGAGATTTCGTAACTCCCCGTTCCGCTGTTCACAAGCCCCATGACCAACACGGCACCTGTGCGATAGGCGGTGATCGTGCCGCCAGTTTGCGTAAACGCGGCGTTGGAGGAGCGACCGATAGAGAGGTAGCCTCCGGCTGTGGTGTCACCGATTGCGCCCAGCGTGAGCGAGCCGCTGTTGAGCGTGTATGAGGCCGAGCCCGTATATTGAGTGTTAACACTCGAGTTCACCCCCAGAACCATCCCAGAACTCGTCGTTCCGTCGACGGTTACTGACCCGCCGTTTTGGATCACCGTGGCGAAGGGGTTGCTGTTAGTGCCAACATAAAAGGGTTCGACGGACCCGCCAATTGAGATGACGGCGGGCGAGTCGATCGTGAGCGTCGGTCCGGGCGACGTACCGCCGACGATCAGGCCGGAAGCGAATGACACCGACGAGTTGATCGTCGTGTCGCTCGTGATCGGGCTGGTCTGGCCGGCCGCCGAGCCGGCGGCCAGGAGGACGGCGGCCGCGACCGCGGCGGCACGGGCCGCGGGGCGGGCAACGAGCGGACTCGAGCGGGAGGCATTCATGGGTCTCGAGGCTCCAAGACGCGAAACGGAACCGCACAAAGAACTCGGCGAGCGGGAAGTGCCGCCGGGTGGAATCAGGAGGCTCTTGTTGTGGTGCATGACGTGTACCTTTGGGAGAACGACCCAAAACCCCGGGGAAACTCCAGGGAACGCGAACAAACCGATGCTCCCCAGGAGCACTCGTATCTTACTCCCACCCCCCCAAAAATTGTCAAGCGGCCAAAAACAAGCCGTTTCAGGCACTTACTCGTGAGCCTCGGGAGGGCCGAACCGGGCGTCACGGAGCGGGTTTCTCGAAACGCCCCGCACCCGCTTCGGCGGCGTTTCTCTCGCGTCTCAGCAGACCACGGGCTGCGCCGGGGCCGGGGCGGTGGGCAGATCGACGATGCATCGGGTGCCGCGGCCCGGCCGTGACTCGATCACCAGGCTGCCCCCGCTCGACTCGATCAGCCGGCGGGCCTTGGGCAGCCCCAGGCCGATGCCCCGGCCCGCTTCGCGACCGCTGTAGAAAGGGTCGCAGGCCCGGGCGGCCGCCTCCGGGCTCATGCCCGGCCCGTCGTCTTCCACGATGATCCGCGCCCGGGGAGCGAAGGATTCACCCCGCGACTCGAGGTGTACCCGGCCTCCGTCGTCGACGGCCTCGACCGCGTTCACGGCCAGCATCCGCACCGCTTCGCCCACCTGCGTCGCGTCGACCCGCAGCCGAACCGGCGCGGCCGCGGGGCTGTATTCCAGGCGGATGCCGCGGGCCGCCGCACGGGAAGCGAGGCCCTCGATCACCGGCCGGATCATGTCCTCGATCGTCGTCTCCGCCAGCTCGGGCTTCGGCGGTCGGGCGAACAGCATCAATCCGCCGATCATGTCGCGGGCCCGGAAGGCCTGGTCCACGATCGTCGCCAGCCGCCGCCGCCGCTCCGGCTCGCGCTCGTCGAGCAGCAGGGCCTGGGCCCGGGCGGTGATGTTGGCCAGCGGGTTGTTGATCTCATGCCCCGCTCCGTAGGCGAGCTCGCGCAGCGACTCCAGGCGGGCCTCGGCCACCCGCTCCTCGAACCGCGCGGCGAGCGCGTGGTGGGTCTCGGCCGCGGCGAGCGCGTCCAGCAGCAGGCCGGCCATGGCCGCGTCACCGCGGGCTGGCGTCGGGCGGGCCGACTCCACCAGCGCCTGCCGGAGGCGAGTCACGACCTGCCCGGCCTGGTCCGGATCGGCGAGCGCCGTGCCTGGTCCCACCGCGGCCAGCCAGGCGGCGACGGCCGGATCCTCTCCGGCAAGCTTCCAGGCGGCCGCCAGCCGCCCGCGGTCGGCCGCCAGTCCCGCGACGATGGCTCGCGCGACCGCCAAGCAGCCGCCGGCCGAGATCGGCAAGAGCGCCACGCCGCCGGGCAGGGCGAGGGCCAGGCCCGAATCGGCTGCGGTCGCCGGCATGCCCGGCACGGGGCCGTCAGGTTTCATGCGGTGCGGTTTCTCGAGCCCGGGGTGAACATGCGACCGCCCGCGTCCCGGGGCGGGACGCGGGCGGTCTGAATGACGTTGCGCAGGGGCGGGTCAGGAGCCGGAGCCGGCCACACCCGTCTCGATGTCGAGCAGGCCGCAGATCCGATCCACGAGCACCTCGGCCTCGAACGGCTTTTGCAGGAACTCGTTGGCGCCCGAGGCCTTGAGGTCCTCGATCTTATCGGGCTCGCACATGCCCGAGATGCAGATGATCCGCACGTCGTCCATGGTCGAGTCGCTGCGGACCCGCTGGCAAACTTCCTTGCCGTTAATGTCGGGCAGCATCACGTCGAGCACGATCAGGTCGGGCCGGTAGTCCTTGACCATCATCCCGGCATCGAAGCCGTTGTTGACGCTCCGCGTCTCGAAGCGGCCGTCCCGCTCGAGCACGTCGGTGATCAGCTCGACGAGATCCTGATCGTCGTCCACGACCAGGATCTTCCGCCGCCCGCTCTCGAGGGCGTCGGTGGGGATCCCGTTGTCCCGCATGAACATGAACAACTGGTCGCGGGGGATGCGGCGGAACCGGCTGCCCGGCACGCGGAATCCCTTCAACTGTCCGGAGTCGAAGCAGCGAATGATCGTCTGCTGACTCACCTTGCAGATCTTGGCGGCTTCGCCGGTCGTATACACGGTCTTCTGCATGTGCCTTACCACCCTCTCCCTAGCCGTGGTGGGCTAGTCAAAACGACGGCCGAGTCTCTTCACCGAAGAAGGGAACCCGCACCGCCTAGGCCTCCTTGCCACGAATCGGTCACGTTGAATGCCCCGGTTACCCAGCGGGCGCCACTCGCGTCGCACTCCATGCCCACGCGTGGCACCGGAAAACCGGAACATCCTGCCGGGCGGAAGGGCCGCTGAGGCGGGCAGGGGAGGGAAGGGGGAATCCAGTTCCACCAACCGCGTCCCTGCGGACCATCCTTGCCAGACGCCCCAACTCTACAGATGGCTTGCGCAGTGAGTCAATATCGACTCGATCACCGTAACTACCACGGCCGCAAGCCTTTGCGCCCGTCCGCTGAAACCTGTGAAAATCCCGGCCCGCCGGGT
This sequence comes from Pirellulales bacterium, assembly GCA_044346905.1. Taxonomy (GTDB): domain Bacteria; phylum Planctomycetota; class Planctomycetia; order Pirellulales; family UBA1268; genus QWPN01. Next base: position 14,240 of record JBIIYH010000033.1, read on the forward strand.
TCGCTCAGCCCGCGCCGCCCCCGGGAGAGGAAAGGGAGCCGGACGCGATGATCTCGAGCAGTTCGACGGCGGGCACCCCGTCGAGATCGATGGTAGCCACCCGACCATGCGTCATGGTGCCGGTGCCGAACAGCCGCCGCAGGTGCGGGCCCGGGTGGATCTCGAGCAGCGCCACGTCGTGCACGTCGCGAAGCAGGCCGGCGTCGATCAGGATTCGCCCCAACGGGATCGACTCGCCGCGGATCGCCGCGGCGATCTCGGCCGCCAGTCGCCGCAAGTCGATCCGCACGATCCCATGCTGCACGACGCGGCCGTCGGCCGCCAGCAGGAGAATCTCCCGAGCATAGCGGCCTGCGGAGTCCTCGCCGCGATCCACGACCCGCAGCCGCACCGGCCCGTGCCACCGCTCCATGGCCACCGTCATGTGGCTGCGATGGTCGAGGAGTTGCCGGGCGGCTTCGGGGACCGACTCGGGGGCGGCCAGGCCGAGACTGCCGAACGACGCAGCGTCGGGATGGAAGAGCGAGACCAGGTCCCGGCCGCGGGCGACGGCGGCTTCCCCGGTCGTTCCGCTCATGGCGACTCGGCCGTCTCGGGCACGGCCAGATCGAGGAGAAACTCGAGCACGTCCCGCAGGCGCCGCATCCGACAGCCGGCGATCGCCTCGCCGGCGAGCCGGCGCTGCTCGGCGGCGACCGCCCGCGCGCGGGGGACGACGCCGGCTTTGACGTACAGGCCACGGGCCTCGTCGAGGAGAGCGGCGGCCTCGGAGCCGGTCAGGTCTGACCGGGCCGACTCGACCGCGATCGTCCGCAGTCGCGTCAGATCGACCTCGCTCAGCGACTCCAGCGCCAACGCCCAGAGCAGCGTGGGGCGACCCCCGAGCAGATCACCCGCTGCGCGGCGGTCGTTTTCGAGGTCGCCCTCCCAGTCCTTGAGGTCGTTGAGCACCTGGAAGCCGGTGCCGACGTGGAGCGCATAGCGGTCGATCGCGGCCGCGGCCGCCGGGGCGACGCCGGCCAAGCGGATCCCCATCGCGATGGCCCCCTCGAAAGCGGGCGATGTCTTGAGTCCGTAGATCGCCAGGGCTTCGGCGGCCGAGAGCCGGCGGCCGGCGGCATCCCGCCACCAGAGTTCGGCCCCCTGGCCCTTCGCCAGGCGGACATGGGCGTCGGCCAGGATCGCGACCACGTCGCGGAGCGGCTCGGCTGCCACGCCGGGAAGCGCCGTGACGATCCGATAGCCGGCCCCGAGCAGGTAGTCGCCGGCATTGAGCGCCGAGGGCAGGCCCCGTTCGACGTGGAGCGTCGCCCGTCCATACCGCATGGCGTCGTCGTCTTCGATGTCGTCGTGGACGAGCGAGGCCTTGTGGAAGATCTCGATGGCGACCGCCGCCGCCCGGGCTGCCTCGCGGTCGGCCGTCGGCTCGCCGCCGGCGCCGGCCTCGGTCCGGTCGGCCGCGACGGCGTCGAACGCGGCCAGGGTGATGAACGGCCGGAGAAACTTTCCGCCCCGGGCGAGAAAGTCGGCGGAGATCGCCGCCGCGGCGTCGAGCGGCGGCACGGCCGCGGCCAGGCCGGCGGACCCCGGTCCCAGCAGGCCCGGCGTGCCGAGCCGAGCCGCGAGTGCGGCCAACGCGGGCGGGGTGAACATCTCGGCCGCCTCGCGCAAGAGCGGCAGGTAATCACCCACGGGCGCCGCCGCGCCTCCGGCCACGCCCAGCAGGCTGAGCACCCAGTCCACGTCGATCGCCTCGGCTGTCAGGGCAGCGGCGCACGATGCCGGCCGCCCACGCCGGGCCGTCAGCGGTTCGTAGGGCACCGCCGCCACCGGCAACGCGAACGCGGGCAGCATTCCGAAGGCTTTTTCAAGATCCCGCAGCCGGGCCACGCCGAGCACGCCGTCGTATTGGCCTGCCAGCAGCGAGCCGATGGCCGATACCGCCCGGGAGGTCGGCTCGACCGCCCAGCCACTGTCGCGGGCGGCCGCCCAGATCGTGGCGATCCCGCAGCCGGGGCCGCAGGTGCCCGGCACGCCCGCGGCCTCGTGGTCGTCGCTCGTGCACAGCGGACAGTCGGGGAGCAGCAGCAACTTGCGTCCCGACGGCAGGGCGGCAAGTCGCCCGCGCCAGAACTCGGACACGAGCGTGACCATCATCCAGCCGACGTGGTCCTGCGACCCGCCCGCCCGCCCCACGAGCAGGGCCGCCTGCTGCCGGAGGCCGGACGCAGACCGCACGGCGGCGGGTACGCCGTCGGTCCGCCAGGGTGCCGCGAGGTCGGCCGCCATCGCCCGGAGCCTGTCCCGCAGAGGCTTTGAAGCCGGGCAGGCCAGATGCTCGGTATCGGTGGTCTTTGGAGGCACGCGGAGGACGACTCGTTGCACGGGATGGATCTCGCCGGAGGCCGTTGGGGCACCCCTGCGGGATGCCTCGCGTTCTCCGGGAGAACCGCTTTTCGGGCCGATTCCTAACGGAACAGCCCCTGCGGAGCCTAACAAAAGGGGTCTGGCCCGGGGAGCGGCTCAGCCGGCCGCAAAAAAGGCCGGGAGGAGCGAGTCAACCTGGAGGAGCCCCTGTCGGGTGAGCACGGGCTCGGGGGCAACCCGCTCCAGATGCCCCTGGGCCTGCAGGCGGGCCCAGACGTCGGCCCACTCCGCGAGCGGATCGACGCCGAACTTCTCCCGCAGCCTGGCCACATCGAGCCGGCCCCGCTTGAGCTGGAGCACGAGCTCCCGCACGAGCAGTTCCCGCCGCGTGGGCGCGAGGCCGCGGTGGATCGGCAGCCGGCCCCCCTCGACCGCCGCGAGGTAGGGCTCCCAGTGGGGCTCGTTCTGATAGTGCACTCCCGAGAGGTGGCCGAAGCTCGCCACGCCCAGGGCCACGAGATCCGCCCCCTCCCAGAGCATGTCGCGATACTTGAAGTG
>JBIIYH010000034.1:0-17064 GCA_044346905.1 Pirellulales bacterium
CGACGCCGTGGTCGAGCAGGTCGGCGAACACATCGAGGAGCTCCTCGCGAGTCTCGCCCAGACCGAGCATCAGCCCACTCTTGGTCTTCACCTCGGGCAAGAGCCGCTTGGCCCGGGCGAGCAGTTCCAGCGTCCAGGGATACACGCTCTTGCGGCCGCGGACGGTCCGATAGAGCCGCGGCACGGTCTCCGTGTTGTGGTTGAAGACCTCGGGGCGAGACTCCATCAGCCGCTCGAGGGCCCCCTGCTTGCCGATGAAGTCCGGCACGAGCACCTCGATCGTGGCGCCGGTCGCCGCCCGCACCGCCTCGACCGTCTTGCGGAAGTGCTCGGCGCCGCCGTCGGCGAGGTCGTCGCGGGTGACGCTCGTGATCACGACGTGGGCCAGGCCGAGCCGCCGGGCCGCCTCGGCCACCCGCTCGGGCTCGTCCCCCTCGAGCTCCTCGGTCTTGCCGCGGGGCACGCTGCAAAAGCCACAAGGGCGGGTGCAGACGTTGCCCAGGATCATGAAGGTGGCCGTCCGCTGCGACCAGCACTCGAGCCGGTTGGGGCACTTGGCCGAGGAGCAGACGGTCTCGAGGCCGAGCTCCGCGACCAGCGCCGCCGTCTCGCCCAGGCCGCCGCCGGGGGCGAGGTTTTGCCGCAGCCATGGCGGCAGGCGGCGGACCGGGGGCGGGGCCACCGGCTCGGCGAGCGAGACGATCGGCAGGGAGAGGCTGCTGGAGGCGCTATCCGACACGGCTGACGGCTCCGGGGAGGGCGGGGCCCGCGGCGGCACGCACCACGGGGAACCCAGACTGGATGTGGGTCTGTTCGAAGCCGAAGGCGTCGGCGAGTTGCTCGACGATCGCGGTGCGGGCGTCCTGCATCCTGGCCCGCCGCTGGATGTCGGCCTCGACCGAACCCATCGTCACGGCCGCAGCGCCGCCGGCGGCTTTGGTGCGGCGACCGCAGATGACCCGCTCATGCACGTCGAGCGCAGGGCAGACGTTCACGAATGCCCCATGGGCCACCACGCCGCGGCGGACGGCCAGGCCCACCGCCGCCAACAGGCCGGTCCGGCCGAAGATGCCGGAGGTGCCAGCGTGGCGGATGGGGCCGGCCTTGAGCGCCCGCAGGGCCGCCTCGAGCCCCTGCTCGAACCGCCCGAGGCAGCCGCCGACGTCGTGCGGCCCGAGGCCGAGATCGGCCAGCGACGCGAACAGTGAGACGCACACCTGCCCGGGCCCGTGGGCCACCGCGCCGCCGCCGCGGCCGGTGAACCGCAGCGGCAGCTGCCGCGACTGGAGTTCGTCGTCGGCCATCAGCACGTCGGCCCGGGAGCCGAGCCGCCCGATCGTGATGCAGGGCTCGAGTTCGAAGACGACGAGCGTGGGATGGCGACCGCCCGGCAGGGCCGCCTCGCCGGCGAGCCGCTCGGCCAAGTGGGCGTAGCCCGGCCAGTCGATCCGGCCGGCCAGCCAGGCCGAGAGCGGGCGGGTGGGCAGGCGCGAAGGGGGTGAGGCGTGGCCGGGAAGCATCATGCGAAACTCGGGAGCGACACCTTCATGATAGGGGATGCCGCCGCCGCGGAGCACACCGTCCTCGGCCCTCCGACGGCGGCACGGCGTCCCCGTCCCTACGACGGCGGCACGGCGTACTCCGTCAGCAGCGACTCGATCCGGCCGCACACGTCCGCCATCTGCTCGGCGTCGGGCAGGAAGGTGACCCGGAAATGGTCGCGGTAGGGGACGTTGAAGCTCGACCCCGGGGCCACGAGCACGTGCTTCCGCTCCAGGAGATCCAGGGCGAAGGCCTGGTCGTCGAACCCGGCCACGCCCCCGGGCAGCCGCTCGGCGTGCACCCGGATGAAGCCATACATCGCGCCCATCGGCGCCGGCTCGAGCGACAGCCAGCGGCTGTTGCGGACCGCGGCGAGCAGGGCGGCCCGCGTGGCGTGGAGCCGGCCGCCGGGGCGGGTGAGCTCGAAGATCGACTGGTGGCCGCCGAGGGCCGTCTGCACGGCGAACTGGCCCGGCACGTTCGAACACAGCCGCAGCGACGCGAGCAGCTCCACCGCCTGGAGGTAGTCGCGGGCATGCTCCCGCTCGCCCGAGAACACGAGCCAGCCTACCCGCAGGCCGCAGGCCCGGTAGACCTTGCTCAGCCCCGAAAACGTCAGGCAGAGCGTGTGGCGGGCGAGCGTGGCCAGGGGCGTGAACTCGGCGCCGTCATAGAGCATCTCGTCGTAGATCTCGTCGGCGCAGAGCACGAGGTGCCGCCGCTCCGCGATCCCTGCGATCGCCTCGAGCACCTCCCGCGGATAGACGGCGCCACTGGGGTTGTTGGGATTGATGACCACGATCGCCCGGGTCTTGTCGGTGACGAGCCGCTCGATCTCCTCGGGATCGGGCACGTAGCCCCGCTCGGGCCGGCAGGGGTAGTGGACGGCCTTCGCCCCGTGGATCACCACGCTGGCCGTCCAGAGCGGGTAGTCGGGGCTCGGCACGAGCACCTCGTCGCCCGGATTGAGCAGGGCCCGCATCGCCAGCATGATGAGTTCCGATACCCCGTTGCCGATGAACACGTCGTCGGCGGTGACGTCCATCACGCCCCGGTTCTGCTGCTGCATCACCACCGCCTCGCGGGCCGGGAAGATGCCCTTCTGGTGCGAGTAGGGATCGGCCTGGTGGAGGTTCTCGACGATCGCCACCCGCATCGACGACGGCATCCGAAAGCCGAAGGCGCCCGGGTTGCCGATATTGAGCTTGATGATGTCGTGCCCTTCCCGCTCGAGCTGCTCGGCGCGGCGGGCGAGCGCCCCGCGGATCTCGTAGCGGACCTCGTGGAGGTGTTCGGAGGCTCGGAGGGGAGGCAGGCTCATCGGGTTGGCTCACGCGCGAACGGGAACCCTCAAGTGTAAGCCGGATTTCCGGGGGTATCGGGGGGTATCGGGGACGGGAGCTGATTTCCGGTGGTACCGTTTTCGTGCTTGCACCCCGGGCGGGAAATCAGCTCCCGTCCCCGATTTCCTTCAGTGCCGACACGATCGCGGCGGCAATTTCGGCTTCGTCCCGCGGGCGGTAGCCGATCCAGACACGGCGGACCGTGGCGTCGGGGCCGATCAGGTAGGTAGCCGGGAGCGCCTCCAGGCCGAGGGTCGTGGCCAAGAGGTCGGCGGCCAGCGGGTCGGAGAAGACGTAGGCCGGCACGGTGAGCTTCTGACGAATCAAGAACTCGGCCGTCTCGGCGGCGAGGTCGGCCTGGTCGCCCGAGCCGCCGCCACCGGCGCACGACACCGCCACCAGCTGAAACCGCGGCTCGCCCGCGAGGCCAGCGGCCAGGCGGGCCAGCCCCGGCAGCTCACGGCGGCAGGGCGGACACCACGTGCCCCAGAAGTTGAGGAGCGTCACCCGGCCGGCAAGCGCGGGCGGCGCCGCGGTGAGATCGGCCAGCGGCGCAACCGGCAGCGCCCCCAGCGTCTTCCCCACGGCGGGATGAGCCGGCGGCTCGCCGCAGCCGGCGGTGGCGGCCAGGAGACAGGCCGCAGCGACCAGGCGGATCCGGGCACAGACGGAGGCTATCATCGGCGGCCTGTCGGTGAGCGGGTGAGTGGCATCGTGGTCTCGGTGGGGATATCCAAGTGTACGAGGTCGAACAAAAGTTTCGCGTCGCGGATCCCGCAGCCCTCGAGGCCAGGCTCGTGGGGCTGGCCGCGCGGTTTCGCGAACCGGTCGAGCAGGTGGACCGCTACTTCGCCCACCCCTGCCGCGACTTCGTCAAGACCGACGAGGCGCTGCGGCTGCGACGGGTCGGCGACGACGTGGCCGCCACCTGGAAAGGGCCACGGATCGACTCGGCCTCCAAGACCCGCCGCGAACTGGAGCTCGGTCTCGCCCAGGTGCCGCCGCTCCCGGGCGGGCCCCGCGGCGGGCAGTCCACGCTCGACCGCTGGACGGAGCTCCTCGAGGCGCTCGGCTTCCGCCGGGTGCGGGACGTCTCCAAGCGGCGGCGGGCCGCGCGGGTTCCCTGGCAGGGCACGGAGGTCGAGGCGGCGCTCGACCGCGTCGAGGGGGTCGGTGATTTCCTCGAGCTGGAGTTGCAGGCCGCCGAGGGGGAGGTGCCGCTGGCGACGGCATGCATCGAGTCGCTGGCCCGCGCGCTCGGCTGCGACGCCCAGGAGCGGCGGAGCTATCTCGAACTGGTGATCGCGGCGGGACAGTGAGCCGCGGTCACGGCCGGAACAGGATGCAGACCGGCGCGGGGACCGCGATGGACTCCCCCGTGAACGTGAGCTTCCCGGTCGTCGGGTCGATCGCAAACACCGTCACCGTGCCCGAGTCCTGGCCGGCGGCGAGCAGGTGCCTGCCTCCCGGGGCGATCGTGAAGTGACGCGGGGTCTTGGCCCGCGTGGGCTCGGTGCCCAGGAAGGTCAGCTTTCCCGTGGTCTCGTCGATCGCATACATCGCGATCGAGTCGTGGCCCCGGTTGCTGGCATAGAGAAACTTCCCCGTCGGATGGACGGCGATCTCGGCACACGAGAAGCCGGTGCGGTCGGTGACGTCGGCGGGAATGGTGGAGAGCGTCTGGTTCTCCGTCAGCGTGCCCGCGGCGGCGTCATAGGCGAAGCCCGTGACCGTCAGGGCCAGCTCGTTGACACACCAGGCGAACCTCCCGCCGGGATGCAGGGCGAAGTGCCGCGGGCCCGTGCCGGCCGCGACCGTCGCCTTGCCGTGGGGCGCGAGCGTGGCCCGCTCGGCGTCGAGCCGGTAGACAAGCACCTCGTCGAGCCCCAGATCGCAGCAGACGGCGAAGCGGCCGTCGGGAGCGACGTCCACCGAGTGGGCATGGGGCTTCTCTTGTCGCCGCTTATTGAGGCCGGGCGTGCCGGCCCGGTCATAGGCATGCTGGATGAATCCGCCGGGCGTGCCGGTCGCGACGGGTTCGAGTGAGCCGTCAGCCGCGAGCCCCAGGCAGATCAGGCTGCCGCCACCGTAGTTGGCCGCGAGCAAGGCTCGCCCCGAGGGGGCCACGGTCACGTGGCAGGGGCCGCCGCCACCACTCGATTGCTCACCCTTCGCGGTGAGCTTGCCCGTCGCTTCGTCGACGGCGAAGGCCGCCACGCCCCCTCCGGGCTTCCCGGCGGCGCCCGCGACCTCCGCCACCGCGTAGAGCATCGGCAGCTTGGGATGGAAGGCGAGGAACGACGGATTCTGGGCGACGGCCGCGAGCACGGGCTCGGAGAACGTGCCGCGGAGCGTGTCGAACCGAGCCACGTAGATTCCCTCGGAGCCCGCGGGACCGCGGGTGTAGGTGCCGAACCAGACGGGCACCTGCTCGGCCCGGGCGGCGGCCGACAGGAGGACCGCGGCGAGACAGATCAGGCGAATGGACGGCACCATGCAAAACCCTCATGCTGCGAAGACGATGGCCGACGACACGACGCTCCCCCAGCCTATCCCGTCCCGGGCCGATCCCTCCACTCTCGCCCACGAGACCCTTGCCCGCGAGGCCAGGAACACGTTCGGGATCGAGGCCTATCAGGTGCTCGTCCGGATCGGCTGGATCTTCAAGACCGAGACGATCATCATGCCGGCCGTGCTCGACGCGCTGGTTGACTCGGGCACGCTCCGCGGTCTCCTGCCGGTGCTCAATCGCGGCGGCCAGAGCCTGCCGCCGCTGGCAGCCGCCGGGCCGATCGGCCGCCTGCCCAAGAAGCGGCCGACGCTCATCGCCACCACGCTCGCGATGGCCGGCTGCTTCGCCCTGCTCGCCGTGGCCTGGGGGCCGCTGGCCGCGGCCCGCCCGGATCTGCTCGCCGGGCTGTTCCTCGTGATCTACGCGGCGTTCGCGGCGGCCAACGGTCTCAACCAGCTCGTGCTCGCCACGCTCCAGGGCAAGCTGATCTCGGCCGGCAACCGCGGCCACGCGATGGTGGTGAGCGTCACCGTGGGAAGCGTGCTGGCGATCCTGGCGGCGGCGTTGCTCCTGGGGCCGTGGCTGACCGAGCCCGACGGGTTTCCGAAAATCTTCGCCGCGACCGCGGCCTTCTTCGCGCTGGCCGCGGTGGTGCCGCTGGTGCTCGACGAGCCCGCCGACGTGGTGCCCATGCGGCAGCGGCCGGCCGGCTGGCGGGCCCACGTCGCGGAAGGTGTGGCCTCCTGGCGGCGGGTGCTCGTGGCCGATCCGGCCCTCGGGCGGCTCGCGGTCGCCGCGGGCTGCTTCTCCGCGGTGCTCATGCTCTTTCCCCACTACCAGGCCTTCGCCCGCGACAGCCTGGGCACGGGTCGCTCGAGCCTGCTGGTGTGGGTCGTGGTGCAGAACCTGGCCACCGGCCTGGCGAGCCTCGTCGCCGGGCCGTTCGCCGACCGCAAGGGGACGCGGATCGTGCTCGTCTGGCTCGTCGCCCTCTCGGCCCTTACGCCGCTGGTGGTCACGCTGCTCTCGCTCGCGCCGCACGCGGTGGCCGGTGAATGGTTCTGGCTCGTCTACGCGCCCCTCGGGCTCAACCCGATCTCGCTCAAGATCTTCACCGGCTACGCGCTCGAGCTGGCGCCGGCGGCGGCCGAGCATCCCCGGTACGTGAGCATCGTCGGGGCGGCGCTCGCGGCCCCGTTCGTGATCTCGCCGCTGGTGGGCCTGGCGGTGGACGCGATCGGGTTTCGGCCCGTGTTCGTGGCGGGGGCCGCCGTGATCGCGACGGGCGCCGTGGTGGCCCTCGGTCTGCCGGAACCGCGGCACCGGCAAGGCGTTGTCTCGGCCTCCGACCCAGGGCTATGATCTTGGCTTCCCGCTCCCCAACTCGAGGACTCTTTCCATGAAGACAATGGTCTCCTCCACGATCGGTCTCGCCCTGCTCGCCGCCGTGGCCCTGGCGGCACCGGCCGCGAAGATCGAGCCGCTCTGTCCTGTCTCCGGTCACGCCTGCGACCCCGACGCGACGGCGGCGTTTGAAGGGGGCAAGGTCTGCTTCTGCTGCGAAAAGTGCGTCAAGGCGTTCGCGGCCGACTCCGCCAAGTTCGCGGCCAAGGCCCGTCAGCAGCTGGTCGCAACCGGGCAGATGGTTCAGAAGGGCTGCCCCCTGAGCGGCGGCCCCGTGAAGGCCGGCACCGAGGTCGAGGTTGGCGGCGTGCCGGTCGGCTTCTGCTGCAACAACTGCAAAGGCAAGGTGGCCAAGGCCGCGGCCGACGAGCAGGTAAACCTCGTGTTCGGCTCGGGCAAGGGCTTCGCCCTGGCCCAGTAGGCCCGCGATCCCGGCCGGAACTGGCCTAGGGCGCCGCGGCCCGACGTGAAATACTCCGCCCGGACGGGCGTCTCGTCCGGGCGGATTTTTTATGCGCGTCTTCCTCTCGGCCGGCGAGCCCTCGGGCGATCACCACGCGGCGGTGCTCGTGCGCGAGCTCCGCGCCCGGCGGCCCGACCTCGCGTTTGTCGGGCTCGGCGGCCCGTGTCTGGAGGCGGCCGGCTGCCGACTGGTGGCCGACCTGACCCGGCTGGCCGTAATGTGGTTCCTGCGGGTGCTGGTCTCGATCCACCGGTTCGTCGATCTGGCGCGGCGGGCGGAGCGGAGCTTCCTCGACGAGCGGCCCGACGTCTGCGTGCTGGTGGACTTTCCGGGCTTCCACTGGTGGCTGGCCTGGCGGGCCAAGCGACACGGGATCCCGGTGGTCTTCTATTGCCCGCCCCAGATCTGGGCCTGGGCCAGCTGGCGGGCCGCGAAAATGCGCAGGCTCGTGGATCACGTGCTTTCGGCGCTCCCCTTCGAGCATGACTGGTTCGAGGCGCGGGGCATCACGAGCACGCTCGTGGGCCATCCCTTCTTCGACGAGTGCGGGGGGCAGCCTCACCTTGGCCAGCTCGGGCCGGAGACCGACGGCCGGCCGCACGTGCTCCTCCTGCCCGGCTCCCGCGGCCAGGAACTCGACGCCAACCTGGGCAGCATCCTGGCCGCCGCGGCAGCCGTCCGCCGGCAGGTGCCGGAGGCCCGGTTCTCGCTGGCCGCGCTCCACGAGCGGCACGCGGCCCGGGCTCGCGAGGCGATCGCCGGCAGCCACGAACTCCGCGACCTGGGCATCGACGTCTCGGCCGGCCGGGCCCGGGAGGCGATCGCCACAGCCACGGCGGCGATCGCCGTCAGCGGCTCGGTGTCGCTCGAACTCTTGGCCGCCCGCGTGCCGACGGTGATCGTCTACCGGATCGGCGGTTTTGATTACGTCGTGCAGAGCTTCTTTCGCCACGCGCGGTTCATCACGCTGGTGAACCTGCTGGCCTCCCGCGAGCCGATCGGACCGGTGCAGCCCACGCTCCTGCCGCCCTGGGGCGTGCCGCCCGCCGATCCCGAGGCCGTGTATCCCGAATACCTCGCCGTGGGCGATCCGGCCCAGCGGGCGGCCGGGCACGTGATCGAGTGGCTCCGCGACCCCGCGGCCCTCGCGCGGGCGCGAGCACGCGTCGAGGCGGTGGCCGCCCGGGTAGCGCATCCTGGCTCGGCGGCCCGGGCGGCGGCCGCGGTGCTCGCGATCGCCGGCGCCGCCACGCCCGCGCAGGCGGCGAACCGGCGGGCAGCGTGATCCCGAGTGGGACGTCCCGGATCGGGTATCCTGAGCCCCATGCTGCTCGCCGAGCCCCAGCCGACGCCCGCCGACTGGCATTTCGCGATCGCCGGGATTCCCGTCCGCGTCTCGGCCTGGTTCTGGCTGGGCGCGACGCTGCTGGGCTGGGGCATCTGCCAGTCGTTCGCGGGCGGCGACCAGCGGGCCCTGCTCGGCTACCTGATCCTCTGGGCGGGGGCGGTGCTGGTTTCGATCCTGGTGCACGAGCTGGGCCATGCCCTCGCCTACCGGTTCTTCGGCCAGGGTTCGCAGATCGTCATCTACCACTTCGGCGGCCTGGCGATTCCCGACGCCTGGGGCCGGCGGCCATACCTGCGGCCGATCCAGAGGCTGGTCGTCTCCGCCGCCGGGCCGCTCGCGCAGCTGGCGCTCGCGGCGGCGATCGTGATCGCGCTGCGGGCGGCCGGCTTCTCGGTGCCGTTTCCGATCGAGGCGATCGGGGAGCCGCTCGGCCTCTACGAGGGCCGGCGGATCGAGTCGCTGCAGGCCTTCGCGTTCACGATGTTCATGCTCTCGGTCAACATCTATTGGCCGATCCTGAATCTCCTGCCCGTGCCGCCGCTGGACGGCGGGCAGATCGTCCGCGAGGGCATGCTGGCGATGGGCGTGGCTGACGCCCACAAGATCGCCGGGCTCATCGGCGTGGCGGTGGGGGCGCTCGTCGCCTATTGGGGCTACACCCGCAACGAGCCGTTCTTGGGGATCATGTTCGCGATGCTGGCCGTCTCCTGCTGGCAGGGCCTCTCGGCCGGCGGCCCGCGGTGGCGGTGAGGCCATGAGCGGCCGGGCCACGGAGCCGCCGGCGGAGCGACCGATCGTGGTCGCGATCGGGGCGAGCAATCTCTCACGGGGGCTGCCCCGGCTGGTGGCCACCGCGCGGGGCCGCGGCGGGCCGAGCGACATCGTCGTGGCGGCCGGTCATGGCCGGTCGTACGGAGCCACCAGCCGCGTGGTCTGGCGGCGACTGCCGTCGATTCTCCGGTGCGGTCTCTGGCAGGCGGTCGATCGGCTGGAGCCTCACGGATCAGCGCGGCCCGTGTGCGCCGTCGTGACCGACATCGGCAACGACCTGCTCTACGGCTTCTCGGTGGAGCAGACCGCCGGCTGGGTGCGGGAGTGCGTGACGCGGCTGGCAGCCCGCGGTGCCCGGGTCGCGATCACGGCGTTGCCACTCGCGAGCGTGGCCCGGGCCGGCCCGCTCCGCTACCGCCTGCTCCGCGCGGTCTACGTGCCGGGCTGCCGGCTCTCGCTCGCGGAACTTCGCTCGGCCGCGGAGCGACTCGACGAGGCCGTACGGCGGATCGCCGCCGAGCATGCCGCCAGGCTCGTCGAACAGCCGGGCGACTGGTACGGCTTCGATTCGATCCACGTGCGGCGCCCGAGGCTCGACGCCCTCTGGAACGCGGCAGCCGACGCCTGGGGGCTGCCCGGGCCGGCGCTGCCGCCGCGGGTGGGCTTGGCCGAATGGGCCCGCATCGGCTGCCGGGCAGCCGAGGTGCGGTCGCTCGCGGGCGTGATGCGGTTCACGCCGCAGCCGGTCGTCCGCTGGCCCGACGGCGGCACGCTTAGCGTGTTCTGAACTGACGGCGGCCCTTCGGCCTTCGGCCGCGAAAGCTCCCGGGGCCGGCGCTGCCCCTGGAGAGGCCAAGAGGAGCCTTTTCAGTTTGCCAGCTCGAAGCCGGTAACGAGCCACCGCTCCACGGGCTCGCGACCGCGAGTCGCGGCCCGGGGCTCGACCCGGAGCGTGACGACCTCGCCAGGCCGGCCGCAGGCGGCGAGCTGCACGCTGGCGATCCAAACGGCGGCATCGGCCCCATCCTTGCGGACCGAGACGGCCGGTCGCGAGGCCCGACCACAGGCCGTGACCGCGGCCACCGCCGGCAGCGCCTGAAACGCGGCGGCCCGGTCGGCTTCGGTGAGCCCGGGCTGTTCCGGATCTCGCTCGGCTGACGGCAGGGCCAGCGGACTGCAGAGACTCACCGCGTCGGCGGTCCTGGCCTCGCGCACCGCGTCGATCCAGGCGGCCGCGGTCGCCGCCGCCCGCCGGCCGCCGATCCAGCGATCGATGATGAAGCCGCCGGCCGCCTGGGCCGCGAACCCGATCGCGAGTGCCAGGCCCACGAGCGCCGCCCCGCGGCCGACCCGCCGCCCTTCGGACCGCGCGAGATCGACGAGCGCCACCACCGCGAGCAGCGTCGCCACCAGCGGCAGCATCGCGGCCAGCGACGTGAAGAGCACGAGCGCCGAGCCGCAGCCGGCCAGGAGCGCAGCCACGGCCAGGCCGCTCACGGGCCGCTCGCCCGCCAGTTCTTCAGCCGCCCCGGCCTCGGTCATGGAAGCTTTCCCTCGGGACCGCTCACTGCTCGCCGACTCTCAGCCCCGGCTCCGCCTCGAGGGCCTGCCGCCGGCTGGCGTACCGGAGGATGAAGTCGGCCTGCGGATCGAAGGCCTGGTCGGGGTTGGCAAACGGGCCTCGGAGCGACGAGCCCCGCACCCAGGCCAGCCAGCGACGATCCGGGGCGAGCCCGAAAAACATCCGCGCCTCGGGCGTGGGCTGAATCAAGTCCCGCGGCACCGGCGCCGTGTGCAGCGAGGCGGCCGTGAAGCAGACCACGATCCAGGCGGTGAGCACCGCCACGAGCGGGCCGGCGGCGAGCTCGACCGGCTTGCGGAACCGGACCCGCGTCCGCGAAACGCGGTCGGTGATCTCCCGCAGCACCAAGAGGAGCAGGCAGAACGTGCCCTGCAGGGCCACGAAGTCGAGAAGATAGGCGTAGGAAGGGAGCGCGGGCTCGAGCCGAGCCACGACCACGGGATACCAGGCCGTGGCCAGGCTCGCGGCCACGAGCACGTTCAGGAGCATGATCAGCCCGCTCCAGGGCCCCTCGCGCCAGAGGGCGAAGCTCACGGCCACGAACACCCCGAGCAGCACGAGCGAGATGATCATGGCTTCCTCCGCTGCGCCACCGTTGGACCGGCCCGCTCGCCCGAGGTCGTCGCCTCGAGCCGCGTCGCCGGCGCGGCAGACTGCCCGGACAAGATCCGCTGAATCTCCTCGAGCGAGGTCATGCCGTCGACGACCAGTTGCATGCCGGCGTCCCGCAGGGGCTGCATCCCGTCCTTGAGGGCCGCCTGCCGCAACTGTTCCGGGCTGCCCCCGGCCGCGATCAGACGGCGGAGCGTCCCGCCGCTGGCCAGCTCGAACAAGCCGGTCCGGCCCAGGTAGCCCGAGCCCTGGCAGAGCCGGCAGCCATCGCTCGAAGCCTTGAAGATCTTCGGCAGTTGCTCCGCGGTGAGCTTCAGCCGGCCCAGGAGCGGCTCGGGCGTAGGGATTTCTTCGCGGCATTTCGGGCAGAGCCGGCGAACGAGCCGCTGCGAAAGCGAGCCGAGCAGCGCCGCGCCCAGGGCCTTCGGATCGACGCCGCAGGCCAGCACCCGGCCCACGGCCTCGACGGCGTCGGACGCCTTGAGGCTCAGGATCACGAGCTTGCCCTCGCCCACGAGCCGGACGAGTTCCCCGACGAGATCCTTGTCACGGACGTCGCGGGACACGATCACGGCCGGATACTCCCGCATCGCGTTGGCCAGCGCCGCCAGCGGCGCGACCCCCGTGCGGGCGTCGAACCGCACCGGCTTGACGTTCTGGATCTCCCGCGTCGGCCAGGCCGCGTCCTCGACCGAGATGAAATCACGCAGCAGCCGATCGCCCGATTCCACCACGAGGTCGAACGTGGTCGAAAGCCCGGAGCCGGCCGGCGACGAGACGATGATCAGCCCGCGCTGGGCGGCGAGCAGTTCGCCGATGCGGGTCACCATCGGCTCCGGCATCCCCAGGGCCGGCAGCGCCTTGAACACCGTCGTGGGAGATTCGATCTGGATCGCCAACTGGCGGCCGGTGCCGGCCTTGGCGAAGGAGAGGCGGCAGTTTTGCGGCTTGCCATCGACTTTGATCGCGAACCTGCCGACGGCGGCCGTCGGCAGCCCGCAGATGGCCTGGGCGGCCGCCATCAGCGCCTCGCCGACGTCGCGGCTCGAGGGCGGCACCTCGACCCAAACCTCCTTCTCCTTGCGGCTCCGCGGAGGCTGGCGGACCCGCGGCTTCCCCCACACGCCGTCCACTTCGTGCCGCACGGTCGTCTCGTTGCCCACCTCCACGACCGCCGTGGCGGCCCGGGCCACGACCGCCGCGACAAGCTGTCGGCGGAGCTCCTCGAAGCCGGGCAACGCCTTGGCGGCCGCGAGCCGGGCGGCGTTCTCGGCCTCGTCGCGGCCACCGGCCGCGACGAGCTCGACGCCCGGGAGCCCATCCCCTTCCCGAACCGGCTCGCTGATCTGAATCCCCAAGGGAGCGACGAGCCGAGCGACGAGCCGGCGGGCCTGGCTGGCCGTCAGGATCCGCTCGGGCTCCGCCACCTTGCGGTCACGGGCCCAGGCGTAGATCACGACGGGCACGCCCCAGGCCAGCAGCATCAGCACGAGTCCCGCGAGCACCGACGGGATCCACCAGGCCACGACCGCGGCCAGCGGCAGGGGCAGGCCGCAGGCGGTGCTCCAGAACGCCGGGGCTATGCCCTGCTTGGTGGCATCGCGATGCACCCAGTCGACGGTCCGCACCCAGGCCAGCACCACCAGCCACCAGACGGCGGCCGGCAGGATGGCCAGCCCGCCCCCCGGGCCGCGCCAGTCGTCAGGCAGCGGTGGGGCCACCTCGGGCCAGCCGTCGGCCGCTCCGGCCGCGGACGACACCACCCCGGCGATGATCGTGAGGCTCGCCGCCTCCAGGCTTCGCTGCCGCGGCCCCATCAGGAGACTCCGATCCCCTTGAGGGCCATCATCAGGGCCTCGCGGTTGGGGGCAATCTCGAGCGCGTCCTTCCGCTCCACGAGATCCTGGTCGATCAGGCTCTTGAGGCTCATCGTGAAGTCCTGCATCCCGTCGCGGTGCGACTTCTTGATGTGATCGGCGAGCTCGGAATCCCGCCCCTCGAGGATCATCTTTCGCACCATCACGTCGAAGAACATGATCTCGACCACCGGCACCCGGCTGAGGCCGAGCTCCTTGGCCCGCGGCCCTTCGGACCGGATCAGCTTTTGACCCACGATGCCCTTCATGTTGTTGGCAATCGCACTGCGGAGCGCGCCGTGCATTTCCTCGGGAAAGAGATCGAGGATCCGGCCGATCGTGGTCGAGGCGCTGGCGGCGTGGATCGTGCCAAACACGAGGTGGCCCGTCTCCGCGGCGTGGATCGCCGTCATGAATGTCTCCTCATCCCGCATCTCGCCGACGAGGATGATGTCGGGGTCCTCACGGACGGCGTGCTTCATCCCGATGGCGAAATCCTTGACGTCCTGGCCGACCTCCCGCTGGTTGATCAGGCACTTGTCCTCGGTGAACACGAACTCGATCGGATCCTCGAGCGTGAGGATGTGCTTGCGGTAGTTGCGGTTGATGTAGTTGAGCATCGAGGCGATCGTCGTGCTCTTGCCCGAGCCGGTCACGCCGGCCAGCAGGACCAGCCCCTGGTCGTAGTTGCAGAGCCGCTCGATCGCCGGCGGCAGGTGGAGCCCCTCGAAGTCGGGAATCGAGTTGTTGACCCGGCGGGCCACCATCCCCAGCGAACCCTGCTGGGTGAGCAGGTTCACGCGAAACCGCCACCGGACGCCATCCACCGTCGCGACGTGGGCGAAGTCGCAGCCGCCGTCGGCCTCGAGGATCTTCAGTCTCCGCTCGTCGAGCAGCGGCAGGCAGTAGCGCCGCATCTGGTCGTCATCGATCTGGGCCGCCTTGAGCGGCTGGAGCGAGCCCTTGACGCGGATGATCGGGGGCTGGCCAACCTTGAGGTGCAGGTCGCTGCCCTGGAACTTGACGAGCGCCTCGAAGAGGCGGTCGATCTCCAGCCGCGGTTTAGCCGCCGAGCCGTTGCCGGCCGGCTGCGAAGGCACGGTCTCGATCGTGGACATGGCGGGGCGAGCGGGGAAGCGGGCGTGGGGGAGCGGGGGGCGGTCACCGGCCTGGCGGCCGCACCGGAAGACCCCGCCTGAGGAACAGCTCTTTGACCTCGCGGATCGTACACTCTCCGAAGTGGAAGATGCCAGCGGCCAGAACGGCGTCGGCTCCGCCGCGTTCCACCGCGTCGGCGAGGTGCTCCGGCCGACCGGCGCCGCCGCTGGCGACCACGGGGATGCCGACGGCGCGGGCGACCGCGGCGGTGATCTCGAGGTCGTAGCCGTCCCGCGTGCCGTCGCGGTCCATGCAGGTGAGCACGATCTCGCCGGCGCCCAGCCGCTCGACCTCGCGGGCCCAGGCCACGGCCTCCAGGCCGGTCGGCACCCGCCCCCCGTTGACGAACACCTCCCAGACCTCGCGACCCTCCCGCACCACCCGCTTGGGATCGATGTTGACCACGGTGGCACAGCTGCCGAGCCGGTCGGCCACGGCCGTGACGAGCTCGGGCGTGCGAACGGCCGCCGAGTTGATGCTGACTTTCTCCGCGCCCGCCTGCACGAGCCGGCAGGCGTCGGCGAGCGTGCGGATCCCGCCCCCGACGGTGAACGGCATGAACACCGTCTCCGACACCCGGCGGACCATGTCGAGCATGATCTCACGGCCCTCGTGGCTGGCGGTGATGTCGAGGAACACGAGCTCGTCGGCCCCCTCGGCCTCGTAGCGAGCCGCCACCTCGACCGGATCGCCGGCATCAAGGAGGTGGAGGAACTTCGTGCCCTTGACGACGCGACCGCGGTCCACGTCGAGGCAGGGAATGATCCGGGTGGCGAGCATGGGCTCAGGCTCCGGGCCTTGCCACCCGCCCCTCGTCCGGGCTCGAGGCGGTGGCGTAGAGCCGGCGGGGGATGCGGCCGGCCAGGAAGGCCTGCCGGCCCGCGGTGCAGGCGTCCCGCATGGCCGCGGCCATCCGGGGCGGATCGGCGGCCTGGGCGATCGCGGTGTTGAGAAGCACGCCGTCGATGCCAAGTTCCATCGCCGCGGCCACGTCGCTGGCCGTGCCCACGCCGGCATCCACGATCACCGGATAAGTCGGATCGCCGTCCTTGAGATACTCCAGGCAGATCCGCAGGTTGTTGGCGTTGAGGATGCCCTGGCCCGAGCCGATCGGGCTGCCGGCAGGCATCACGGCGGCGGCCCCGAGCTCCTTGAGCCGTCGGGCCACCACGGGATCGTCGCTGGTGTAGACGAATACCGTGAAGCCCTCGGCCACGAGCTGCTCAGTGGCGGAGAGCGTGCCCACGGGATCGGGTAGGAGCGTGCGGCGATCGCCGAGCACCTCGAGTTTGACCCAGTCGGCCGTGCTGCTGCCCATGTCGCGAAGCAGTTCCCGGCCCAGCCGGGCCACCCGGAGGGCGTCTTCCGCCGAGTAGCAGCCGGCGGTGTTGGGCAAGAGCCGATAGCGGACCGGGTCGAGATGGTCGAGGATGTTCTCCCCGGCGGCGTTCACCAGCCGCTCCCTCCGCACCGCCACCGTGACGCAGTCGGTGCCCGAGATTTCCAGGCAGCGGGCCATCTCCGCGTAGGTCGAATACTTGCCCGTGCCCACGACCAGCCGGCTGGCGAAGGCGACGCCCCCCACCACCAGCGGCACGTCGGCGGCATCACTCGGTCGGTCGATCACTGCGGTCATCCTCTCATCCGCCCCCCACGAAGGTCACGATCTCGATCCGCTCGCCGCCCTGGAGCAACCGCTCGTGGAATCGGTTGCGGGCGACCACCATGCCATCGACCTCGACGGCGACCGGCCGGCCGGCCAGCCCCGCCTCCTCGAGCACCGCCGCGAGCGAACCCGCCGCCGGCAGGGGTCGGGCCGCTCCGTTGACGGTGATCCGCGCGGCCGGGGATTCCGGGCCGTTCACGGTGCCCCAGCCCCACCCCGCGGCCGGGCGATGTCGAGCGGCAGCAACTCCGCCATCACCGCCTTGGGCGAACTCGACTGCTGCGGGTTCCAGGGGATGCCGTAGGCCACCGTCACCCCGGTCGAGGCGTCGGTGACATAGAGCACC
Organism: Pirellulales bacterium; assembly: GCA_044346905.1. GTDB lineage: Bacteria > Planctomycetota > Planctomycetia > Pirellulales > UBA1268 > QWPN01. The sequence goes on from JBIIYH010000034.1 coordinate 16,604, forward strand.
GACTGGGCCATCCGGTTGCCCTGATTGCCGGCGAACGAGCCGCGGCCCGGCACGAGCAAAAACCGGGGCTCCTTCACCTGCCCCGGCTTGAACCCGAGGTCATTGAGAACGTTGTGGCGGTAGGACGTGGTGAACTTGGCCGTGTTCGGGTTGAGCACGCCGCCGGTCAGGTCACCCGTCTGGAAGTCGAGGATGAAGAAACCTTCCATGGTGCCGTCGATCGCCGTCGTGCAGACCGCGAACGAGTCGTCGGCAAGCGATGACATCGCCTGCGCCCGAGGCAGCGGTGGCACGGGCCGACCCCCGCCGATGACCGACCCGGCGACGAACGCTGCCGCGATCACGACCGCCAAGCCGGTGGATGCCAGGACCGATTTCGAGGACATGAAAAGTGTCTCCGGCTCGAGATGACAGGATCAGGCTGCCGCGAAGGGGAGGGACAGTGGAACCGATCGGCTGGC
>JBIIYH010000191.1:0-5410 GCA_044346905.1 Pirellulales bacterium
GCCGACATCGAGGCGGGCATCGACTTCGCCGACGAGACCACGCCCGACGGCGTGCCGGCCGGACCCGACTGGCACGACGTCGCCGCCCGGATCGCCGCCTGCGACGCTGCGATCGCGGCGGTGGCCGAGCGGCTCGCGGGCCGCGACGTGGCCGCGGCGGCCCTGCCGCGGGTGGTGCTCGTCGGGCCGCCGAACATCGGCAAGAGCAGCCTGTTCAATGCGGTCGTGGGCCGTGACGCCGCGCTCGTGGCCGACGAGCGGGGGACGACCCGTGATTGGCTCGAGGCCCCGCTCGGCGATGCAGCCGGGCCGCGGTGCGTGCTCGTCGATCTCCCGGGGCTGGATGGGGGCAGCGGGGCCGGGGCGGGCGAAGCCGGCACGTTCGACTCCGTCGCTGCCGAGGCGCAGGCCCGCGGCTGGAGCGAAACGGCCCGGGCGGATCTCGTTGTCGTCTGCCGCGATGTGGGATGCGTCGGTGATGCGGCCGGTCCGGCCAGCGGGGCGGCCGAGACCGGAGACACCACTCGCCTCCACGTGACCACGCGCTGCGACCTCGCGCCGGACTCGAGCGGCCTGGCCACGAGCAGCCTCACCGGCCGCGGCATCGCGGAGCTGCGGGCCGCGATCCTCGCGGCCGTGGCGACCCTTCCCCCGCGGCAGTCGCCAGCGACGACCAGGCTGGCGGTGGCCTGCGGCTCGGCCCGGCAGTCGCTGGCCGAGGCGGCCGCGGCCGTGGCCGGGCATGCGACCGGCGGGTTCGGAGACGAGTCGCTCGTGGGGGCCGATCTCCGGCGGGCCGCGGCGGCGCTCGCCGACGTGACCGGGGCCGCGATCGACGTGGACCTGCTCGACCGGATCTTCGCCCGGCACTGCATCGGCAAGTGACGGCCCGGTTCGGTGGCAGGCCGCCCCTTCAGCGGCGACCGCGGCCAGCGCCGCGGGGCCCCGGCCCCTTGGGGCCGCGGGGACCATGCCCCTTGGGTTCCGGCGGTGTCTCCTGAAACTTCTCGGCCTGGCCTGTGAGTTCGTAGAGAAACCGGCTCGGGCGGCAGGGCTTGCTCCGGCCCCACTTCGTGCGGGTGAGGCAGAGCGAGAGCACGAGCCGCTTGCGGGCCCGCGTCAGGCCCACGTAGCAGAGCCGCCGCTCCTCGTCGATCGCCTGGAGGCCGTCGCCCAGCGAGCGATGGTGCGGCAGGATGCCCTCCTCCAGGCCCACCATCCAGACGCAGTCGAACTCCAGCCCCTTGGCCGCGTGGAGCGTCATCAGCCGCACCACGTCGCCCTTGGGCTTGTCGTCCTTGAAGCGGTCCTCCTGCTCCTCCACCTGGAGCACGAAGTCGTCGAGGAAGCCGCGGATCACGGCGGCCAGATCGGACGCGCCGGGCCGGGCCCGCTCGTGCTCGTCGAGCGCCGCGGCCACCTCCTCGCAGCAGGCCCAGCGGGTCTCCGCCTCGGCCGGGTCGTCGGCGTATTCCTTGGCGAGATACGGCCGGTAGCCCACGTCGTCGAGCAGCCGGCGCAGCACGGCCGCCCCGTGCGACCGGCCGGGCTCCACGGGGGGCGGCGCCTGCCGCAGGGCCACCAGCCGTTCGAGCGTGGCCAGGCCTCCCGCCGCCGCGGCCGAGAGCTTGCCTCGCTCCCGCATGGAGACGAGCTCCCGCCAGACGCTCGTGCCCGCCTCGGCGGCCCCCGTCCGGGCGGTCTGCACCGTCGGCGCCGAGATCCCGCGCGGGGGCACGTTCGCGATCCGGGCGAGCGCCAGGTCGTCGTCGGGATCGACCAAGAGCCGGAGGAAGGCCATCACGTCCTTGACCTCGCGGCGGTCGAAGAACGACCGGCTGCCCACGAGCTCGTAGGCGATCTGCCTGCGCCTGAGCTCCTGTTCGAAGCTCCGGGTCTGCTCGCCGGTGCGGACCAGGATCACCGCGTCGCCGGGCCCGCACCGCCGCTCGCGGAGCAGGCTCTCGAGATCGCCCACCACGCGTCGGGCCTCGTCGGTCTCGTCCTGGGCCTGCATCACCGCCGGCGGCATGCCCGCCGGGGAGTTGGCCACGAGCGTCTTGCCGTGCCGCCGCGCGTTGCGTTCGATCAGCAGGTTGGCCGCCTGGATGATCTCGGGCGTGGAGCGATAGTTCTCCTCGAGCTTGACCACCTTCGCGCCGGGCCAGCGGCGGGCGAAGTCGAGGATGTGCGAGATCTCGGCGCCCCGCCAGGCGTAGATCGACTGGTCGTCGTCGCCGACCACGCAGATGCTTTTGTGGTCGCGGGCGAGCGCCGTCAGGATCCGCTCCTGGATGCCGCTCGTGTCCTGATACTCGTCCACGAGCAGATGGTCGAAGCGGCCGGCTTCGGCGCGGCGGACGTCCTCGTCGGTAGCGAAGAGCTCGTCCACCAGCAGCAGGAGGTCGTCGAAGTCCACCGCGCCGGCGGTCTTGAGGGCCTCCTGGTAACGGCGGTAGCCGGCGGCCGCGAGCGTCCAGGTGTCGTCGGCGTCGCCCGAGACGGTGTCGAGGGCCTCGCCCGGCCGCACGGCCCGGCTCTTCCACCGGCTCACCCGGTCCACGAGATCGCCTGGCGAGAGGATCGTGTCGGGCACCTTGATCGCCTTGAGCGCGGCGCGGGCCGTGGCCTCCTGCTCGCCGCGGTCGATGATCGCGAACCGTTCGGGGTAGCCGAGCCGGGTCGCATGCCGACGCAAAATCCGGACGCAGAGCGAGTGAATGGTCGAGATCTCGGGTCGCTGCTGCTCCTGCTGATCGGTGGGCTCGCCTCCCCGCCGCTTCGGCCGCCGTCCGCCCCCCAGCATGGCCGTGGCCCGGGCGAGCATTTCGCGGGCCGCCTTGTTGGTGAAGGTGACGGCGAGGATCCGGGAGGGGGGCGTGCCCCGCTTCACAAGCTGGGCGATCCGCGTGATCACGACCCTGGTCTTGCCCGTGCCGGCCCCGGCCAGCACCAAGAGCGGTCCGGGAGGCGCGAGCACCGCCTCGGCCTGGGCGGGGTTGAGGCCCGGCACGCCCACCCGGCGGGGCGGCGGCGCGGCGACGGGCTGGTCGGGAGGAGGCGTCACGGGCTGGTCGATCCCGGGGGCTGGCGAGTGGCGCGGCGAATCGCGGCCCCCGAATCTACCAGCATGGAGCCGGCTTCGGCTTGACGCCCCGGCGCGGGCCTCTTCTATTTGCGGCTTCGCACTTCGGCCGCGATCGGTTCGCGGGCTGAGGGCGACTTCACCAGACCAGCCGGAGCCTTCGTGGATGGACGCTGAAAGCAGGGCCGCCCTCGGCGACTTGGAAGACAACGATCTGGCCACCGGCACGCTGGCGGTCGTCGATCGCATTCGGCCGCACCTGCGGGCGATCCTGATCGGCGTGCTCGGCTTGTTCGCGGCCTTGGCTGTCTGGACGCTGGTCAACTCGCAGCAGACCGCCCAACAGGCCGCCAGCTGGGACGAGTGCCTGGCGTCGATCGCCGAAGGGGATGCCGGCCGTTTGGAGACCGTGGTGACGCGGTACGGCGGCTCGCCCGCCGCGCAGTGGGCGGAGATCATGCTGGCCGACACGGCCCTGGCCGATGGCAATCGGCTGCTCATGATCGATCAGGCTCAGGGCCGCCGCCGGCTGGACGAGGCCGTGGGCCGCTACACGGCGGTGAACGCCCAGCGGCCGGCCGCGCTGGCCACCGAGCGGGCGATCTTCGGTTTGGCCCGGGCCAGGGAAAGCCTCGGCGAACTGGCCGAAGCCCGGCGTGGCTACGAGGCGCTGGTGGCCGAGCATCCGGAGAGCCCGTTCCGGCCTCTCGCAGAGGAGCGAATCACCGCCCTGGGGCGGGAGTCGACCGGCCGGTGGTACAAATGGTTCGAGTCACGCCCGGCTGCCGCCGCGGCGACCAAGCCCGCGGAAGCGGCGGGGCAGACCCCGGCCGCAGAATCGACGCAGCCCGCCAATGAGCCAGCCAGATCAGCCGAGCCAGCCGCCGCTGCCGACAAGCCCACCGAGCCTGCTGCCGCCGAGCCCGCCGAGCCACCGGCCGGGTGACGAGGTCTCGTTCGCGATCGGGCCCGACGACGCGGGCCTGCGGCTCGACGTCTTTCTCGCCCGCGGGTTCCCCGAGAGCAGCCGCTCCTTCCTGGCCCGGGCCATCGCCGGCGGCGCCGTCCGGCTCGACGGCGTGGCGGCCCGCGGCTCGGCGAAGCTGAAGCCCGGCTCGCTGCTCGTGTTCACGGTGCCAGCGCCGCCGCGGTCCGGCCCGGCCGCCGAAGAGATTCCGCTCAGGTTTCTCCACGTGGACGAGGCGCTCGCCGTGGTGGACAAGCCGCCGGGGATGGTCGTGCATCCCGCCAAGGGCAACTGGCAGGGCACGCTCGCCGGCGCGCTCAAGTGGCACCTGGAACGCGACGGCTCGGGCGGGCTCTCCACCGCCGGCGGCCCCACCCGGCCGGGCATCGTGCACCGGCTCGACCGCGACACCAGCGGCGTGATCGCGGTGGCCCGCTCGGAGGCCGCCCACCATGCGCTCGCCCGGCAGTTCGAGCGGCGGACGGTGGCCAAGACCTACCTCGCCATCACGCAGGGCCAGCCGCGATTCGACGCCGACGAGATCGACCTGCCGATCGGCATCCATCCCTACCAGCGGGAGAAGATGGCCGTTCGCAAGGATCATTCCACGAGCCGCGAGGCGGTGACCCGCTACGAGGTCCTGGAGCGGTTTCGCGCAGGGGCGCTCGTCAAAGTCACGCCCCGCACCGGCCGGACCCACCAGATCCGCGTGCACCTCGCGGCCGTGGGTGCCCCCGTGCTGTGTGACGGCTTATACAGCGGCCGGACGGCAATCGAGCCGAGCTGGCTCGGCCTGCCACCCGGCCCGCCGCTGCTCGTGCGGCAGGCGCTGCACGCCGCGCGGCTCGAACTCGACCATCCGGTCACGGGCGAGCGGCTCGCATTCGAGGCGCCGCTGCCGGCCGACATGGAGCGGACGCTCGCCGCGTTTCGGGCCGGTTGATTTATCTGACGCTACGGCTGCAACGGCCCACGGGCGACAGGTGGTATTGTGTTCAGTATCTCGCGACGTGTCAAGCCGGAGCCATTTGGCTCCGGCTTGAAGTCCCGAGGGGCCCTGCCCATCGCCCATTTCTCGCTCAACCGCGCGTTGAAGCCTCTCGCTGAGTGCGGCATAGTTCGGTCGATAACGGTGTTAGACCGCACTCAGTGCGGCTCAATAAGAACGTGCGGCCATTGTGAACGGGCGTTCACAATCCGTCAAGCAAGGGCTTCGCCCAAAACCAGATCGACCCCCAACTCCCCTCAGCCCTCGCAGACCCCCGGACTCCCCAGTTTGTCGTCGGCCAGCGAGTAGGCCATAATTCGGTTGATAACGGTGTTAGACCGTACTCAGTGCGGCTCAATTAGATTGTTCG
>JBIIYH010000389.1:0-5405 GCA_044346905.1 Pirellulales bacterium
TGGTTCCCCGCGACGGCGACGTCACGATCCACCAGACGGCCGTGTTCGATCCCCGCGGCCTCGGCGGCCTGGCCTACTGGTACGCGATTTGGCCGCTCCACGAACTCGTGTTCCGCCGGATGCTCGCCGGCATCGCCCGCCATGCGGTGCGGAAAGCATGAATGGCCCCTCGCGCAGGCAAGGGGGATCACGCCTGCCAGTGCCCTCAGCCCGGGTTTGGGCACCCGGACTCGTGAGACAATACACTTGCTGGGATCTCGAACTCCCATGACCGACGTCGCCGCCGATGCCTCAGCCACGCTTCTTAACCGTCGCGCTCGGCCTCGCCTGGCTCCCCGCCGCCGGCGTGATCGCGGCTGATCCGGTCGAGCCCTTGGAAATCATCCGGGCCAACTGCCTCGATTGCCATTCGGGCGACGATCCACAGGCCGCGGTGGCCCTCGACCGGCTGCTCGCGGCCCCGGACTTGACCAGCGACTTCCGCACCTGGCAGGCGGTCCACGAGCAGATCGAGGTGGGGCGGATGCCGCCGCGAGAGGCGGGCGAACTATCGGCCGCAGATCGCGAGGCCTTGCTCGCCTGGCTGGCCCCCGGCCTGCGGGCGGCTGTCGAGGCCAACGCCGGCGATCCCGGGAGCGTGACGCTGCGGCGGCTCACCAACGCCGAGTACGACGCCACCGTCCGCGACCTGACGGGCATCGACTTCGGCCTGGGACGGGAGTTCGAACCCGACGGCGGCGGCGGCGAGGGCTTCGCCAACACCGGTGACGTGCTGTTCGTGAACCCGGGCCAGTTCGACCGCTACCTCTCCGCCGCCCGCCGGATGGCCGACCATGCCGCGATCCTGCCCGGCACGGGCATCCTGTTCGAAGCCGAGCGGGTGGGCAGCCGGGGTCCGGAGCCGCTCCGCGACCAGGCCCAGCAGGCGATCTACGTCTGGTACCAGAAGGCGGCCGGGCCGCACGTGCCGGCCGACGGGGCCGACCTCCGCGAGGCGGACTCCATGCTCGCCTGCTGGAAGCACGCCCATCGGGAGCTGACCGGGGCTGGCTCGCTCGAGCAACTGGCCGATGCAGCCGGGCTGGCGAGGCACTACCTCGCCAATTGGTGGGCGTTTCTGCAGGCGGACGAACCCAACTCCCGCTACCTCGACCTCACCCGTCTCGCCTGGCGGCAGCTGCCCCCGCCCGACCCCGCCGCGCCAGAGCAGGTGCCGGCGGCTGTCACCGCGGGCCTGCAGGCGATCCAGGCCCAGCGGCGAGCATGGTATGGCCACAACCCGGATTTGTTCTGGCGGTCGGCGCAGCGGGTGCAGCAGGACGCCGACAGCCTGAGAACCTACCCCCTCTTCACGGCTACCGCCGGGGCCGACCGGGTGCACCTGGTCGTGGGCGACGCGGCCGACGGGAGTGACGGCGACACTGTCCGGCTCTCCGAACTCAAGCTCGAACTCGCGGGGGGCTGGCAGCCCTATCCGGACTGGCTGGCCGAACGCCGGCGAGCTCTCGAGGCCCGGCTTGCCGAGCTCGAGCAGCCCGAGGCCGACGACTCGGCTCTTGAAGCTGATGCCATGTCGGCCGAAGCGATTGCCGCGGCCCGCCGCGAGCTCGATCTGCTCCTGGCTGTCGCCGGCCGGTTCGGCACGCATCCCGGGGGCCGGGCCGCCGGGCCGGCGGAGATCGTCGTCGCCGCGCCGACCGTCGTCACCCTGCCGGTGCCCCCCGAGGCGACGAAGTTCAGAGGGCAGGGCCGGCTCGACGTCGACGACCCGGCCGCCGACCGGGCCAGCGCCCAGTGGCTGGCGACCGTCGGCAACCCGCCCGACCCCGCCGGTGTCTTGGCCGGCGCGGTCACCGTCTGGAAGCGAGGCACCGAGGCCGCCCAAGCGTCGATGCGGGAGTTCAACGTGATGAAGCAGGCCTTCCCGGAGAACTTCGACCTCAGGCTCTCCGGGATCACCGACAACTTTCGCAGTCCCCCGGCCCACCCCCGGGTCTACTGGCTCTCCGACGAACAGCTGCTCTCGCTTCTGCCAGAACGCGACCGGGCCGTGCACGCGGCGGTCTCGTGCGACTGGAGCCTGTCCCGCAACCTGGCCCTCACGCCGGAACAGGCGGCCGACTGGGACACACGGGTGCTCGCCCACCTTGACGCCTTCGCCGAGCGGGCCTGGCGCGGGCCGCTCGCCCCAGAGGAACGCGCGCGGCTCCACGGCATCTACCGGGCCGCGGTGGCCGGCGGCGACGAGACCTCGGCGGGCGGCCTGCGGGAGCAGGCCGCCCGCGAAACGCTGGTGGCGGTGCTGGCGGCCCCCCGGTTTCTGTTTCGCATCGAGGCGGAGCACGAGCAGGAGCAGCCGGTGAGCCCCTGGGAGCTCGCCGCCCGGCTGAGCTACTTCCTCTGGTCGTCGCTGCCCGACGAGCGATTGCGGCAGGCCGCGGCCGATGGCAGCCTGGCCAAGCCTGAACGGCTGGCGGCCGAGGTGCGGCGGATGCTGGCCGATCCGCGGTCAGAAGCGCTGGCACGTGAGTTCGCCGCCCGCTGGCTGCGGTTTCGCGGCTTTGCCGAGCGGGCCCCGGTGGACCGCAAGAAGTTTCCCGAGTTCACGCCCGAGCTCCAGGCCGCCATGGAAGCCGAGGCCACGGCCTTCCTCGCCGACGTGATCCGGCACGACCGGCCGCTGCGGGAACTGTTCAGCGCCGGGCACACCTTCTTGAACGAGCGGCTCGCGGCCCACTACGGCGTTCCCGGCGTGACGGGTGCCGAGTTCCGCCGGGTCGACGTGGCCGACCAGGGCCGGGGCGGCCTGCTCGGGATGGCCGCGATCCTGGCGAGCACCTCCTACCCCCAACGCACGAGCCCGGTGCTCCGGGGCAACTGGGTGCTCACTGCGGTGCTCGGCACCCCCACGCCGCCGCCGCCGGCCGACGTGCCCCCGCTCGAGGAGGCCGCCGCTGCCGGGGCGGGCGTCCGCGAGCGGCTCAAGGCCCATCGAGCAGCGGCCGCCTGCGCCGCCTGCCACGACCGGATCGACCCGCTCGGCTTCGCGCTCGAGGGCTTCGACGTGCTCGGCCGCCGCCGCGACCGCGACGACGGCTCCGCGCCGCTCGACCTCTCGGCCGAGTTCGTGGACGGCACCACCTTCACCGGCTTCGAGGGCCTGCGGGGTTTTTTGGCCGACCGCCGCGACCTGGTCATGCTCCAGTTCTGCCGCAAGCTGCTCGGCTACGCGCTCGGCCGGGCCGTCCTGCCCACCGACCTGCCGCTCGTGGAAAGCCTCCGCGACCGGATCCTCGAGGAAGACGCCGGGATCTCGGCAGCGGTGCTGGGCATCGTCCAGAGCCGGCAGTTCCTCAATCGCCACGGCACGATGGCCGATGAATCAGGAGAGCCAGTGCCAGCGGAGCATTCGCTTCCCCCCGCCCAGGAGGCCGGCCGATGACCTTCCCCGCCCGCCCGCTGCCCATGCTCTCCCGCCGCCGTTTCCTCCGTGGGGCGGGCGTGGCCCTGGGCCTCCCCTGGCTCGAGTCGCTAGCCTCGGCCGCCGAGGCCGGCGGCCCGCCGGTCCGGTTCGCCGCCCTCTTCATGGGCAACGGGGTCAACCCGCACCACTGGGGCGCGACGAACGGCCCGGCCGGGATCGAGTTTGCCAAGACGCTCTCGCCGCTCGCTCCCCATGCCGCGAAGGTGAACCTGTTTCGGGGGCTGTGGAATCCGAACGCGACCGACGAGAACGGCCACTATGCGAAGATGAACGTCTTGTCGGGGCTCAAGGTCAAGCGGACCACGACCGACGTCGAGGTGGGCACGACGGTGGACCAGCTGATGGCCCGGGCGGTGGGCCGGGCCACGCCGCTTCCAAGCGTCGTTTTGGGCACCGAGCCGCCGGGCTACAGCACTGACTCGGGCTACACGCAGATCTATTCGGCCTACGTCTCCTGGAGCAGCCCCACCACCCCGGCCCCCAAGGAGATCGTGCCCCGGCAGGCCTTCGATCAGCTGTTCGACGACGGCAGCCGGCGGCGGGCCGACGCCAGCGTGCTCGACCTCGTGGGGGCCGAGGCGGCCGCGCTCCGGGGCCGGCTCGGGGGCCGCGACCGCGCCAAGCTCGACGAGTATCTCACGAGCGTCCGCGAGCTCGAGCGACGGATCGAGCGGTCGGCGGAAGAGAGCCTGCGGGAGACGGGCGGCCACGGCTGGCGGCCCACGGTCACGGAGCCCACGCTCGAGCGGCCCGGCCCTGGCATTCCGGCCGAGCCTCGCGAGCACCTCGAACTGATGTCCGACATCCTGCTCTTGGCCTTCCAGATGGACCGCACGCGGGTGGCCACGCTGATGCTCAACAACGACCTTTCCAACATGAACTTCGGCTTCCTGGGGGGCATCCACGGCGGCCAGCACGAGCTCAGCCACCATGCCAACAACGCCGAACGGCTGGAGCAGTATCAGCGGGTCAACGAGTATCACATCACCCTGCTGGCGAGGCTGCTCGCCAAGATGGACGCGACCGTCGAGGGGGAGCGGACGCTGCTCGACAACTCGATGGTGCTCTTCTGCTCGAGCCTGATGGACGGCAACGCCCACGACTCGAAGGAGCTGCCGATCGTGCTGGCCGGCGGCGCCGGGGGCACGATCCAGGGCGGCCGGGTGCACGACCTCCGCGGCCAGGAGAACCGTCGGCTCTGCCGGCTCCATCTGGCGATGATGCAGCGGATGGGCCTGGCGGTGGACCGGTTCGGCGACGCCGACGCCCCGCTCGATTTGGCGTAGGGCACCGCGCGGGCAAGCCTCTGGAACTCAGCGTCCGCCCACTCGCCGCCGCAGGTCGAGCGTGCAGGCGTAGTCGGGATTGCGTTCCTCCGGCGGCGGCTCGAACGGGCCGGGCGTGTGGCCGGTGGCGAAGAACCGCGCCACCCGCCGGCTCTCGGCCTCGAGGGCGTTGACCGGCCGGGTCTCGAACGACCGGCCGCCCGGATGCACGACATGCCAGGTGCAGCCCCCCAGGCTGCGGCCGCTCCAGAGATCCACCACGTCGAACACCAGGGGCGAGTGGACGGGGATCGTGGGATGGAGGCAGTCGGCCGGCTGCCAGGCCCGAAACCGCACCCCCGCCACGAACTCCCCCGGCACGCCGGTAGAGACCAGCGGCACCCGGCGGCCATTGCAGGCGATCGCATGCCGGCCCGGCACGAGCCCTGCCGCCTTCACCTGCACCCGTTCGAGCGAGCTGTCCACCAGCCGGGCCGTGGCCCCGCTCACCGGCTGCTCGCCCAAGACGTGCCAGGGCTCGAGCGCCGTGCGGAGCTCCAGCCGCACCCCGTCGTGGTTCACCTCGCCGAGCTTCGGAAACCGGAACTCGGCGAAGCTCTCGAACCACTCCCGCTCGAAGCCGAACCCGGCCCGCC
>JBIIYH010000193.1:0-5393 GCA_044346905.1 Pirellulales bacterium
GATCGCCAGCGACAGCATCTCGAGCCGGTGCCGCCCCTCGGCCAGGACCTGGCCCGGCTTATGGGGCGGCGCGGCCGCCGGCACGAACACGACCCGGTCGAGCTGGGCCTGCTCCCGCGCGCACTCCGCCGCGATCAGGTGCCCGAGATGCACCGGATCGAAGCTCCCGCCAAACACGCCGATCCGCATGAGGTTTTCCGTAGGAGGATTCGTTGCGCAAAAACAAAACTGTTTCGGCGATCAGCCTACCCTGGTTCCCAGCCCCGAATCATCTCTGGACTGCGAGGGGTTGCCGGTTCCTTGGAGCCGGCGTTGCTGGCAAGCGGAGGCAGGATGCTGAAGCGGATGCGGGATAGAAGCGAAGCCAGCATCGAGCGAACGAAGGGCAGGCGGGCACCGATCCGCCGCAGGCGGATTGGTCGCACAGTGAGCGTCCGGGCGACAAGGACCGGCAACCCCGAGCCAGCGCGCGGGCGATAGAATCACCCGCATGCCGCCCGACCAGCCGACCCAGCGAGACCTTTTCGAGCATCGGCCCGCCTGGGCCGAGGACGACCTCCGGCTGGGCACGATCGCCACGGTCGTGCTGCCCGACGGCGTGGACAAGCCGCTCGACTACCTCGTGCCGGAGTCGCTGGCCGCGGCCGTCGAGCCGGGCCGCCGCGTGCGGGTGCCGCTAGGCCGGGCTAACCGGCTGCGGCTGGCCTATTGCGTGGCCGTGCGGTCGGGCGAGCTGCCGCAGACGCCGCTCAAGGAGGTGGCCGGCGTCGAAGACGACAAGCCGCTGCTCTCGCGGCGGATGCTCGCACTGGCCGAGTGGATGGCGGAGCGGTGGATGGCCCGGCGGGGCGAGGTGCTCGAGGCCGTGCTGCCGGCGGGCGTGCGGCTGCAGCGGAAGGCGAGGGTCTCGAAGCTGCTTGTCGCGGGCGATGTCGATCCCGCCCGCAAGCTCACGCCGGCCCAGGCGCGGGTGCTCGCGGCGGCGGGGAAGCCCGCCACGGCCGAGCAGCTTGCGCAGGCTGCCGGCGCGAGCCGGGCGGTCGTGACGCGGCTGGTGAAGGTCGGGCTGCTGCACGAGGCGGGCACGGTCGCGGCGGCCGCCAGCCCCGTGCGGCGGGCCATCGCCCATGACCGGCCGGAGACGCTCTCGCCGGCCCAGGCCTCGGCACTGGGGGCGATCTCGGCCGCGATGCGCGAAGGGCGGCACGAGACGATCCTGCTCTTCGGCGTGACCGGCAGCGGCAAGACGGAGGTCTATCTGCAGGCGGTCGAGGAGACGATTTCGTTCGGTCGGCAGGCGATCGTGCTCGTGCCCGAGATCAGCCTCACGCCGCAGACCTGCGACCGCTTCCGGGCCCGGTTCGGCACGGTGGCGGTGCTCCACAGCCATCTGACCCCGGCCGAGCGGCACGGCCAGTGGCGGGAGATCGCGGCCGGCCGGGTGAACGTGGTGGTGGGCGCCCGCTCGGCGATCTTCGCCCCCACGCCGCGGCTCGGCCTCGTCGTGATCGACGAGGAGCACGAGAGTTCGTTCAAGCAGGCGACGGCGCCGCGGTATCACGCGCGTGACGTGGCGGAATGGATCGCCCGCGAGGAGGGCGTGCCGCTCGTGCTCGGCTCGGCGACGCCCGCGCTCGAGACCTTCTCGCGGTGCCTGGCGGGAGAGTGGCGGATGTGCCGGCTGGCCGATCGCGTGGGTGGCTCGCAGCTGCCGGCGGTGATCACCGTCGATCTCCGCGACCGGGCGGCCCGCAGCCGGGGCGCGATCAGCCCGCGGCTGGCGGCCGGAATCCGCTGGGCGCTCGACGCGGGGGGGCAGGTGATGCTGCTGCTCAATCGCCGCGGGTTCGCCACCCACGTGCAGTGCCAGGCCTGCGGCCACTCAATGCGGTGCCCGCAGTGCGAAATCGCGCTCACGCTCCATCAGCCGGGCAACAAGGGAGTGTGTCATGGCTGCGGGCTGGTGACCCGCCTGCCGGCCGACTGCCCCGAATGCCGTTCTCCGGGGCTCGTGCATCGCGGCACCGGCACGCAACGGCTCGAGGAGCAGGTGCGGAAGGCGTTTCCCGATGCGGCGGTCGCCCGGATGGACACCGACACCATGCGCAGCCGGGGCAGCCACGAGAAGACCCTCGACGCCTTCCGCGATCGCCAGATCGACATCCTCGTGGGCACGCAGATGATCGCCAAGGGGCTCGACTTCCCGAGCGTGATGCTGGTGGGCGTGGTGAACGCCGACGCGGCGCTCCACCTGGCCGACTTCCGAGCCGCCGAGCGGACCTGCCAGCTGGTCACGCAGGTCTCGGGCCGCAGCGGGCGGGGGCCGCAGGGGGGCCGCGTGGTCGTGCAGACGAGCACGCCCGACCACCCCGCGATCCGGGCGGCGGCCGTCCACGACTACGAGGCCTTCGTGCGGAGCGAGCTGCCGATCCGTGAGGCGCTGCTCTATCCCCCGTTCGGCAACGTGGTCCGGCTGGTGGTGCGGGGCGCCGACGAGGACCGCGTGGCTGCCTGGGCGGGCACGCTCGCCGAGCGGCTCCGGGTCGAGGCCGGAAAGGAGGGGGCCGGGGCTGGCCTTCGCGTGCTGGGGCCCGCGCCGGCGCCGATCCCGCGGCTGCGGGAGCGGTTTCGCCATCACCTCCAGGTGCACGGGCCGGATGGCCTCGCGCTCCGTGCGCTCGTCAGCCGGGCGACGGCCGGCTTGAAGACGCCCGACGGGATCGCCTGGATCGTGGACGTCGATCCGGTCGAGATGCTGTAGGCGGAAGGCGTTCCGCGCAGGGTAGGATGTCGGTTGGGAAGCCACTCCATGTCCTACCGCTCCATCCGCGACATTCTCGGCGAGACGAGCCTCGAACGGAAGGTCCGCTTCCTGTTCGGGCTGTGCCTGTTCGTGCTGATCGCGGCCAGCTTCTGGTGGTATGGCAGCCGCACCGAGCAGCTGGTCTACACCAGCAGCCAGGCCACCGGGCGGCACGTCGTCGATGCGATCATGCTGCAGTATCACTGGAAGATGCTCGAGAAGGAGCAGCAGTACGCCAGCACGATCGAGAGCCTGGAGAAGCGGCTGCCCCGGGAGAAGTATCGCTGGCGGATGCTGCGGCCCGACGCCACGCCGGAGGAGCGGGCCGAGTACCGGCCGCTCGATCTGGACGTGCTCGAGAGCTTTCTGGAGCGCCGGCCCGAGCCTGCGCGACCCGGCGGGACTGCGGCCCTCGCCGCATTGGCCGGCGGACCGGATTTCGAGTGTCGTGATTTCCGCACCGACGACAACCAGGAATACCACTACTACCAGCCGATCCGGTTTCGCCAGGACTGCGCGCTCTGCCACGAGTATCGCGGCACGGTCGGCGGCGCCGGGGCGGGGCGGCCGAAGCTCGCCGAGGGCGACCTGATGGCGGTGGTCAAGGTGGCGATGCCGGACGCGGTCACGCGGAAGGCGATCAACTGGAATCGGGCGATCCTGCTGGCCACGGCGATCATCACGGTCTTCCTGGCGATGCTGGTCGCTTATGCGATCGTGCGGTACGTGATCGTCAAGCCGCTGGAGCATCTCCGCGACGTGAGCGACGAGGTTCGGCGGGGCAACATCGAGGCCCGGGCGGAAATCCATACGGCCGACGAGTTCGAGGAGCTGGGCGTGGCCTTCAACCGGATGCTCCGCGGCCTGATCGACACCCAGGAGGAGCTCAAGAAGGCCAACACCGCGCTGGATGACAAGGTGGACGAGCTGGCCCAGGCCAACCTCCACCTCTACGAGACGAACCGGCTCAAGGGGGACTTTCTGGCCACGATGAGCCACGAACTGCGGACCCCCCTCAACAGCATCCTCGGCTTCTCGGACGTGTTGGGCGGCAACCCGGCGCTCGACGCCAAGCAGCAGCGATACGTGGAAAACATCCGCTCATCGGGGCGGATGCTCTTGGAGATGATCAACGACATCCTCGATCTGGCGAAGATCGAGGCCGGGAAGATGGAGATCCGGCCGACGGTGTTCCGGCTGGAGGCGGCCGTCAGCGCCCAGTGCGACATGATCCGGCCGCTGGCCGAGAAGCGGCAGATCGACGTCACCTTCGAGATTGCCGCGGGGCTCGACGAGGTGGAGCAGGATCAGGGCAAAGTGCAGCAGATCCTGGCCAATCTGCTCTCCAACGCGGTCAAGTTCACGCCCGAAGGGGGACGGGTGGATGTCGTGGCCCGGCTCGTGGAACCGGCGGGCGGCGGCCCGGCCGACGAGTTCGCCCTGGATGTCAGCGATACGGGCGTGGGCATCGCCGACGGGGACCAGCAGGCGATCTTCGAGAAGTTTCGCCAGGGGAGCGTGTTTCGCCGCGATGACGCCATGACCCGCGAGTATTCCGGCACCGGGCTCGGCCTGTCGATCGTCCGCGAGCTGTGCCGGCTGCTCGGCGGCGACGTGGCGCTCGAGAGCCAGCTGGGCCGGGGGAGCCGGTTCACGGTGACGCTGCCGCTCCGGCTCGAGCGGGCAGACGATCCGGAGCCGGCCCGGGCCGCGGTGCGAAGCGTCGTCTGAGAAACACGGCCGGGCCCTTGGCCTGCAGGCAGAAAGGCGTTCGATGTCGAAACAGTTCGAGGCGGAGGTGATGCTGTTCACCGACGGGGCCTGCAGCGGCAATCCGGGGCCCGGTGGCTGGGCCTACATCCTTCGCCATCCGCAGACCGGCCGCGAGTCGAAGGCCTCCGGCGCCGAGCCCGACACGACCAACAACCGGATGGAGCTGACAGCGGTTGTGCGCGGCCTGGAGCAGCTCAAGCGGCCGACGGTGGTGGAGTTGGTGACCGACAGCGTCTACGTCGGCACGGGTCTTTCCGACTGGATGCCAAAGTGGAAGGCGCAGGGCTGGCGGCGGAAGGAGAAGGGCCGGTTCGTACCGGTCAAGAACGAGGACCTGTGGCGGGAGCTCGACCGGCTCGCGGCCGCCCACACGATCCGGTTCACACACGTGGCCGGCCACTCGGGCCACGCCGAGAACGAGGAGTGCGACCGGCTCGCCGTCGAGGCATATCAGAGGCTGAAGCGGTAGTGACTCCTGCGGCAGCGGTATCAGATCCTGCGGCGCTGCGGCTCGGGGTCGCCCGGGCCATCTCGCCGGACGCTCGCTGCGGGCATCCTGCCCTCCGCTCACTCGATGCTGGCCTCGCTTCGCCATCCTGGCTTCGCTCGGCCAGCAACGCCGGCTCCATGGCACGGGCGACCCCTCGCTGAGTCACAAAACGGGGGTGTTTCGCAGAAAAGGCATGATGGGGCCCAGGCTGTCGGCAGCTTTCCTAGAATCCCGGGCATGGACGCCGCCGCACCCAGCCTCGAGCCGAGCCTCGCCACGCGGCTCGAGCGGCTGCCGGGCGTCGGCACGACCCGCGCCGAGAAGCTC
>JBIIYH010000268.1:0-4016 GCA_044346905.1 Pirellulales bacterium
GAGCGTGGCGTCTTCGGGGGCGGTCTCGGGCGGCACGAGCTGGCCCCGCAGGGCCAGGCCGATGGCGAGCAGCAGCAGTGGGTAGACGGTCCAGCGTTCCTTGGTGCTCATGCTCAGTCCGAGTGCTTCTGCCGGAGCCGCGCCGAGAGCCGCAGGATGTGGTGCACCCGCTCGAACTGGTCGAGCCAGTCGGCGACGACGCCGGCGATCGCGTCGGCCGGCGGCGGCACGGCCCCCGTCGCGCAGCTCTCGCCGAGCTGGGCCGCGGCGGCGGCCCGGTAGGCCGACAGGGTGCGGTCGCCGTAAAACAGGATCGGCGTGAAGTCTTCGCTGAAGAAGGCGGCCACGGGCACCCGCTGTCCGCCGCAGACCTTGAGGTGGGCCGCGATCGCGGGCAGTGCGTCGCGATCCAAGAGCCGCAGATCGATGGCCGGGGCCGCGGCCGCGAAGTGGGCGAAGATCGGGCACTGGTTCACGCAGTCGCCGCACCAGGCGCCGGCCAGCACGAGCACCGGCATCCGGCGCACGAAGCCCCCGAGCAGGGCCCGCTGGGCGTCGGTGAGGCTCACCCGGCCATGGAAGGCGGTCCAGCGTTCTCGCTGCTCGGCCGTCGCGTGCCGCTCGAGAAACCGGTCGTAGGGCAGAGCCACCGCGAAGGCGGCCGCCCAGGCCTCGGGTGTGGGGGGAGCGCCGGCGTCGGCGATCGGGGGCGTGGCGTCGGAGAGCTGCACCGTTGACGACATGAACTTCCTCGCGGGGACCAGGAAAAGGGGACTGCCGCGGATGATACGCGGTCGCCGCCGACCGCGCCGCCTCGCCAGCTTTCGCCACCGCTTGGCACTCCAGGAAAGCTGCGGCAGCGCGGCCACGGTTGCCCCGGGATTTTTGGCCGTGCAACCGGCCTTGACCCCGGAAAAACCGCCCCCTAATGTCCCCCCGCCTGAAGGCCATGGGGTTGACCGCGGGTCACGCCCCGACTCGCCGATGGTGACGGCACGGAAGCCTGTCACCCGCGGCGAGGGAGACAACTCACAGACCGTCCAATCGCTCCCGGAAACGGTTCAGGTTCTCCGCCCCCCTGGGACCTGGACCGTTCCGGGGGCCTTTGCGCGCGCACTTGAGCGCCGGGCGGAGGCCCGGCAGGGCTGCAGGGGGCCTGGATGTCCCTGCAGCCCTGAAACTGGAGGCGGCGGGAGTCGAACCCGCGTCCCGTGATGTTTCGATACGAACGTCTACGTGTGTGTCCGGTCGATTTGGATCTCGTCCGCGCGTCCCCGGCCGGCAGGGTTCGTCGCAGACCAGCCCGGAACTTTTTTGACCCCGGCCGTACGAGGCGGTGAACCGGGGCGAGTCGGATTTGGCGACCGATTGGGAGGCCCTTCCGACTGGGGCCATCGCTCGGGGCTACTTAACTAAGCAGCCAGAGAAAACTGAGCTTCGGCAATTGAAGCTTTGGTCGACTTTTAACGTGGCCAGCCGACCAACCACGACACGCAATCCGTACCTCCAGCACCCGGTCGATACCGTTACGCCCCCGAATCCCTTCCGGTGAAGCCGCTGGTTGACAGCAACTTCGGCCGGGCGAGTGGGCCGACGAAGGCCGGCGGGTGTTTCGGCACCCGGAGCCCTCGCCGATGAGATCTTACAAAACTGCACCGCCTGGAGGGGTCGTAGCGGAAAAAACCCTGATTTTTCCCTCGCCGTGCCTCGCGGAATCGGCCCCTGGACACCCTGGGAGGGGATACTTGAGTCGAAACCGCCGCCTCCGTCGGGCGGTTGCCACCGATCCGGAAGTTGACGCCCCTCTTTTGCCAGACGTACCCTTCAAGCAGTCGCGCCTCTCCATGAATGCCCTTCGCTTCGACCGCCTCATGGCTGGATCAGCCCTTCTTTTGCGGACCGCCGCGCTCGCCGCCGTCATCGTCCTCGCCGGCTCCGGTCCGGTCGCGGCCCAGGAGTGGGCCCGCAAGATGTTTCCGGTCACGAGCCACAACTTCGGCACCGTTGCCAAGGGGTCGAAGACGGAATACCGGTTCGTGTTCCGCAACATTTACGAGGAAGACGTGCACGTCGTCGGCGTCCGCACGAGCTGCGGTTGCACGTCGCCCACCGTCACGAAGAAGGATCTCAAGACCCACGAGACGGCCGAGGTGATCGCCACGTTCAACACGCGGACCTTCCAGGGCCAGCACGGGGCCACGCTCACGATCACCTTCGACAAGCCGTTCTCCGCCGAGGTGCAGCTGCGGGTGGCGGGCAACATCCGTGGCGACGTCACCTTCGATCCGCCGTTCGTCGATCTGGGCACGGTCGATCTGGGCAAGGGGGCGGAGCGGCAGGTGCGGGTGACGCGGCTCGGCTCCGCGCCCTGGGAGATCAAGGACGTCCGCAGTGCCAACTCCAACTTCGAGGTCTCGCTCTCGCGGCCAACGCGGGAGGGCGGCCGTACGATCTACGATCTCACCACCCGCCTGAAGCCGGGCGCCCCGGCCGGCTACGTCAAGGGCCAGCTGATCCTGGTGACCAACGACCCGCGGGCCACCCAGATCCCGATGGACGTCGAGGGGCGGGTGGTGGCCGAGGTGACCGTGAGCCCGCAGCTGCTGGCGCTGGGCTCGGTGCCGGCCGGCGAGACGGTCACGAAGAACGTCGTGATCCGAGCCAACCGCGAGTTCAAGATCACCGGCGTGTTCTGCTCGGACGGCTGCCTGACCTGCGAGCCGAAGACCACCGCCGCCCGGGTCCACATCCTGCCGGTCACGTTCCAGGCCGGCGACATGGTCGGCAAGGTGGAGCGGGAGCTCCGGATCGCCACCGACTTGGGCGAAGGGGCCGTGCCGATGGTCACGGTGCAGGCCCAGGTGGAGGCGGGCGGCGACGACGGCGCGGCCGCGGCCTCCGCCCAGCCGCAGCAGGCCGCGAGCCTGCCGTAGGCAAACCGGGCACGCCGCGAGCGATCAATCCCGGGCGGCCAAGGGCGAATACTCCCGCGGGGCGGGGCCGACGTAGAGCGAGAGGGGCCGAATCAGCCGGTTGTCGCCCACCTGCTCGATCACGTGGGCCGTCCAGCCGCTCATTCGGGCGACCACGAAGATCGGGGTGAACACCTTCACCGGCAGCCCGAGCGCGTGGTAGACGCGGGCCGCCGGCCAGTCGAGGTTGGGCTTGAGCTGCTTCCGCTCGAGCATGATCCCCTCGACCTCGGCCGCCAAGGTCTCGATCGGCTCGCCGGCCGTGCCCCGCACGAGTTCGCGACACATCTCGCCGAGCAGCTTCGCCCTCACGTCGCCATCCTTGTAGACGCGGTGGCCGAAGCCCATCACGACCCGCTTGGCGGCGAACTGCTCCTCGACCCAGGGGCGGGCCCGGTCGGCGGTGCCGATGGCCCCGATCACCTCCAGTACCTTCTCGTTGGCCCCGCCGTGGAGCGGCCCCTTGAGCGCGCCGATCGCGGCGGTGATCGCGGAGTGCATGTCGGAGCCGGTTGAGGTGACGGTGCGGGCGGCGAAGGTCGAGGCGTTGAACTCATGCTCTGCGTAGAGCACGAGCGTGGTGCCGAAGATCGACGTCTCGGCGGCCGTCGGCGGGCGGCCCGTGAGCCGCTCGAGCAAGGCCGCTCCCAGCGGCGCGTCGGGCCAGGGGGCGACGGGGCGGCCCACGGTGAGGTCGAGCCAGGCGGCCAAGAGGGCCGGGGTCTGGCCGAGCAGCCGCTCCGCTTGGGCTAGGAGCGCGGCGCGGTCGCCCGGCGAGTTGTCCTGTTCCACGAGTCCGAGCATGCTCACGCCGGTGCGGAGGGCGTCCATGGGCGAGGCCTCCGGCGCGGTCGCCGCCAGCCGCGCGAGCGCCTCGAGCACCGGCCCGGGGATCGCCCGGGCCGCGGCCGCCACCCGCTGGCGAAAGCCCGCCAGTTCGGCCGCGGTCGGTAGCTCGCCATGGAGCAACAGCCAGGCCACCTCCTCGAAGTCGCCCGCCCGCGCGAGCGGCTCGATGTCGTAGCCACGGTAGCGGAGCGTGCC
>JBIIYH010000194.1:0-5292 GCA_044346905.1 Pirellulales bacterium
GTCTGCCCGCCGTCGCTGGCGGCGGACTTGGGGTCGGGATGCACCTCCACGATCAGGCCGTCGGCACCGGCGGCCACCGCCGCGGCCGCCATGCTCTCCACCAGCGGGGCGTGGCCCGTGCCATGGCTCGGGTCGACCACCACCGGCAAGTGGGTGCGGGCCTGGAGCCAGGGCACCGTCGCCAACGGGAGGGTGAACCGGGTGTGGGTCTCGAAGGTGCGGATGCCCCGCTCGCAGAGCATCACCTGCCGGTTGCCGCCGTCGAGGATGTACTCGGCCGCGAGGAGCAGCTCCTCGACCGTCGCGGCGGGTCCGCGCTTGAGCAACACGGCCACCTGCGTCCGACCGACCGCCTCGAGCAGCCGGTAGTTCTGCATGTTGCGGGCGCCGATCTGGAGCACGTCGGCGTAGCGGGCCACGAGCGGCACGTCCTCGGGCGCCACCACCTCCGTGACGATCGCCAGGCCGGTCTCGGCCCGGGCCTCGGCCAGCAGTTCCAGCCCTCGCTCCTTCATGCCCTGAAAGCTGTAGGGGCTCGTCCGCGGCTTGAACGCCCCGCCGCGCAGCCCCGTCGCGCCGGCCGCCTTCACGGCCGCCGCGGTCGCCACGATCTGCTCGCGGCTCTCCACCGAGCACGGGCCGGCGATCACGCCCACCGTCCCGCCGCCCACCACGAGCGAGCCGGCCCGCACCACCGTCGGCTCTGGCTGCACCTCGCGGCTCGCGACCTTGTACGGAGCGAGGATCGGCAGCACGGAGGCCACACCGGGCAGCGTCTCGAGGCCTCCCGCGGCAGCCCCCCGCTCGTCGCCGACCACGGCCACGACCGTCCGCTCGGTGCCGACGATCACGTGCGGCTTGAAACCCAGCCCCTCGACCCGGGCCACCACGTGGCCGAGTTGCGCCTCGCTGGCTCCCGCCTGCATCACGATGATCATGACTTCCTCTTTTTCTCCTCGGCCGGTGGCTCGAGCCCCGGCGGCAGCTTGTCACCGCGTTTCTCCACGGCGGCCCGGGTGGTGACGAGAATGGTCTCGACGCCGTCCTCCTGCCGCACGATGTAGACCAGTTTTCCGTCGGGATTGGCCTTCGCCAGGATCTCCACCAGCACCTCCCGGGCCGGCTTGTCGCGGGACTCGAGCCCGAACGACTGGTTCTTGGTGATCCCTTCGAGTTGGAGATCGGGCCCGCTGATGTCCATGGGTGTGCCGATCTCGTCGGCGATCATCTGGATCGACTTCTCGAGCGTGTCCCTGGCGAACACGAGCGTGATCTTCTGCTCGAGCTTGCCGAGGGCACCGGCGGGAGCGGCGGGGTCCCCGCCGGCGGCTGGCGCAGCCGGCCCCGCCACCGCGACCGTGGCTCCAGGCGCCTGGGCGAGTGCCAGTTCCGTCGCCAGGGCGATGTTGTGGCCGGCCTGCAGCGGCAGGTAGGCATTGAGCACCACGCCCTTGCCTTCCGCGCCACGCCGCATGTTGGCCGTCAGGAAGCGGAGCATCTGCGGCAGTCGCATCACCAGCACGCGGCCGTAGGGAGCCGGGTTCAAGGCCGCGCAGTATTGCTCGACGGCGTCGGGCAGCCCGTCCACGCGGACGGCGAGTTCGGTCGCCAACTCCTTCGGGGGCACGTCCCGCGTCGCGAGCGCGTCGAGTTCGAGATAACAATGCTCGCTGAAGTGGGCCGAGACCGCCGCCGCCTGCAGTGACTCGCCGAACAGCGACTCGAGCGGCTCGGCGAGCTTCGCCAGCGGCCCGGCCAGCACCACGCGGCCCTGCGTCAGCAGGTAGTGCGGCGACCCGAACAGGGTCAGATGCCGAGACTCGTCGAGCATGCCCGCGAGCTGCTCGAGCTCGAGCGGCAGCTCGGCGAGCAGGGCGTCGGCCGCAGCCCCCCGCGAGGCCACCGCCTGCCGCACGATCTGCGACATCAAGGTTTCCCGGGCGTCCGCCGCACCGGGCAGCCCGGCGATCCCGGCGGCGGCCGCCTCCGGAGCCACCACGAGCACCCGGTTGTGCTCCGTCGACGGCACCCAGAAGGAGAACGGGTCACCCTGGTGGATCGTCTCCCCCTCGACCTGCACGGCCGTGGTCGCGCCCCAGGCCTGGCGTCGCGCGGCCTCGTCGGCCGGCAGCTCCCGCCCGTCCACCAGCCGAACCGCGTAGGCCCCGAGCACTTGATCGATGCCCCCCGCCTGCCACCCCGCCTGCACCGCCTCGATCTCGGCCGGGTCGCAGCCGCAGAACTTCGCCAGCGCGGCCAGCCCCGCGGCAGCCTGCGGGCCCAGTGACTCGACGAACCTCCTGCCCTCCTCGTCGCCCAGAAGAGCGGCGGGCCGAGCCAGGAGCACGAGCTGCGATCCCGGGGCCAGATAGGCCAGCCGGGGCCGCTGGCCTTCGGTCGGTGAAGCCCACGGCAACGCAGGATCGTCCACCACGATCTGCCTGCTCGCGGCGGCAGCGGCGGGGGCTTCACCGTCCGGCTGCTCCGCGGACACCGCCGGCTGCTGACTCGGCGACGCGGGCTTCTCGCCCGGCGGATCCTGGCCGAGCGGCCCCCAGCCGACCGGCTCCTGCGCCGGTGCCGGGGCCGGCTTCTCCCGCGGCCCGACCGCGACCGTCGCCGGCACCTGCTTCGGCCTCCAGTCGAGCTTGCTGATCACGAGCGCCGCGGTGCCGCCGAGGATCGCCAGGGTGATCCCGCCACCGAACAGCCGCAGTTGGGTGCGTCGCCGGCGGATCAGGGCGGCAGTCCCGCCCTGCGGGCCAGGCCCGGCCGCCCCCGGCCCCGTTGCCAACCGGGCCGGCGAGAGCGGCGGGTCGCTCGCGGCACCCCCCGCGCCGGCTCCGAGGAAGTCGGGGATCTCGTCGGCATCCACCGGCCGGGGCGACGCCGTCGCCACCGGGACACCCGGCTGCGACGCGAAGGGCCGAGCGACGCCTCCCGCCCCGCCGCCGGTCGCCAGGCCCAGGCAGGCGGCGATTGCGTCCGCCGCCTCGGCGGCCGTCTGGTATCGCTCCGCCGGGTCGCGAGCCATCAGATACCCGATCAAGGTCGCGATCTCGGGCGCGACGGCTGGAGGCCCGAGGGCCGCCGGCCCGGCGCCGAAGGCGGCCCGCTTGAGCGTGCGAGCGGCGTCTCCCTCCCAGCAGGGCCAAGCTCCGGACACGAGCGCGGAGAGAATCCCGCCGAGCGAATAGACATCGGTCCGCGGATCAGAGACCGAGCCGGGCAGCATGAGCTCCGGCGCCACGAAGGCGGCCGACCGCCCCAGGGCCGCGAGTTCGGCATCGTCGTTCCAGGGCCGCAGCGGCAGGCGGTGCGGATCTCCCGCCTGGGGAAACTGGAGCAGCCGGACGCGGCCGGTCCGCGGCACGCCCCCCGGCGGCGACTCCCTCAAGAGCACCTCCAGCGACAGGTTGCCGTGCACCGAGCCGAGCGCGTGCAACTCGGCGACCGCCCGAGCGATCTGCGCCACGAGCACGCCCGCCTGCACCGCCGGCAGCGGCCCATGCCGGTCCACCTCCGCGGCGAGGCTCATGCCCTCGACGTGCTCGCACACGATCAGCCGGCTCGACTCGTGCTGCTCGAGACTCCAGGTGCGGGAGAGCATCGGGTCGGTCGCCTGGCTGGCGGCCGTCGTCCGCTGCACGATCTCGGTCCAAACGTCGAGCTTCCGGCAGCGTTTGGCGTTCAGCATGACGACGCTCACGATCCGGCCCGACGGCTCGTGCCGGGCGGTGAACGAGAGCGCGTCTCCCTCGCGGTCATGCCGCTCGAGGAGCCGGTAGTCGCCCAGGAAAAACGGCCCAAGGTTGCCGATCCCGAGCCGCTTGGCCTGCCAGCCGGTGAGCACCCCCCGCGTCTCGAGCCAGGCCGCGATGCCCTTGGCCGTGCCGCCGCCGCAGCGGGTCGGGTCGGCCTCGTGTTCCCGGCGGAGCGCTGCCGCCGCACCGGCATCGACGAGCCCGCTCGTGACGAGCAGGCTCCAAAACTCCTCGGCGGTCGGCGTGGGCATCGATGCTTTCCCTCCACCGCATGGTAGCGACTTTGGCGAGACTCCGGCGGCGTGGCTTTCCTTGTGGCGGCCGCCGTGGGCGGGCTATCATCCGCCGGTCCATCACTCCCCGCGGCCGGAGGCCGAGATCCCGTGCGTGCCACCGACGCCACCCGCATCTACTTCGACGCCGCGGCCGACCAGCTCGACCTCTCCCCCAGCATGCGGCGGCTGCTGCTCACGGCCAAGCGGGAGGTGCAGGTCAGCATTCCGATCGAGCTCGATTCGGGGGAGCTGGCCACCTTCATCGGCTATCGCGTCCAGCACAACGACGCCCGCGGCCCCCTCAAGGGCGGCCTCCGCTACCACCCCCAGGTCGATCTCGACGAGGTGCGGGCCCTGGCGGCCCTGATGACCTGGAAGACGGCCGTCGTGAACATCCCCTACGGCGGGGCCAAGGGGGGTGTCTCGGTCGATCCGGCCGCCCGGTCGACGCGGGAGCTCGAGCGGATCACGCGGCGGCTGGTGGACGAGATCCACGACCTATTCGGCCCCGACGTCGACATTCCGGCCCCCGACATGGGCACCAATGCCGACATGATGGCCTGGATCATGAACCAATACGGTAAGTACCACGGCTTCTCCCCCGCCTGCGTCACCGGCAAGCCGGTTGACTACCACGGCATCCCCGGCCGCGAGGAGGCCACGGGCCGCGGCGTCGGCGCGCTCACGCTCAAGCTCCTCGGGCGGCTCGGCCGGCGGATCCCCGGCACGCGGATCGCGATCCAGGGCTTCGGCAACGTGGGCACGCACACGGCTAAGTATCTGGCCGACGCCGAGTGTCGGATCGTGGCGGTGGGCGACGCCTCGGCCGCCTTCCATCGGGCCGACGGCCTCGATGTGCTCGAGCTCCTTCGGCACGCCCGCGAGCATGGCGGCCGCCTGGCCGGCTTTACCGGCGGCGACGCGATCACGCCCGCGGAGCTGCTCGCCGCCGACTGCGACGTGCTGATCCCCGCCGCGCTCGGCGGCGTGCTCACCACGGCCAATGCGGCGTCGGTGCGGGCGCCGATCATCGTCGAGGGAGCCAACGCCCCGGTCGAGCCCGATGCCGACGCGCTCTTTGCCGAGCGGGGCACCCTCGTGCTGCCCGACATTCTGGCCAACGCCGGCGGCGTGACGGCCAGCTGGTTCGAGTGGGTGCAGAACCGCCAGCACTACCAGTGGGGCATCAACCGGGTCCGCCAGGAACTCGACCGGATCCTGGGCGAGTCGTTCGAGCAGGTCTGGCAGCTGGC
>JBIIYH010000195.1:0-5277 GCA_044346905.1 Pirellulales bacterium
CCGGCCCCGGCAGCAAAACAGGATTCACCAGCGGCGCCGCGACGTAGCTCGGCGGCTCGGCCTCCGCCACGCCCTCCCGCGGCGGCACCCGCCGCGGAATCGGCACCGTGATCGCGTACCAGACCGCGAGCACCGTCAGGATGCAGGCCACGCCCCAGAGCAACGACGCCTCGGGCGACGCGTCGCCCCGCAGGCGGGGCGGCCGCCGCGGGGAACCCGGCTCGTCGGCACGTCCCTCAGCCACGGCCGCTCACTCCTGCTCGGCCGAGTAGACCTTGATCTCCACGCGGCGATTGCGGGCGTGATCCTCCGGATCATCAGGGTCGGCCGGGCGATCCCAGCCCTGCCCATCCACGGCGAATCGGTTGGGATCGAACTCGAACATCCCGATCAACTCGTCACGAACCGCGCCCGCCCGCTCGAGCGACAACTGCCGGACCATGTCGGCCGGGACCTTGCCCCGCATCGAGGCGTCGGTGTGCCCCTCGATCACGATCCGGGCGTTGCCGAACTGCTTGGCCAGCTGGCCCACCTCGCCGAGCACCAGATCGACCGTCGGGTCGTAGGCCTCCTCGACGTCCTTGTCGTCGATCCGGCGGATGATCTTTTTCCGCAGTTCGGCGCTGTTGGGGAAGAACCGGATCACGACCGTGTTGGTGAGGATCTCCTCGTTCTCCGCCCGGATCGTGGACAGGCTGCGGGGCACGAGCGGCCGGTCGTATTCGTCCTTCGTCTCGGCATACTTCGGCTCCTTGCCAAGCTTCTGGATGACCGAAAAGTCCATCACCTGGTCGAACGGCACCGGCTGGTGGGTGATCGAGCCCACGCCGCGATAGAGCCGGTAGGCCTGCTTCCAGATCCGCTCGAAGTTGGCGGGGTTATTCCGGTTGACGAAAAACTGGTAGTTCTCGGCCCAGTTGGTGGAGTGGGCGTCGGCCAGCATGCCCAGGGCGTCCTGGGCGGGGATGTTGTAGCCCTCGGCCATCAGGGCCGAGACCTTCGCCTGGGCTCCCTCCGTCTTCAGTTCCGTCATGGCGTCGAAGATCCCGCGAACGAGCCCCTCGATCTTGTCGGGGTGGTCGGTCGCGAAGTCGGCCCGGGCGAACCAGATGTCGGCGATCAGCCGGTTGGCCGTCTGGGTGGTGATCAGCATCCGGTTGCCCTTGGCGTCGGCCAGCCGATAGATGTCTGGCGCCCACGACACGCAGCCGGCGAGATCGGGCTCCGAGCCGAAGGCCGCCGCCGCCTGGAAGGCGTCGTCGGTGTAGACCATCTTCACGTCCGCCGGCTGGAGGCCGCCGGCCACGAGCATGTTGAGGGCGAAGAACTGGCTGGGGGAGTTTTGGGCGAGCACGAGCTTCTTGCCGGCCAGGTCGCGGACGGTCTTGATGTTCTCGCGGACCACGATCCCGTCACCGCCGTTGGAGAAGTCGACCTGCTGGTAGATGCGGGGCATGATGCCCGGATCCTTGGGCTTGCCCGAGCGGTCCACGAAGCCCTCCATGAACAGGGGCACCATGTCGAGCGTGGCCCAGCCGATGTGGACGTCACCGGCGGCGTAGGTGTCCCGCATCGCCACGGGGTTGTCGATCAGCACGAGTTCCACCTTGAAGGACTTGCCGTCGGGCGTCTTCCAGACCTTGCCCGGCTTGAAGCCTTCGTTGGCGTAAATGATCGGGGCCCATCCGGCCCAGACATTGAGCGCGAAGCGGACCGTGTCGTCCTCGAGCTTTTTGTAGCCGGCGATCCCGGTCACCGGCGGGAGCCGCTCGGCCGGCTTGAAGGAATACTCCTGCACGGTCGTCAGCACGGTGTCGTCGGCGGCCTCGGTCAGCGACTCGCCGCCCGCCCCCTCCGCTCCGCCGCCGCCGCCAGCATTCCCGCCGCCGCCGGCATTCCCGCCACCGGCCACCGGACCGCCCGGCCGGCCGAAGCCGAACTGCTCCAGAGCCCCCCACTGCCAGGCCGCGAAGCCGGCCAGGCCGAGGACTACCAGCCACACTGCCACCCAGAATGAGCCTTTGGGTTGTCCGGACATCGGTCGCCTTTCGTGAGAGCGGGAGAAGTCTGCCGCGGGGTTTGGAATCGTGCTGCGGCTCAGCCGCGGAAGGTCGTCTTCGGGCGGCTCTTGCCCGCCAGGTGCATCGTCTGCATCAGGTCGTAGGCCGTCACCTCGCAGAGCAGCTGCGTCACCTTCTCGTGGGCCTCGGGCGAGAGCAGCGGCTCGATTTCCTTCATCAGCGTTACGAGCCGCTTCTCCTGCTCGTCGAGCTCGCCGGTCGTGACTTTGCCGTCGGCCACGGCGTCACAGAAGGAGTCGAGCTTGCGGGCATACTCGGCCAGCAACGGGGCCTCGGTCTTGTCGTCGAACCAGGGGGTCTTGGCGGCCATGGGCAGCGTCTCCTTCAGGGATGTCGTGTCGGGGATTCGAACCGTGGGACTCGGGGGAACTTCAGGACGTGATCACCTCGCGGATCGCGGCGGCCCGCTCCTGGAGCCGCGAGCGGCCGCCGGGGGCATCGACTTCCTTCCGCCAGCGCTCGGGCAGGAACCGCTTCTCCGTGCACTCGAGCACGGCCACGATCTCCTGGAGCTCCTTCTCGAGCCCCTGGGCGGAGGGCATGAAGTCGTCGAGCGCCGCCTTGAGGTCGTCGGCCGAGATCTCTTCCGGGGGCGGCTGCCCGGCATCGGCAGCCCGCTCGAGGCCCCGCCGCCGGGCGGCCAGCACCACGCTCTCGATGTCGGCGCCCGACAGGCCGAGGTCGAGGTCCACCGGCCCCGGCAGGCCCGGGGCGAGCTTCGCCTTGGCCTTCTTCGCCATCACGGCGAACATCGCCTCCATCTCGGCCTGATCGTGCGGGTAGAAGAGCGGAATGTGGACTTCGGCCCGCCCCTGCCGCTTGAGGTCGATCGGCAGGAGGTCGGGCCGGCTGGTGAGCAGCATCCAGACGATCTTGCCGCGGTAGCGGGTGTCGCCCATCTGGCGAGCGATCATCGAGAACACGCGACCGCTGGTGCCGGAGTCACCGCTGCTCTCGCGGTTGCCGAGCGCCGCGTCGGCCTCGTCCACCACCACCACCACCGGCCCCAGGCTCCGGAGCACGCCCAGCGCGTGCTCCAGGTTGCCCTCCGTCTCGCCCACATACTTGCTGCGGAAGTTCTTGAGCACGGCGCAGGGGATGCCCACACTTCCCGCGTAGCACTCCGAGATGAAGCTCTTGCCCGTGCCCACCGGGCCGCAGATCAGATACCCCATCGGGGCGCTCTCGAACTGCCCGCGGCGGATCGCGCGGGCGTCGGACTCGAGCCGGCTCTTGGCCGCCTCGTGCCCGGCCACGGCGTCGAGCGTGAGCCGGGGCTCGATGAACTCGACCAGGCCATGACAACTCCGCTCGATCAGGTCCTTCTTGCGGGCGGCGAACTCGGCGCCGTCGGGGGCCGAGCCGTCGCGGGCGGCGAGCTTGATCACCCCCCGCATGCTCTCGAGCGTGAGCCCGCCCGAAACGGCGGCCATCCGGCGCACGGCGTCGTCCTGGGCGGCCGGCATCCCCGCGGCCGCTGCTGTGGCCAAAGCAAACCGCTCCCGCTCGGCGGCGGTGGGCATCGGCACGTCGATCGCCGTGATCGCGGCGCTGGTCACGAGCCGCGGATGGATCTCGGAGAGCGTGTCGGCCACCAGCACGATCGCGACGTTCACCCGCCGGAGGAGCGGATTGGTGGCCCAGCCCAAGACCCGCACCAGCCGGGCCGCCGCCGATCGCGAGCCCGCCTCGCCGGCCGGCACGAGATACTGGGCGTAGTCGAGCACCACGGCGATCCGCTTCCGCTGCTCGGGCGGATCCATCAGGTTCCGCTCCAGGATCGCGTCGATCGCGGCGATCGCGGCGTCGGGCTCCCGGGGCCATTGCGCGGCGTTGCCGAGCCGCCCGGTCAGCCACTCGGCCATCGTCCGCAGCCGGGCGGAATCGGCCCCCGCCAGGGGCCGCAGCCCCTTGCCCACGTCGTAGGAGAGCACGATGTCCCAGCCGCCGAACATCTCCCGCGACAAAAACTCTGGCACCGTTCCCCAGGCATCGACCGGATCGGGCCGGCCCGTCGCCACCGGCGCCGCCACGGGCACCAGGTCACGGACGTTGCCGTGCAGCAAAAACACGCAGCTCGTGCCGGAGAGATACGCGTCGCCCAGCCGCTCGGCCCAGGCCGGGCACCAGGCCGGCAACGAGGTCGAGCCCGTCGCCGCGGCGGCGGCCCCGCCGAGCACGGCTTGGGGCGACGCAGCGGCGCCGACCGGCGACTTGCCGGCGGCGGGGGGCGCGGACTGCGATTCAGGTGGCATGGCTGACGTGGTCACGGATGCTCCTCGCTGGCTCGGGCTCGCTCTCCGGCGGATCTCAGCCGGCCGTCTGTTCGAGCCGCTGCGTGCCGAGCTCCTTGTCGTCGGCCTTCACGCCGGCGGTCTCGGGCGTGACCATGCCCATCTCGATCTCG
Organism: Pirellulales bacterium; assembly: GCA_044346905.1. Classification (GTDB taxonomy): domain Bacteria; phylum Planctomycetota; class Planctomycetia; order Pirellulales; family UBA1268; genus QWPN01. The sequence goes on from JBIIYH010000195.1 coordinate 4,489, forward strand.
AAGTCACGCAGCGCGTCGGCGGCCATCGCTTCCTCGACCGCCTCTTCCCGCTTGATGTCCTCGAGCCCCTCGCCCGAGAGGTCGGCGGCCACGCGGACCTTGGCCCGGTTGAGGCCGATCTTGTCCTGGATCACGTCCTCGATCTGGCCGAAGTCGGTGGTGACGTCGAAGTTGAAGCTCTGGGCGAGCTTGGCCAGCTCCGCCTCGGCCCGCGAGAGCTTGAGCTCGGCGTCATACTTCTTGATCCGGTTCTTGAGGTCGGCGAGCTTCTTGGTGGCGTGCTTCACCTTGGTGACGTTGTTGTTGTAGGCCGTCTCATGGAGCTTGAGCTGCGCCTCGTTCTCGGCGAACTCCTTCTTGGCCTTCTGCAGCTCGAGGGCGAACCGCGCGGCCGTCTCCCGCTCGCCCGCCTTGAGGTAGGCCTTGATCCGGGCCTCGAGCGAGGCGACGTGCTGCCGGTCTCCCTCCACCTGCCGCGTGACCCGCTCCACGAGGGCCCGATACTGCTCGAGACCCTCGCGGCCGTCCTTCATCTGGTCGACGGCCTTGTCGTATTCGTATTGCAACTGGGCGATCGGATCGGCCGTCCAGAAAAAGTTGGCGAGCTTGTTCATCTGGGCCGCGAAGGATTTCCAGATCTTGCCGAGAATCATGGCGTGAACTCCCGTGTGGTCGGTGGCGTCAATCGAGGGACAGAAAACGGAACGGTCAGGGCCGGGCAGACCGCGACCCCGTCGTGATACCGCTGGAGCGGGGTTCAGTCAAACCGCCCGTGCGACCGCGCTGATC
>JBIIYH010000196.1:0-5253 GCA_044346905.1 Pirellulales bacterium
GCCCGCGCGCCCGAGAAGCCGAACTCCTCGTTGACGGTGGCCGCGAGCACCACCGTGGCCCGACGGACTTCCGCGGTTGCCAACCGCTCGAGCGCCGCGACCATCGCCGCCAGGCCACCCTTCACGTCGCAGGTGCCGCGGCCATACATTCGCTCGTCCCGCACCAGCGGCGTAAAGGGCTCGATCGACATGCCCTCGGCGGGCACGGTGTCCTGGTGGGCATCCCAGAGGATCACCGGCGCGTCGGCGACGGTGGCCTCGAGCCTGGCGATCACGTTGTCGCGGCCCGGGGCGACGGGTTGCCGCACCCAGGGGATCCCGGCCGCGGCGAACCGCTGCACAAGATACTCGCTGACGCGGCCTTCCAAATACTGCGGGCCCGACACGTCGCGGCCCATCGGATTGACACTCGGCCGGCGGACGAGGTCGGCGAGGATGGAAACAGGGTCGGGATGTCGCATCACCGTCACCCTACCAGACGGCCCGCGTTCTTTCCCGCAGGTCAGGGGGAGGGTAAACTTCGGGCTGCCGCATTCGCCGCCGCGCCCGTCCGGAGCGATCCATGTATCGAGTTATTCGTCCCGCCCCGCTTTCTCCCTCAGGCATCGGCCGGGCGATCTTCTGCGTCGCGACGGTCATCATGGCCCCGGCGGCTCAGGCGGCCCCGGAATCAAGGGCCGCTGACGAGGCGGCGATCCGGGCGGCCACGAAGGCCTATGTCGAGGCGCTCGACAAGGGCGACGCCGCCCGGCTGGCCGCGCTTTGGACACCCGACGGCGACATCGTCGATGCCTCGGGGCAGACGCTCCTGGGCCGCGAGGCGGTGGCGCTCGACCAGCCTGCGACGCCGCCCGAACCGGCCGCTCGGCCCGAGTTTCGGATCGGCGAGACGAGATTGCGGTTTCTCACCCCCGACGTCGCCCTCGAGGACGGCACGGTCGAGGTCGTGCCGCCGGCAGGCCAGCCGCTGACCGGCCGCTTCTCCGCGACCTGGGTGCGGCACGAAGGCTCCTGGAAGCTCGGCGCCCTGCGGGAGGCCCGTGGCGAGGAGCCGACGGCCGCCGCAGCGCTCTCGGAACTCGAGTGGATGGTGGGTGACTGGGTGGTGGTCGACGACCACTCTACGGCCGACAAGCAGCCTGCGACCGAAGTCTCCGCCCGCTGGAACGACTCCAAGACCTACCTGATCCGCGAGCTGCGGATCCCGGTCGAGGGTGCGGCCCCGCTGACGATCACCCAGCGGATCGGCTGGGACCCGCTCACCAAGTCGATCCACTCCTGGGTGTTCGGCTCCGATGGCAGCCACGGCGAGGCCGACTGGACCCGCGACGGCCGCTCCTGGGTGGCCAAGTCGCGGGCGGTCAGCCCGGACGGCACCCAATCGACATCGCTCAATATCTACACCTACGACGGCAAGGATCGCTGCGCCTGGAAATCACTGCCTACCCACGTGGGCAGCGAGCACGTGCCCCCCGTCACCCTGACCATGATCCGCAAGCCGCAGGCCGGGGCCGACCAGCCCCTGACAACCCCATGAACGCCCTCTCGACAAGCCTTGCAGCCCGCCGCCGGGCGGCCTGCCTGACGATCCTGGCTGCCTCGATCACCGCAGCCGTCGTGGCGGCCGATCCACCGGCGCCGGGGCCGCAGTCCGGCCGGCCGGAGCGGACGATGCCCTCGCAGGCCACTCCGGAAGACGCGGCCCGCAAGGTCGAGATCATGAGCGGGCCGCGGTGGCGGCGGGCGATCTTCGAGCTCGGCGAATGGCTCTCCTCCCAGCAGATTTATTCGCCCCAGGAGGTGAACCGGATCAAGGCCGACTTCAACCGTCGCGTCTCGGGGATGTCGTCGTACGAGCTCGAGTACCTGCTCGACGACCTCGACGCGAAGTTCAAGGTGCTCGAGACGCCCGAGGCCCGCGACGCCAAGGCCTGGCTGGGGCAGTATCTCTCGGCGATGAGCGACCAGCGCCGGGCCGAGGCCCTGCGGGACGTGCCCGACGTGGTCACCATGAACTCGTCTCAGCTGCAGCAGGAAATCAATCGGATCGAGCAAAAGCGGATGTCGCTCCAGCAGCGGCAGCAGGCCTTCGACCAGGGCCGCGACGTGCTCGTGCAGCGGGCCGCCGACAACCGGCAGCAGACCGCGGCGGCGGCCGCGGCGGCGATGGCTCAGGCCCGCAGCAGCGCTTCGTTCTCTCCATATCGCGGTGGTGGCGGTGGTGGCGGTGGTGGCAAGCCGCCGTTCTCCGACGTCAAAGGCTCGGGCATGAACGTCGGCGTCGGACCGTTCGGCGCGTACGTCAGCTTCAGCACGGGCGCGTTCTGAATTCGCGCCCGCCGGGCCATCCATGGCCCGGGGCGGCTGAGAACGGGCGAAATTTGGGCAAATGGCGACGCCGGGATCGGCCTGTCGGCGACGGGGGGGGTTTGGTATTCCTCCCCCCCTCGAGCATCCCGTCGGCTCACCCATGCCCGCCCCGCCGCCACCGATCTCGCCGCTCCCCGATCCGCCCCGGCCGCGGTTCTCGGTGATGCTGCCAACCTACGAGCCCGACGGCAAACTGGCTCGGGCGCTCGAGTCGGTGCTCCGCCAATCGCCTCCGGCCGACGCGATGCAGATCGCGGTCGTCGATGACGGCTCGCGGGTGGGGCTGGTGCGGGAGATCGTCGCGCAGGCCGACCCCACCGGCCGCGTGGAGATCCACGAACAGCCCAGGCGGCTCGGGTTGGGGGGCAACTGGAATCGGGGCCTCGAACTGGCCCGCGGCGAGTTGGTCCACCTGCTCCATCAAGACGACTACGTGCTGCCCGGCTTCTACGACCGCATGGATTCGGCCTTCCGGCAGCGGCCCGACCTCGGCATGGCCTTCTGCCGCACGCGGCTCGTCGATGCCGCCGATCGACCCATCAGGACCACGTCACGGCAGCAGTGGACCAGCGGCGTGCTCGCCCATTGGCTGCCGCGGATCGCCGAGCGGCAACGCGTGCAGACGCCCGCGGTCGTGGTTCATCGCCGCACCTACGAGACCCTCGGTGGCTTTCGCACCGATCTCCAGCTGGCACTCGACTGGGAGATGTGGGTCCGGATCGCCGCCCGGTTCCCGGTCTGGTACGAGCCTCGCCCCCTGGCCGCCTACCGCCGCCATGCCGAGAACGAGACCACGCGACTGCACGCCTCGGGGGCCGCCTGGCCCGATCTCGCGCGGGCGATTCGGATCAACGCTGAATCGCTCCCGGAGGAGATCCGGGGCCCGACCCTCTCGGCGAGCGTCCGCTGGTATGTCGCGTCGGCGATGCGCACGGCCGAACGGCAGATCCAGGCGGGCCACTTCGGCCGGGCCTCGGTCACCCTGGGTCACGTGCCGGGAATCCTCGCCCTGCTCGACGACCAGCCCCGGAGCCTCGGCCTCGCCCGCCGGCTGATGGCGCTCAAGTCGCAGCTCGGCCGCGAACTGCGGCGGGACGCCGCCTGAACCACCGGGCCAGCACGGGCATGACGACGCCGTCGCGGGAAACGAACATCCCCCTGCTCAGGCGCACGAGCCGCGCGATCGTGCTGGCACACTTCGATCCCGACGGCCAGTTCGATCCGCACGTCCACCATGCCCTGGCGGCCTATCGCCGCCACGCCGATCGGCTCGTCGTGGTCTCCAACTCCGCCCGCCGGCTGCCGCCGAACCTGACGGACCTCGTCGATGCCTTCCTGCCGCGGGCCAACGTGGGCTACGACTTCGCCGCCTGGCGTGACGGCCTGGCGAGCTTCCGGCCCGCCGACCACGACGAGGTGATCTGCGTCAACGACAGCGTCTACGGCCCGCTCTTCGACCTCGGGCCGGCGCTCGCCGACGCCCGCGCGGCGGCGGCCGACCTCTGGGGGATGGTGCTCTCCGATCAGAACACCAGCCGCTCGGGTCCGCGGGTGCCGCACGTGCAGTCCTGGTTTCTGGGGATGCGCCGGCGGCTGCTCGAGTCGGACGCCTGGGCCGGCTTCTGGCACGGGCTCGAGAGCTTGTCGACGAAGCGGGATGTCGTCGAGCAGAACGAGATCGGATTCTCCGCCCGGATGGCGGCCGCGGGCTTCCGGCTGGCCGGGCTGTACGACGCCACGACCGCCCCGCCCGTCACGCTCGCCGAGGTCTGGCCCCACCTTTCCCCGCGGCACCCGCGCCGCAGTTGGCGGCTGTTGAGAAAGAGCCGCCGACTGCCCCACAACCCCAGCGAGCTCGTCTGGTGGAGGCTGTGGGAGGCGGGTGTCCCCTACCTGAAGGTGAGCCTGCTGCGGGTGAACCACTACGGCCTCGACCTGGGTCGCGTCCTGGCCGAACTGCGGCAGGTCGCCGACTACGACCCGACCCTCGCCCGGGGTCACCTGGCCCGCTGCGGCTGAATCGGCCGGGGCGACACAGCCTGCCGGCGGAGGGGGGCCGTGCGAGAAAACGGCCCGACTCGTCGCCCGCCGTCCCGGGCGGTATAACTCCGGGGTCGAGCCGCCAACCGGCCGGAGATGCCCCCGGGCATCCCCGGCTTTTTTGGGGCCGGACTTCGTGACGAATTTCACGAAGTCGGTTTCCGCGGCCGAAAATAGAAGATTCGCACGCCCTTCACCCCGCCAGCCGCCCCATGGACGCGATCCTCCCCGTCCTCCTGTTCGTCGCGATCGCGGCGGCCGTCTCGGTGGGCCTGGTCGTGTTCGCCGAGCTGATCGGCCCGCGCCGCAGCGGGGCGGTCAAGGAGATGCCCTACGAGAGCGGCATGGACCCGGTCCACGACACGCGGCGGCGGTTCGACGTGCGGTTTCATCTCGTGGCGATCACGTTTCTCGTGTTCGACGTCGAGCTGCTCTTCCTCTATCCCTGGGCCGTGGCCAGCCGGTCCCCGGCCGGCGTCGATGCCGCCGTGGCCGACGGCCTGGTCTCGTCCCGGGGCCTGGTGTTCGCCGGGGCCATGCTCTTCACGGCGCTCGTGATCGTGGGCTTCGCCTACGACTGGCGCAAGGGGGTGTTTCGATGGCGGTAAGCGACCTGCAGTTGCCCGAGAACGTCGTGGTCAGCCGGCTCGACGCCCTGGCCAACTGGTGCCGCAAGAACAGCCTCTGGCCGATGCCCTTCGCCACGGCCTGCTGCGGCATCGAGCTGATGGCCACCGGCGCGAGCAAGCACGACCTGGCCCGGTTTGGGGCGGAGGTGTTTCGGTTCAGCCCGCGGCAGTGCGACCTGATGATCGTGGCCGGCCGCGTCGTGATGAAGATGCT
>JBIIYH010000037.1:0-16610 GCA_044346905.1 Pirellulales bacterium
GCATGAACCGCTGATACTTCCACTTCACGAGGTCGCTGCCGGCCAGGCCGGGCGGCGGATCGACCTTGAGATCCTTGCGGTCGAGGTCGCGGGCGATCGTCTGCCGGTTCTCCGGCAGGGCCGCCGGCCGGGTCGCGTAGTCGTCGAACAGCGTGGCCGGCTCCGGGATCACGGCATCCTCAAACTTCGCCTCGTTTCGCTGATCGGGCTCCCAGTTGCGGTGCGGCGCCTTCTGGTGAACCATCAGGAAGAACGGCTTGTCCTGCGGCCGGGTCTTCAGGAACTCGATCGCCAGGTCGGCGGTGATGTCGGTGCAGTGCCCTTCAATGGTGAGCGTGTGGCCGGGCACGAGGAACTTTGGGTTCCAGTAGGCGCCTTGGCCCGGCAGCACGATCCAGCGGTCGAAGCCGGTGGGGTCGCTGCCGAGATGCCACTTGCCGACCATCCCCGTGTGGTAGCCACCGGCCTGGAGATGCTTGGCGACGTGGTCACGGGAGCCGTCGAAGCGGTTGAAGACGGGCACGCCGTTCTTGTGGGAATACTGGCCGGTCAGGAGCGTGGCCCGGCTCGGCGAGCAGATCGAGTTGGTGACGAAGGAGTTGGTGAACCGGACCCCGCCGGCCGCCAGCCGGTCGAGCTGGGGCGTTTGGTTGACCTTGGAGCCGTAGGCCGAGATGGCGTGCTCGGCGTGGTCGTCGGAGAAGATGAAGAGGATGTTGGGCCGCCGGGGCGAGTCGGCCGCCGCCAGAGCGGGCAGCAGGCAGGCGAGCGCGATGAGCACCTGTCGCATGGTTGTCCTCCGTCGTGGCAGGCGAGGTCGAAGGTTGTCGGCCTGGACGGAAAGCCTGTCAAAAACGCCCGCTCAGGCCTGGCGGGCGGCGCGGCGCTGGTGCCGCGGGCGGATCACGTCACTCGCCAGGCCGAGCCGCTCCAAGACCAGGATCACGTACCAGGTGCCGTCGATCTCCCACCAGCGGTGCTGCACGCTCGCGCTGGCCGGGTCGTGGTGGTGGTTGTTGTGCCAGCCCTCCCCCATCGCCACGAGGCCCACGAACCAGTTGTTGCGGCTGTCCTCGCCCGTCTCGTAGGTGCGGTAGCCGAACAGGTGGGTGAGGGAGTTGACGCTCCAGGTGATGTGCCAGACGAGCACCGTGCGGACATACACGCCCCACACCAGCCAGCTTGCGGCCAGCTGCAGGCCGTGATCCCAGTCGCCGCCCGTGAGGCGGCCCACGGCGAGCCCGGCGCCGGCGAAGCAGGCGGCATGGATGGCGTAGATCCAGAGGATCGCCAGCGGATTCCGCTCCAGCCAGCGGTAGTAGTCGTCGGCGACGATGTCGCGGGCGTACTTGTCGAAGTAGGCGTACGTGCGGCGGTCGGGGGCGCGGCGAAACAGCCAGCCGGCATGCGACCAGGCCACGCCGTCGCGGGGGGAATGAGGATCGAGCTCGTCGTCGGAGTGGACGTGGTGAAGCCGGTGGTTGGCCACCCAGCGGGTCGGCGTGTCTTCGAGCGAGCAGAGTGCGAGCGTGGCCAGGGACCGCTCGAGACGGCGGGGCACCTTGAGGCTGCGGTGGGCCAAGAGCCGGTGGTAGCAGAGGTTGATCCCGAGCGTGCCGAACACGACCGTACCCGCCAGGGCGAGAGCCACTCCCGACCAGCTGAAGCACCAGGGCAGAAATGCCAGGCAGGCCAGCAGGTGCACGGTGGCGATCGGCAGCAGGTATTCCCAGTGGGTGCCGTGAGATGGCACGGCCCGGTCTTCGACGATCTGGGCCACGGGCATCTTTCGCGAGGGGAGAGGGGCGACGGAAAACGCGGCGTCGCCCAGGCGGGACCGCGTGCGGGCGACAGTATCACCTCGGAAAGGTCGGTTCGGCAACCCGGCGGAGGTTCGATCGCACGATTCCGCCGCCGCGCTGCAGCCAGTGGTAGCGGTCAGGCAGACCCTGCAGCCGGGTCAACAGATCCGCGGCAGTTGCTCGCCGATTGGCAGCGGCAGGATGCGATTGCCGCCGAGGGCCGTCCGCACCGCCGCGATGCCCGGGTGCTCGGCCACGATCCGGCCGAGCACCGCGGCGTGGCGGCCGAGGTCGTGGGCTCGGAGTGCGGCGAGCGCGGCGTCGACCGAGTCGGCCGGCACCACCGCCAGCAGCTTGCCTTCGTTCGCCACCTGAAGCGGGTCGAGCCCGAGGATCTCGCAGGCGCTGGCGACCACCGGACTCACCGGGATCGCCCGCTCGTCGATCTCGATGCCGAGCTTCGCGGCGGCGGCGATCTCGTTCAGGCTCGCGGCCACGCCACCGCGGGTGGGATCGCGGAGCATCCGCACGCCCGGGCAGACGGCGAGCATCGCCGCCACCAGGCCGTGGAGCGGTGCCGTGTCGCTCGTGATCGCCGCTTCGAACCCGAGCCCCTCGCGGACGCTCATGATCGCCATCCCATGGTCGGCGATCGTCCCGCTCACGATCACGGCGTCGCCCGGCCGGATGCAATGCGGCCCAAGGTCGATACCCGGCGGCACGATGCCGATGCCCGCGGTCGTGATCGTGAGCCCGTCGCCGCGGCCCCGCTCGACCACCTTCGTGTCGCCGGTCACGATGTCCACGCCGGCGCGGGTCGCCGCCGCCGCCATCCGGGCCACGATGGCTGCGAGCTCGACGATCGCGAGCCCCTCCTCCAGGATGAACGCCGCCGAGAGCCAGAGCGGCCGGGCTCCGCTCATCGCCAGGTCGTTGACCGTGCCGTTGACGGCGAGCTCGCCGATCGAGCCGCCGGGGAACACCAGCGGCCGGACCACGTGGGAATCGGTCGCGAAGGCGAGCCGGCCGCCTGCCGCCAGCCGCGGGGAGAGGTCCAGGCCCGTCGGGTCGAGCACGGCCGAGTCGCCGAGCCGGTCGAGCACGGGATTGCCGAAGGCGGGGAGAAAAACGTGCTCGACGAGATCGCGAGACAAGGCCCCGCCGCCGCCGTGGCCCATCACGATCTGCGGCCTGTCCCGCAGCGCCGCCGGGCAGGTGAAGCTCGCAAGGTCGGGCGGCGCGTGTGGTTCCATCACGTCCTTCCGGCATTGTAGTAGGCGGCGCAGGCGCCCTCGCTCGAGACCATCGTGGCCCCCAGCGGCGTCCGGGGCGTGCACTGCTTCCCGAAGGCCGGGCACTGGCTCGGCTTGAGCGCGCCCGTGAGCACCTCGCCGCTCCGGCAGAGCGGCGACTCGACCGCCGTGATGCCGCCCAGGTCGAACCGCCGCTCGGCGTCATAGTCCGCATACGAGTCGGCCAGCCGCCAGCCGCTCTCCGGGATCGGGCCGATCCCCCGCCAGGCCCGGTCCACCGGGGCGAAGACCTCGGCGATGACCGCCTGAGCGGCCTCGTTGCCCCGCTCGGTGACCACCCGCTGGTAGGCGTTTTCCAGTTCGTGGCGGCCGGCCTGCAGCTGCACCACCGTGCGGCGGATGCCCTCGAGCAGGTCGAGCGGTTCGAAGCCGGTCACCACGATCGGCACGCCGAACTCGCGGGTCAGCGGTGGATACTGCCAGGTGCCCATCACGCTGCAGACGTGGCCGGCGGCGAGGAACGCGTTCACCCGGTTGCCCGCGGAAAGCATGATCGCCCGAATCGCCGGCGGCACGAGCACGTGGGAGACGAGAGCCGAGAAGTTGCGAAGCCCCACGCGGGCCGCCAGCTTCACGGCCAGTGCGTTGGCCGGGGCCGTGGTCTCGAAGCCGATCGCCAGGAACACGACCTCGCGGTCGGGGTTGGCCCGGGCGAGCTTGACGGCGTCGAGCGGCGAGTAGACCACGCGGACATCGCCGCCGGCGGCCTTGACGGCGAACAGATCCTCGTGGGAGCCGGGCACGCGGAGCATGTCGCCGAACGAGCAGAGGATCGTGTCGGGACGGCGGGCGATGGCGAGCGCCTTGTCGATCGTCTCGAGCGGCGTGACGCAGACCGGGCAGCCCGGCCCGTGGATCAGCTCGACCTCGGGGGGCAAGAGCTGGTCGATGCCGTGGCGGATGATCGAGTGGGTCTGGCCGCCGCAGACCTCCATGATCGCCCAGGGCCGGGTCGTGATCCGGCCGATCTCGGCGGCCAGCCGCCGGGCGGTGTCGGCGTCGCGGTATTCGGCGAGGTGTTTCATGGGGGCGGTTCTGCGTTCGATTCGGGGGCCGGCCCCGCGGGTTCGTCGCCCTCCCGCAGCTCGGCCAGCCCCTCCGCGAGGATCCCGAGTTCGGCGAACGTGCGGAGCGTCTCGCGGGCCGAGGCCTCGTCGATCTTCGAGATCGCGAAGCCGACATGAACGATCGTGTAGTCGCCCACCGCGATCTCGGGCAGGTAGGCCAAGCAGACGTCCTTGACGACGCCGCCGAAGTTGACCCGGCCCATGAGCGTGCCGTCGTCGTCGCGGATGGATTCGACCCTTCCCGGCACGGCGAGGCACATGCGATCAGTCTCCCCTGGCGGCGGCTGAAGGAGTTGCCGGCTCGATGGCCGTGCGGATCTCGGCCGCGAGTCGCGCGACGGCGGCCGCCACCGGCGGCGAGAGCCCGCTGCCCGGAGCGAAGTCGGTGGCCTCGACGAGCCAGACGGAGATCGTCGGCCCGGGCTGTTCCCCGGCCAAGGCCCGGGTCAGTCGGACCGCGTCGATCCAGCGAAAGGCGTGGATGTCGAGCGGGCCGGCCGCGGGTATCTCCGTGAGCTCGGCGGCCGAGAGCGGGATGAGCGAGCCGGGCGGGCGACCCGACCGGCAGGCGTCGATCAGGATCACGCGGTTCGCTCCGCGCATGCAGAGAACCACGTCGGCACCGCTCGTGCCGGCGTCGATCACGATCACGCCCGGCGGCAGGCCCCCCTCTGCGAGCAGCCGCACGCACTCGGGCCCCGCCCCGTCATCACCCCGCAACAGGTTGCCGCAGCCGACGACGACGTCGTGCCGCGGTGCTGTAACCGGCGGGTGTCGACTGTCCCACGACATGCTTGTTCCAGCCTCCTGAGACTCGCTCCGGACTCGATTCGTCGGCGAGGGGCTGCCCGTGCCGTGGAGCCGGCCTTGCTAGCGAGCGAAGGCAGGATGCCGAAGCGAAGCTAGCATGGAGCGAGCGAAGGGCAGGCGGGCACCGATTCGCGAAGCGGATTGGTCGCGAAGCGAGCGTCCGGCGAGACGGCACGGGCAGCCCCGGCTCTCGGCTCGCGGTCTCTCCTCTCACGGTCAAGTAATATAGATGCTGACTCCCTGGTGAAGCCATGCACGAGCTCTCGATCGCGATCCGGGTGATCGATCTGGCCGAGGGCCACCTGCGGGCCGCGGGCGGCGGCCGGGTCGTCTCGGTCAGGCTGCGGGTCGGGCGGTTGGCCAGTGTCGTGCCCGAGTCCCTGCGGACGGCGCTCGCCATGGCAGCCCAGGGCACGGCCCTCGAGGCCGCGGTGGTCGAGATCGAGGATGTGCCCGTGCGAATCTGGTGCCCGGGGTGCGAACGGGAGGTGGAGCTGCCCGGCGTCGTGCCCCTGGCCTGCCCGGAGTGTGGGGCTCGCAGCGGCGACGTGCGGGCGGGGGGCGAACTCGAGCTCGAGTCGCTCGTGCTCGCGGCCGAACTGGAGGATGTTGCATGAGCGGGCCACGCATCCTCGAAGTGCGGACCAAGATCCTCAAGGCCAACGACGAACTGGCCCGCGGGATGCGGCGGGAGTTCGAGCGGCTCGGGCTGCTCGTGGTGAACCTGGTGTCGAGTCCCGGCACCGGCAAGACGACCTTCCTCAAGGAGACGCTCTCCCGGCTCGCGGCCCGCGGTGAAGCGTGCGCCGCCGTGGTGGGCGACCTCGAGACCGACAACGACGCCCGGCGGCTCGCCGAGAGCGGCGTGCCCGTGCGGCAGATCAACACCCACGGCCTCTGCCACCTCGAGGCCGACATGGTGGCGAAGCACCTCGAGGGCTGGGATCTCGCCGGCCTGCGGTATCTGTTCATCGAGAACGTGGGCAACCTCGTCTGCCCGACGAGCTGGGATCTCGGGGAGTCGGTCCGGCTCGCGCTGCTCTCCGTGGCCGAGGGGGAGGACAAGCCGCTCAAGTATCCGGGCCTGTTCAACACGGCCGACGTGGCGGCGATCACGAAGCTGGATCTGGCCCAAGCCTGCGAGTTCGACCGCGCTCTGGCCCGGGCCAATATCGACGCGGTGCGCCCGGGGATGCGGGTCTTCGAGACCTCGGCCAAGACGGGCACGGGCCTCGACGAGTGGCTCGGCTATCTCGCCGACCGGCGGGCCACCCTCACGGCGGACTGAACGACGCCGCCGCGAGGCTGCGACGGGCCAGGAGGGCCTGCCCCAGCGCGAGGCCGCCGTCGTTGGGGGGCACCAGGTGGTGGAGGAGCACGTCGCGGCCGGCGGCCCGGAGCCGCGCGAGGGCCTGCTCGACGAGCAGGGCATTTTGGAACACTCCGCCGGTGAGGCCGACGGCGGCGTGGGGCACGAGCCGCTGCCGCATGTCGTCGATCATGCGGGTGACGGCCCGATGAAAGCCAGCGGCGATCTCAGGAGTCGGCACGCCGGCAAGCAGGTCGCCCACGATCGCTTCCACGACCGGCCGCCAGTCGGCCTGGACCAGCGAGGTCTCTGCGGCGGGCGACAGTCGGAAGCGATAGCGGTCGGTGGCGGTGTCGGGGCAGCAGGCGGCCTGCGATTCGAGCCAGAGCGCCGCCTCGGCCTCGAAGCTGACACTCGCCGGGCCGCCCACGATTGCCGCCACGGCATCGAACAGTCGGCCCATGCTCGTGGTGGGCGTGCAGGCCAGGCCGCGGTCGAGCTGCTGCCGCAAGAGCCGTCGCTCGGCATCACTCGCTGCCAGCACCGCCGGCAGACGGTCGTGCCAGGGAAGCCCTGCGGCGTGGAGCACCGCCAGGGCCGTCCGCCACGGGTGCCGGATCGCCGCGTCGCCGCCGGGCAGCAAAAAGGGGGCGAGGTGCGCCGCCCGCCGGATGTCGCCGCCAGCGACGAGAAAAAACTCACCGCCGGCGATGCTGCCGTCGGGCCGGTAGCCCGTGCCGTCGAAGCAGGCGACCAGGCACGGCTCGTCGGGCGGCGTGGCGCCGCCGAAGTGCTCGGCCAAGAGCGCCGCCACGTGGGCCTCGTGGTGCTGCACCTGCACGAGCGGGATGCCCCGCGCGGCGGCGAACCGCCTGGCCCAGTCCGCGGAGAGGTAGCCCGGATGGAGGTCGGCGGCGATCGCGGCGGGCTCCGCGGCGAACAGCCTCAAGAGATGCTCGGTCGCCCGCTCGATCGCGGTGAGCGTCTCGAGGTTGCCCAGGTCACCGATGTGGTGGCTCATGACGGCGCGGTCGCCGACGGCCAGACAGATGGCGGCCTTGAGCTCGCCCCCGACGGCGAGGACGGTCGGCCCGGCGGCGGCCAGCCGAATGGGCAGCGGCACATGGCCTCGCGACCGCCGGATCGGCAGTGGCGCTCCAGCCACGCATCGCACCACCGAGTCGTCGCAGGGTACGAGAATCTCGCGGTCGTGGAGCAGAAAGCCATCGGCGATACCGGCCAGCCGTCGCACCGCCTCGGCGTTGTCGGTGGCGATCGGCTCCTCGGCGAGGTTGCCCGAGGTCATCACGAGTGGGGGCAGGCCGGCGAGGAGCAAATGCTCGAGCGGCGCGGCCGGAAGCATCAGGCCGAGGAAGTCGTTGCCGGGCGCGACCGCTTCGGCCACGCCGGCCGTCCGCTTCCGCACGAGCACGATCGGCCGCTCGGGGCCGGTGAGCAGTCGGGCTTCCTGGTCGTCGATGACGGCGATCTGCCGCGCGGCCTCGAGATCGCCCGCCATCACCGCCACCGGTTTCGCGGGCCGCCGCTTCCGCGTGCGGAGCAGCGCGACCGCCGCAGCGTGGGTCGCATCGCAGGCGAGGTGGAACCCGCCGAGACTCTTGACCGCGAGGATGCCGCCCTCGGCGAGCAGGCGACGCGCGGCAGCGATGGCGGCCCATGAATCGACCGTGGTGGCCGGCCGCTCGCAGGGGACACCGTCCGCCGACCGGGCGAACCAGACCACCGGCCCGCACGCCGGGCAGGCGATGGGCTCCGCATGGAAGCGGCGGTCGCCCGGATCGCCGTATTCCGCCGCACACTGCGGGCAGATCGGGAAAGCCTGCATCGTGGTGGTCGCGCGGTCGTAGGGCAACTGCTCGATGATCGTGAACCGCGGCCCGCAGTCGGTGCAGGTGATGAAGGCGTGGCCGTGGCGGCGGTTGGCGGGATCGCGGAGCTCCGCCAGGCAGCCCTGGCAGGTGGCGATGTCGGCGGGCACGAGCGTGCGCGGGCCGTCGCCCGCCGCGCTCTCCAGGATCCGGAACCAGCCGACCGGCTCGTCGGGCCGCAGCGGCAGGTCCGCGACGGTGATCTGCTCGACGAGGGCCAGCGGCGGAGCCTCGGTCGCGAGGCTCGCCGTGAACACCGCCACCGCGTCGCCCGGCCCCTGCACCTCGATCACCACGCCCGCGGGCGTGTTCTCGACGAAGCCCGACAGCACCAGCCGCGTCGCCTGCCGCCAGACGAAGGGTCGGAAGCCGACTCCCTGCACCACGCCGTTGATCAAGAGCCGCCTGCGAATCATGACCGATGCTACCCCGCGCCGGGGCTGCGTACGAAACCCCGCTGGCTGCGGCGACCAGGGGCTGACCGGGGGGTGGACGGCAGGCATCAACGGCCCTACGCTTCTGCCGCGGTCGAGGTGTTGATTCGCGGATTGCCGCCATGCCGAGAGAAACCACCGCCGCCAGACGATGCCGGGCCGAGCGGGTGCTCGCCACCTTGGCCGGCAGCTACCCCGACGCCGCCACCGAACTCGCGTTTGGCACGCCGTTCGAGCTGCTGATCGCCACGATCCTCTCGGCCCAGGCGACCGATGTCAGCGTCAACGCCGCCACGCCGGCGCTCTTCAGGGCCTATCCCGACGCCCGCCGGCTGGCGCAGGCCACGGCCAGGCAGATCGAGCCGTTCATCAGGACGATCGGCCTGTTTCGCACCAAGGCCAAAAACATCGTCGCGGCCGCCAAGCAGCTGGTGGACCGCCATGGCGGCGAGGTCCCCGACGACTTCGACGCCCTGCTCGCCCTGCCCGGCGTCGGCCGCAAGACAGCCAACGTCGTGGCCAGCAATGCCTTCGGCCGGCCCGGGATCGCGGTCGACACCCATGTCGGCCGGCTCGCCCGCCGGCTGAAGTTCAGCCGGCACGACGACCCCGACAAGGTGGAGCGGGATCTCGAGGCCTTGTTCCCGGAAGACCGCTGGACCTTCCTCCATCACGCCCTGATTCTCCACGGCCGCCGCGTCTGCCACGCCCGCGGGCCGGCCTGCCAGGGCTGCGGTCTGGCCGCCGATTGCCCGAGCGCCGAGGTCCCCTCACCGGTTGGCATGAAGACGCCGGCGGCCGCGCACCGTGCAGGCGCACGTGGTGGTTGAGCGCCGAGTTGAAGCGGTGGAGGAAGGAGACGGCGCCGCGCGGCGGCGGAAGCGATCATGGCCGGGCCGGGGGCAGGGCAAGTGATTTCCCGGACACTATTCGCGGAATGCAGCCCCTACCAGCCCCCCCACCAGCATGAAATTCCTCGAGGCCGTGCCGCTGGCCGAGCCATCTTTTGGAAGCGATGCGGTACCCTCGAACGAGGAAGTCTGCTGGTCAGGGCATCCTTCTCATCGATTCCTGCCGGCCTTCGCCCCACCGGAATGTTCATGCAACTTCTCGGCGCCGCCCCCCCACCCTGCCGCCCGGTCCGTGGGCGGACATCCGCGTGCCGCACTGTTGGGACATGATGCCCGGAGGCCGCTTCCACGATTGGCATGACACCTCGGCCGCTGGCTGGCGGGCCTGCCGCAGCCGGTGGCCGTGTTCGCTTGCGACGACGTCCTCGCGCGGCGGGGCATCGAGGCCTGCCACGACTTGGCGATCTCCGTGCCGCACCAGATGGCCGTCCTCGGCGTCGATAACGACGAGTTGCTCTGTCGACTGACAACGCCCCAGGTATCGAGCATCATCCCCGACGCTCGGGGTGCGGGTAAGCGAGCGGCTGAGTTGCTCGACCGTCTTCTGGCCGGCCGGTCTCTCCTGAACACCTGCTCCCTCCGCAGGGGGTTGCGGTGCGTCAGAGCACCGACTGGATATCGGTGGACGACCCGGTCGTGGCGACTGCCGCACGATTCATCCGCGAGAACATCTCGCGGGGAATCAAGGTGGAGGATGTCGCCTTGGCGAGCCATGTCAGCCGCCGCAAACTCGAGCAGCGGTTCGTGCGGACCTTGTCCCGGACGCCCCACGAGGAGATCGTCCGCACGCAGTGGCGGCTCGTGATTTATCTCCTGCAGCACACGGAACTCAAGCTGGTGGCGATCGCGCGACGCTGTGGCTTTAAGCACCCCGAGTACATGACGGCAGCGTTCACGAAGCGCTACGGTTGCTCACCCAGCGAGTGGCGGCGGGGGAATCGCAAGTGAGCTAGGCTTGCCGGTGCCCGCGCTTGCCGAAGCGGAGGAATCGGTGCTTCACTCCGCCCATCGTTTCCCGCTCGCTCCGGAACTGGTTTCTCGACTCGCGTGACCACTACGGCGCGGCGGACCGTTCGATCACGGCCAGCGTCTTCGCATGCGCCTCGGCCAGGAAGTCGTCCGGGTCGCGGTCATAATAGGCGGGGTTGTAGAGCTCGAGCGAGATCGCTCCGGCGTAGCCGTTGGCCCGCAGCCGGCGCAGCGCCTCCACCAGCGGCAACACGCCGTCGCCGGGCAGCACGCGGTGCGAATCCTTCAGCTGTTCCCGCGGAATCTCGGCGGGCGCATCGGCGATCTGGAAGATGCCGATGGCCGAGCCATCCAGCTTCGAAAGGTCTGCCACGGGCGTTCCGCCCAGGTACATGTGGAAGGTGTCGGGAATGGTCTGGGCCCGCGGATGGTTCGCCGCCTGCAGCACCTCGAGGGCATGGTCGATGGTGCGCAGGTCGTGAACGAACTCGAGGAACACGAAGGCGGGCTGCAGGTCGTACTCCTCGAGGCCGATCTCGAGAATGCGGCGGTAGAAGCCCGCCAGCTTCTTCCGGTCGAGCGTGCCGGCCGGCGTGACCTTGGGCCAGTCGAACCACGGGATGACCTGCACATGCTGCGCGCCGATGGCCCGGGCCTGCCGCATTCGCTCCCGGCAAGCAGGCAGGTTCTGCTCGAACTCCGCCTCGGTGGCCGGCAGCGCCTTCCAGAGACCGATCACGCTGGGTACCTGCAGGCCCGCATCGCGAATCCGCGCTCCGAGATCATCGAGGTTGCCGCCCTGCTTCTCGTACTCGGCCAGTTCGCCCTCCCACGGCTCCAGGGCGTCGAAGCCGTGCTTCGCGGCCAGGCGGATCTTGTCATCGAGCGTCCGCGGACGGATGGTTGCGGTGTCGAGGCAGAGGGGCCACGGACTGCGGCCCTGCTGCCAGCGGTTCGCCTCCACCCCCCGTGCATCGATCGCAAGGCCGGCGGCAGCCAGGCCGAGGTGCCGTGCGAACGTTCGTCGTGTGATCATGTCGGTTTGCCCTGAGCAAAAAAAATACAAAGAAGCGATCCGCGGCCTTCGGCGTGAGCGAGCGGATGATCAGTGATAGTCGGCCGAGAGTATACGACTGTGAGCCGTTGCTTTCCCCCCGGGCGATGGCCGCACTCCGTGATGCGTTGGGCCGCTGCGTCAGGCGGCGGGCCTTCAGTGGCTACCCCAAGACATCACGCCGCTCGGCGGTCGAGCACGAGATCGAATGCCTTGCGGCTGCCGCTGCAATACCCGCGAAACCCGCGACGATCCAACGTGCACACGGCTGCGCAAGAACTGCTCGGCTCGTTCCGGGCTGACGGCCGGCTCAGCCGGAGGATCGGCCCGCCAGCGGCGGGAGCGGCGGTTCGAGCACGCCCCGGGCCCGCGGCCAGAGGAGCACTGCCTCGACGATCATCCAGGCCTCGACCGCAAGCATCACCGCGGCCACCGCCACGAGCGCCCAACTGCCGCCGGCCCACCACCGCTGGACGTCGATCGCCAGCGCCCAGGCCGGCATTGCCAGCATGAACACCATCGGCACCGTTGCGATCCAGGTCGGCAGGCCCCGCCTATGGAGATAGAAGCTGACCACGAGTAGCGACAGCCCGGCCAGAATCTGGTTCGTGGCGCCGAACAGCGGCCAGAGGATCAGGCCCCCGGTGCCGAGCGTGGCGAGGCTCCACGGCTTGCCGGGCGCGGGCATCAGGGCGAGCAGAAACGCCGAGCCCACGGCGAAGAGCGTCGCCCCGTGCGGGGTGGAGAGCAGCCAGAGCGGCCACTGGAGCGGGCTGAGGCCGGCCGGCTTCGGTCGCTGCGGCGTCCAGGCCGCGGCCGCGGGCAGGAGCGTGCCGGCGAGCTCTTGCACCACATATCGCTGGAGCCGCGTGGCCGTGTCGAGCGTGGTGCCGGCGAAGCTGGCCACGAGCACGCCCATCAGCGCGCGGGCGAACGTGGCCTCGATGCCGAGGGCGCCGAGCAGGTTGCCCGAGCCGACCACGAAGGCGGCGATCGCGCTGCCGCCGGTCACCTTCGACCAATCGGCGTAGATCGTCTGCCAGAGGGCGGAGCCGGCGAGGCCCGGATACGCCTGCGGCCATCCGAGACCGATCCCCGCCCCCACCGCCACGATCACCAGGATCGCGAGAAAGGCCTCCAGGAGCATCGAGCCGTAGCCCACGGCATGGGCGTCGGTCTCACACCGCAGCTGCTTGCTCGACGTGCCCGAGCTCACGAGGCAGTGAAACCCGCTCACGGCCCCGCAGGCGATCGTCACGAACAGGAAAGGCACGATCGGCGGAGCGTTGACCGGGTGGAGGTCGAGCAGCGGCGCGACCATCTCCAGCGGCGGCCGCGGGGCGTCGGCGACCGCCGGGCCGCCGACGGCCGCCGCCGCCACGAGGCCCGCCACGACCAGCCCGAGGCTGGCGATCAACTGCAGGCTGTTGATGTAGTCGCGGGGCTGGAGCAGGATCCAGACGGGCAGCACGCTGGCGACGTAGCAGTAGGCCAGGAGCACCGCCACCCACGCCCAGACGGGCCAGGCCGCCACGGTGGCGTTGAAGGTTTGGATCGCCGCGCCGAGCCAGCCTCCGGTCCATTCAAGCCCGGGGCAGGCGGCCCCGAGCCAGACCGTGGCGATCATCAGGGCGAGGGCCACCAGGCTCGGCCAGAAGAGGTTCTTGCCCGCGCGGTGAACCCGGAGGCCGATCCAGACGGCGATCGGGATTTGGAGAAAGACCGGCAGCGTGGATTCGGGGAACTGCACGAACACGCTGGCGATCACCCAGCCGAAGATCGCGAGCACCACCCAGAGGGCGAACAGCAAGAGCACGAGGAACAAGAGCCGCACGCGGCGGTTGAGCAGCCGGCCGGCCACCTCCCCCACGGTCATGCCGCGGTTGCGGAGGCTCACCACCAGCGCCGCCAGGTCGTGCATCGCGCCCATGAAGATCGCGCCCAGGAGCACCCACGCGACTGCCGGGCCCCAGCCCCACATGATCGCCAGGGCCGGCCCCACGATCGGCCCTGTGCCGGCGATGCTCGTGAAGTGGTGGCCGAAGACGATGGCCGGCGGCGTGGGCACGTAGTCGACGTCGTCGCAGAGCTCGACGCTCGGCACCGGGGCCGTCGGCGAGAGCCGGAATATCGTCCGGGAGAGCCAGCGGCCGTAGCTGAAATAGCCGCCGACGAGCAGGGCGGCCGAGCCGAGGACGAGCAGCAGGACGTTCATGGAGGTATGTGTTCCTGGATCCTTGCCGCCAGAGATTAACACACCGTTCCGGCCGCCCCCCAAAGAGCCGGGGCGCCTGCCGTGGCCCGGCTACCATGCTGGGATGGCAGACGACCGCTCTCTTGGCGAAACGTTATGGCGGGATCCGCGGGCCAGGCAGCTCGTATTGGTCGGCCTGGTGCTCGTCGCCAGCGGCCTGGCGCACGCGGTCGTCTGGGCGATCCTCGGCGGGCCATGGGAGGGGCCGGTCACCTGGCGGAAGCCGATCCTGTTCGGGATCTCGGGCGGGCTCACGAGCCTCTCCGCGGCCTGGGTCTGGGCGAAGTTGCCGCCGCGCCGGGGCGACGTCTGGCTGGCCGCCGCCACCGCCTGGGCGCTGTTCGTCGAGGTCTTGCTCATCGACCTGCAGCGGTGGCGGGGCGTGGCCAGCCACTTCAACCGCGACACGCCGCTCGACGCGTTCCTCTACGACGCGATGGGTGTCTTGATCCTGTTCGTGTCGGCGGTGCTCGTGGATCTCACCATCCGCTTGTTCCGCTCACCGGCGGCCATGACGCCCGACATGCTCCTGGCCGCCCGGGCCGGGATGGTGTTGCTCGTGATCTCCTGCGGCCTGGGCATCTGGGTGGGCGTGCATGGCGACCTGCAGCTGGCCCGGGGGCTCGAGCCGGAGCGGTATGGGCGAGCGGGTGTGCCCAAGTTTCCGCACGGCGTCGTGATTCATGCGATCCAGTGGCTGCCCGGCATTGCCTGGGCCGCCCGCGCCGTCGGGCTCTCGCTTACCGCCCGCCGCCGGCTGGTGGTCATCGCCACGCTGGTCACGGCCCTGCTGCTCGCCTTCGCCCTGGCGCAGACCCTCGCCGGCCGGAGCAGGTTCGAGTTGCCTGCTTTGGCCGCGGCTCACCGGCCGGGTTAGGATCACGGCTCAATCGCATGAACGCACCGCATGTTGGCCCCCGGGCCGCCGCCACGATCGACGCGATCCTCGCCGCCGCCAGCGACGAGACCCGGGAGACGCTCCGCGTGCTCGGCGAGCTGCTCGGCAACGAGCCGACGACGGCGATCTCGCCGACGCAGTTCGCGACCCGCCATCTGGACGTCGCTTCGACCCAGCTGGCCGCCACCAAATACGTCGGCCCCACCACCTCGCTGGCGGTGCTCGGCCACCTGCTGCGGCTGGAGCTCGATCGGCATGCGGCCCGAGCGGTGATCGGCTCGCCCGGCGACGGTCAGCCTCCGACCTGGTCGCAGCTCGACGTGGGATCCGCCGAGCCGCTGCCCGTGCCCGGGCGGATGATCGTCTTCTTCCCGGCCGGCACGCTCGCCGATGCGCCGCTCTGCATCCTGATCAACGACCGCCACTGGGAGCGGGAGTTCACGATCCTCTCGGCGGCCGCGGTCAAGGAGACGGCCGAGCGGCTGTTGGCCGATTTCCGCGGGCGGATGAAGTCGGAGCTCAATCCGCTCCGGGGTCGCGTGCTCGAGGCCCGGGTCGATGATGGGTCGCTGCGGATCGGCGTCAGTCCTGGCCTGGCGGCCGAGCGGGGCGGCCTGATGCTCCCCGCGCCGCTCTGGGCCGAGGTGGACGTGTTCCTCGCCTCGGCGACCACCCGCCGCGACCTGCTCCGCTCGCTCGGCCTGGGCACCAACCGCGGGCTGCTCGTGGCCGGGCCGCCGGGCGTCGGCAAGACCCACCTCGTGCGGGTGATCGCGGCGGAGCTGGCGGGCCGCTACACGACGATCCTGGCCGATGCCAACTCGATGCGGCACACGATCGCCGATCTCTACGCCGAGAGCGACACCTTCGGGCCCACGCTGGTGGTGCTCGACGACATCGACCTCGTGCTCGGCCACCGCGACGGCTCGGGCCACAACAACTCCCTGGCCGACTTCCTTTCCGCGCTCGACGGGGTCCGGCAGCGCGAGGACATCCTGACGGTCGCCACCACCAACGACCCCGGCTCGCTCGATCCGGCGGCTCAGCGGTCGAGCCGGTTCGACACCGTGCTCACGCTGCCGATGCCCGACGCCGCCTGTCGGGCCCGGATCCTGGAGCGGCACCTCGGCCCGCTCGGCCTGGCGATCGACTTCGCGGAGGTGGCCGAGGCGCTCGAAGCGGCCAGCGGCGCCGACGTCAAGGAGGTGATCCGCCGCACGGTGCTCGAGCACGGCGAGTCGTTCACGCAGGATCAGCTGCTCGACATCGCCGACTCGGGTCGCTGGCAGGCGGAGGTCGATCGCGGTCGCTACCTCGCTCCGCCGCCGGCCCGGCGGCGGAGCCGGGCGGAGTCCGATGCCTGAAGGGAACAGGTTCGCCAAGCCGCCGGCGGCGTGGCAGAATGCCCCCATGCCGCTCGACTACTCGCTCGCCGACAGCCTGTTTCGCGTCAAGCCGGGAAAGAAGTTCCGCCTTGCCGACCACGACCCTGCCTGGGCCGGCGACGAGGACGTGGCCGAGAAGAAGCGGAAGGAACGGGCGGCCGAGATCCTGGAGGAGAGCCGCGCCGAGCTGTCGGCCACGCAGGAACTCCTCTACGCGGCCGACACCTGGAGCCTGCTCGTCATCTTTCAGGCGATGGACGCGGCCGGCAAGGACGGCGCGATCAAGCACGTGATGAGCGGCGTCAATCCGCAGGGCGTCGAGGTCACGAGCTTCAAGCATCCGTCGGCCGAGGACCTCGACCACACCTTCCTCTGGCGGTGCATGAAGCGGCTGCCCGAGCGGGGCCGAATCGGGATCTTCAACCGCTCCTACTACGAGGAGGTGCTGATCGTCCGCGTCCATCCCCGGCTGCTCGAGGCCCAACGCATTCCCGGCATCAAGCCCGGCGAGCAGA
>JBIIYH010000198.1:0-5221 GCA_044346905.1 Pirellulales bacterium
CGCATCCGGGTTTTGCCTGCTACGGTGCCGCCGCCCGGTTCGCCGCCAGGGCCTCGGGCTGGGTGAGCACGAACAGGTGGCCGTGGTCGCTGGTCACGATCACGGCGGCGTCGTCCCAGGCATCGTGCCGCTCGATCCAGTCCACCACCGCCTGGAAGGCGGCGTCGCCGCTCTGCACGGCGCCGATCGCGGTGTCGAGATTGTTGGCATGGCAAGCCCAATCGACGTCGCCCGCCTCCACCATCAGCCAGAACCGCTCCCGGCGGCCGAGCACGTCGAGCGCGGCCGTGGTCATCTCGGCCAGCGTCGGGTTCTCCTCCACGTCGGCCTCGGAATAGTGGATCTGCGAGCCGTACTTCTTCCGCAATCGGTCCTCGTCGGGGCCGGGCCCCTCGGGATTGCAGTTGCCGGGATTGAAGTCGCCGTCGGCGGTGCGAAACGGGAGGTTGCCCTGGGCCGTGCCGAAGAATCCGAACAGCCGCAGGTTGCCTGCGGCCGCGTCGCGGGCCGCCTCGGCCAAAAGCTTCGCACCAGGGCGGCCGGCCGTGCGGGTTGCCACGCGATACCGCCCCCCCTTCGCCGCGTCGATCGCCGCGAGCGTGGAGCCGGCCAGATACTTGTTGCCGGGCTCGTAGTTGCGACCCTGCTGGGCGAAGTCGTCGGCGGCCTCCACGCCAAAGCCCGCGCCGATCACCACGTCGAGGCCTTTGAGCGGCGTCGGATGGGCCACGGACGGCTGCCCGACCATGTCGCGGGAGATGTCTTGATAATCGTCGCGGGAGACGTTGTTGGCATACGCACAGCCCGGCGTGGCATGCGAAATCGGCACGCTCGAGACCGCTCCCGTCGCGAAGCCGCGGGCCTCGAGCAGCCGGGCCACGGGCTCCAGTTGCTCGCCGTCGGGGCCGACGTTGATCGCGTCGTTGTAGGTCTTGCGGCCGGTGCACAGCGACGTCGCCGAAGCGGCCGAGTCGGTCACGGCATGGGGTCGGTCGCGGTCGCGGCCGATCAGATAGCTGAGGTTGGCCCGCGGATCCCAGGCCGTGGCCCCGCCGCGGGCGGCATCGTAGCCACCCGGCGTGTTGCCGCCGGGGTTTTTCAGGGCCTGGGCGTCGACGTCGGTCTTCGTACCGTCGTGAGCGGGGCTGGTGACGCAGAGCCCAAACTCGGTCGGGCAGCCGCGGTAGTCCTGGAACGCGAAGCCCCTGCCGCGGCCCTCCGAGTAGGCGACGCGGCCGGTGGTGGCGATCGCGGCGGCCCGCGTCATCGTCCAGTCCATCCCGTCGAAGACCACGAGCACGATGTATTTCTTGCCGGCCTCGGCCGCGGCCACCTGCAGCTTGTAGATGTCGGTCTGATCGAAGTAATCGGCCACGGGGTTGAGCGTGTGCTCGGGGAGGCGGCCGTAGAGATTCGTGAGCCGCGGCTCGTCGCGGTAGACGCTCTTGGCTCCGGCGAACTCGGCGAGGCCGATGCCGAACGTGTACACCGGGATCAGCCGGTTGGAGTGGTTCGACCACGAGACATAGCGGCCCGGCTGGTCGCCCCAGTGGCCCCACTCCGCCTCGCCCGAGACTTCGGCCTCGCACTGGAGCAAGCGGACGGGATCGGCGGCGGGAGCCGCGGGGGCCACGGCCGTGGCGGGCTCAGCCGTGGCGTGCTGGCACCATGCGGCGACGGCGGTCGCCAGGCAGGCAAACATCAGGCAGCGTGAAGGATGGCTCATGCCCGCATCATAACGGCCGCTTATCCAGGGCGCGGCCGGCGCGTGTGACCGCGCCGCCGGGCCTCCGGGCCATGCCTACCCGCGCGGCAGCGGCCGCCGGAAAAACGCCTCCGTAGCAGGCCGCCCCCGATTCATCCCCCGGGGTCTCGGGAGGATTCCGCGACAACCCTCGTGAAATCCTGAGCTTGCCCACGGGCAGCGCGGGTTGGCGCGGGATTTGCTGCTTCTATGCTTGGGCGAGTCGTTCGCCCGCCCGCCCCCCGCCTCCAGTCCTCTTCCGAAACCCCGCCCGTGGTCGAAGACGATCTCCTCCGGCGTGACGTTCGGCTGCTCGGCGACATGCTGGGCGATGTGATCCGCTCGCTGGCCGGCCCCGAGGCGCTCGCGCTCGTCGAGGAGATCCGCGGGCTCGCCCGGGCCCGCCGAGCGGGGGACCACGCCGCCGAGGCGGCCCTCGACGCCCGGATCGCCGGGCTCGCCGAGGGTCAGGCCACGATCGTGGCCCGGGCCTTCAGCGTGTTCTTCGATCTGGTCAACATCGCCGAAGACCGGCAACGCGTCCGCGTGCTCCGCGACCGCGAGCGGGCCCGTGACCCGCTGCCGTTGGCCGAGTCGCTGGCCGGCGGGATCGCGGAGTTTCAGAAGTCTGGGCTCTCTGCCGCCGACATCCAGGCCGCGCTCGACCGGCTCGCCGTGGAACTCGTGTTCACGGCCCACCCGAGCGAGGCCAAGCGGCGGAGCGTCCGGGCCAAGCTGCGCCGGATGCGCAAGAGCCTCGAGGCGCTCGACAACCCCGACCTCCTGCCTCGCGAACGGCGGCGGCACGAGGCCGAGATGCGGGCCGAGCTCGCCGTGCTCTGGCAGAGCGACTTTCTTCGCCCCACGCGGCCCTCGGTGCTCGACGAGGTCGACCGCGGCCTGTCGGTGATGCCGCGGATCTGGGAAGCCGTGCCGCAGGTCTACGCGTCGGTGCGGCAGGCGTTGGCCGACGCGTATCCCGGAGTCCCGATCCACGTTCCCACCTTTCTCACATTCGGTTCGTGGATGGGAGGTGACCGCGACGGCAATCCTTTCGTCACAGCCGACGTCACAGCCGCGGCGCTCGAGCGGCTGCGTCAGGCCGCGATCGACCGCCATCTGGAGTGGTGCGACCGGCTCGCCGACATGCTCACGATCTCGCTCAAGGCGGCGGCCGGCGGGCGGCCCCTGGCCGAGCGGCTCGCGGCCCTGGCCGCCGCGCATTCGCCACTGGCCGATGCGCTGGCCCGCTTCGACGAGGCGGCCGTGTACCGCCGTTGGCTGGCGATGATCCGGTTGCGGCTGACGGCGGCGCGGGGCCTGTCGCTGGCCGCCACCGAGGTGCCCGCGCTCGCGTATCGATCCGGCGACGAGTTTGTGGCCGACGTGGCCCTGCTCGTGGACTGCCTGCGGGCGGACCACGGGCTCTCGCTCGACTCGCCGCCGCAGGCCTGGCTTGACCTGGCCCGCACGTTCGGCGTCCACATGACCCGGCTCGACGTCCGTCAGGATGCCCGGGCCTACTTGGACATCATGGGGGCGATCCTGGCCGCGGCCGGCCTGGTCCCCGATCCGTCCGCCTATGCCGCGCTCGACGAGGCCGCCCGAGCCCAGCTGCTCGTGAGCTCGCTCGGCCAGGTGGGCGACGTGCCGACCGCGGGCCTCCCGCCGCTCGCCTCGGACACGCTCGCGCTGTTTCGCGTCTTGCACACGGCGACGGTCCGGTTCGGCTCCGACTGCCTCGGCGGGGCGATCGTGAGCCTGACGCGGTGCCCCGCCGACGTCCTCTGCGTGCTCTGGCTGTGGCGGTGGGCGCGAGGGCGGGCGGCCGCGGCGGGCGAGCCGGTGGCCGACCACGACATCGCGGTGGTGCCTCTCTTCGAGAAGATCGACGACCTGGCCAGGGCCGATGTCACGCTGGCCACGATCCTCGACGTGCCGGCCTATCGCGGGCACCTCGCCGGCCGCGGCGACCGGCAGATGGTGATGGTGGGCTATTCCGACAGCACCAAGGACGGCGGTTATCTGGCGGCCTGCTGCGGCCTGCAGTCGGCCCAGGAGCGGCTCCACGTCGCGGCCGCGGCCCGGGGCGTGAAGCTCACCTTCTTCCATGGCCGGGGCGGCTCGCTCGGCCGCGGCGGCGGTCCGGCGGCCCGCGGCATCCTCTCGCTTCCGCCCGAGACACTCGACGGCAGCCTGCGGCTCACGGAGCAGGGCGAGGTGCTCGCCGAGCGATACGACGACGTCGAGATCGCCCGCCGCCACCTCGACCAGGTCACCTGGGCCACGCTTGTGGCCTCGACGGCTCCGCCGCCACCGCCCCCCGCGGAGTGGCCCACGCTCGCCGCCCGGATGGCGGCCAACTCGCTGGCCGCCTACCGCGACCTGGTCGATCAGCCCGGCTTCATCGGCTACTTCTCCAAGACCACGCCGATCGACGACATCGAAAACCTCCCGATCGCCTCGCGGCCGGCCCGCCGCCGGGGCGAGCGCACGCTCGACGACCTGCGGGCGATCCCCTGGGTATTTGCCTGGACGCAGAGCCGCTGCATGATCCCGGCCTGGTACGGCCTGGGGGCGGCGCTGGCGGAGGTGAAGTATGAAGATCGGCGGGCCTGGCAGACGGTCTGCGAGATGTATCGCCGCTGGCCCTTCTTCACGGCCACGATCGACAACGCCAGCTTGGCGCTCGCCAAGGCCGACATGGTGATCGCGGGGCACTATTCCGAGCTCGATGACGACGCCGATGCCCGCCGGCGGATCTGGCAGCGGATCGCCGCCGAATATGACCGGGCCCGGCAGGCGATCCTCGATATCGTCGGCAGCCGCGAGCTGCTCGGGGCCACGCCCTGGTTCCAGAAGTCGATCGAGGCCCGCAACCCATCGGTCGATCCGCTCAACCTGATCCAGGCGGAGTTCATGCGGCGCCGGCGGGCCGCCCTCGCGGCCGATCCCGCCGCCGGGGAAACCCATCGCGATCTGCTTCGGCTGTGTGTCCAGGGCATCGCGGCCGGAATGCGCACCACGGGCTAGGAGGCCCCCCATGAATGCCGCCGATCTCGCCGCCGCCGCGCTCGGACCCTGCCGGATCGATTCGCCGCTCAAGCCGTTGATCGACGCCCGCAAGACCACCGAGCACTACGTGGACGAGTCCGACCGCGTCTTGTTTCACGACACGCTCGGCGACGTCGCGGCCACGGGCCTGGCCCCCGGCGACCTGCCCGGCTTCGAGCCGGCCGGCCCGCGGCGGAGCATCTTTTTCGATCCGGCGAAGCTGCGGGTGGGGATCGTGACCTGTGGTGGGCTCTGCCCCGGGATCAACGACGTGATCCGCGGGCTCGTGATGGAGCTCTCGTTTCATTACGGCGTGCAGCGGATCTACGGCTTCCGCAACGGCTATCAGGGCTTCATTCCCCGGTATGGCCACGACGTGATGGATCTCACGCCCGAGGTGGTCAGCCGGATCGCCGAGGATGG
>JBIIYH010000199.1:0-5217 GCA_044346905.1 Pirellulales bacterium
CCGCCGGCCGGCAGGCGGCGGGCGAGCTTGTCGAACCTGAGGCTCACGTGGCTGGCCGCGGCCCGGTCGGGCACGCGGCGGATGAACACCCCGGCCACCTGCTCCGGCCGCCGCCGGGCGACCGCGGCGTAGACCTCGGGATCCCGCTCACCCGAGTCGCCCACCAGCGTGAACCGGCGGCGGGGAAAGTCCCGCATGATCTGCTCGATGGCCCGCCGCTTGGAACGCTTGCGGGAGGTGAGCCGGCCGAGCGGCGTCGAATCCTTGAGCCGGAACAGCTTCAGGTGCATCGACCCCGCCGGCAGGCCGGCCGCGCCCAGGAAGCTGCACAGGCAGTTGGAGAGCTGCCAGGGGCTCGCCGACACGTAATGGAAGGCCGCGCCCGCCGCCTCCCAGCGGCTGAAGGCCTCGGGCATCCCCGGCACCGGCACGAACTCCCGCAGGAGCGTGTTCTTGAGCAGCTCGCGGCGGTCGGCCACGTTGCTGATCTTGACCGTGTCGTCGATGTCGGAGATCACCGAGCTGCCCGTCTCCTCGACCAGTTGGATGCGGCCCGCACCGACCGTCTCGGGGGCTGGCTCGTCGAGATCGGCGTCGGGCACGAGCGTGTAGGTGAGCCAGCGGCAACCGCCGGCCGCGGGCCTGGCATGGGCCGCCGCGAAGTCGTCGTCGAGCGGAAACTCCGCCTGGAAGTGGCCGCTCTTGTCTGAGGGCCCCACCTCGACGATCCGGTCGCCGACCGCCACCCGCAGCCTGCGGCCGGCCACCCGCTGAAAGAGGAAGGAGTCGGCCCGCCGCCGAAACACCTCCGTGTCGAGCTCGGCGTCGGAGAGGTCCAGGAGCCGCTTGAGCACGGCGACCGCCAGGGCCCGCCGCCGGCTCCGCTGGGGCAGCGGCCGGGTCACCATGCCCGCCACGGCCGCCTGCCAGCCGGAGGAGGTGCGCCGCGCGTAGGTGGGAAAGAAGACGATCATGGGGCCAGGGGCGGTTCGCTTGAATTCCCGGGATTTCCATCTTACAACGACCCCCCGGTGGCAGCCGGTTCACGGCGACCGGCGTTCCCAGGAGTGCATCGATGGGTGTGAAGAAGACGGGCAAAGGCCGCCGCAAGCTCGGCCAGAAGAAGCGGCGGATGCGAGCCCGGATCCGCCACCGCAAGCGCTGACGCCGGCGGCGGACTCCGTTCGGCTGCAGCGACGGGTGCCGTCCCCCGCCCCTCCGTCACGATCCTTACATTTTCGCGGCTCGCCGTCCGGATTCGCTTCCGCTGGCGGTTGCCGCGCTCCGGGCATGGGGTAGTGTTGCGTGGCTTTCGCCGGGCCGCCCGCCGACGCGGTGGCTTCCCGAGTCGCGAATGCCACGGTTGGCATGCCTAGGAGACGGAGCGATGCGGGCAAGCGGATGGATCGGACGGGTGACGGCGGCGGCTGTGCTCCTGGCAGTGAGCGGCACGAGCGGATGTAAGTCCCTCAACGAGCGGTATATCGCTCTCGAGGTGTGGAAGTACGAACGCTGCTTCGGCCACCTGCCCCCCGGCTTCGTGCCCCCCGGCGCGGCGGCGGCCCAGGCGGCGCCACCGCGGGTCTGCGGCCAGGCGGCTGGCTGTCAGGACGGGTGCCCGCCGGCCGCGATGAGCGGCTGCAATGACTGCGCCGGCGGCGGCATCGTCAGCGGCGGCATGGTCGACGGTGGCATGTCGGTCGGTGGCATGTCGGCAGCGCCCGCGATGGCTGCGCCGGCCGGTCCGGGCGGCGCTCCCGCCGGCATCACGGCCGGGAAGCCGGTGGTGATCTCCGACGAGCTCGTCGTGCCGTAGTGCTCAGCCGAGCGTCTCGGCCGGGCCCGGGAACCGCCGGGCCTCGACGTCGGCCTTCCAGGCCGACAGGGCAGCCGAGACCGAGCCCTTGATGTCGGCGTAGGCCCGCACGAACCGCGGCACTCGATCGCCGGACAAGCCCACGAGGTCGTGCATCACGAGCACCTGGCCCCCGCAGTCGGGGCCGGCACCGATCCCGATCGTGGGCACCGGGAGCGAGCGGGTGATCGTGGCGGCGATCTCCCGCGGCACGCACTCGAGCACGACTGCGAAGGCTCCGGCGTCGGCCGCGGCCGCCGCATCCGCCGAGAGCGCCTCTCCGTCCCGCTGCATCCGATAGCCACCGAGCTGGTGCACGGCCTGAGGCCTCAGGCCCACATGGCCCATCACCGGGATGCCGGCGGCCACCAGGGCGGCGATCACGCCAGCCTGGCCGGCCGTGCCCTCGAGCTTGACGGCCTGGCAGCCGGTCTCCTTGAGCAGCCGGGCCGCCGCCCGGATCGCCGCCCGGGTGCCGAGATGCTGGAGCGGAAAGGGCAGGTCGACCACGACCATGGCCCGCGTCACGGCCCGGGCCACGATCTCGCCGTGGTAGATCATCTGCCCGAGCGTGGCGGGGATGGTCGAGTCGCGGCCGGCTACCACCATCGCCACGCTGTCGCCCACGAGCACGCAATCGACACCGGCCGCGTCGGCCAGCCGACCGGTCGGCCAGTCGTAGGCGGTCACCATCGAGATCGGCCGGCCACCACTGCGGGCCGCCGCCAGATCGTGAACGGTGACCCGCCTCGCCCGCTGGGCGGCGGCCGGCGTCTCTGGCCCGCGGCCATCTGGCTTCATGGCAGGCCCTTGAGAAAATCATCGAGTCCGGCATCGCCCTTGGCCGGAGCGTCGTCGGCGGTCGGCCAGGCATCGTCGGCTGCCCCGCCCTCCTCGGCTGCGGCCAGAAACCCGAAGTCGCCCGTCGCGGGCAGATCCTCGGCGGCTGCCTGGCCGGCGAGCGGTTCGGTCGGCGGCGTGCCGGCGGCGGGCTCGAGGGCCCCGATGTCGACCGGGGCGGCAGCCGCCTCGATCGGGATCGTGTCGCTGTCGTGGGTTGGCTTGGCCGCCCCCTCGACCTCGTATTCCACGCGAAACCCGACGTCACCGAGCGTGATCATGCGGCCAGACCGCAAGGCCGCGGCCACGCGCGGCTCGAGTTGACGCCCGTCGAGAAACGTCCCGTTGGTCGATTCGAGATCCCGGACGCAGACCTGACCCTCGTCGTCGAGGAAAAACTCGCAGTGCCGCCGGCTGATGGAATCCTTGGGGATCCGCAGCTTGACGTCCGGGGCGTCGGAGCGGCCGACGATGACCGGCAGCCGCTTGGAATGAATCCGCGGCTTGCCTGACGACGACTTGAAAACGAACCGCAGTTCCATGGCGGGGGGTCCGGCCGCGAAAGCCGGATGGTGCGGGGGCAGAGGGATCGGAAGCGGGACCGAACCCGATCGATCCAGCAGTTTAACGCCGCGGGCGACCGGGAAAATTGTCCCTTGCCCAGCCTCCGCAGAAACCGCCGGCCGCCCAGCCGGTGACCTTGCGACCGCCCGGCGCGGCCCTATAATCGCGAGGTTCCTGCGGAGCGGTGGGTTCGATCCCGATCGAGCCAGGCCTTCGGGTTTCCCGTTCCGGTCAAGCGGCACGCCGCGGGTGTAGCTCAGTTGGTAGAGCACCACGTTGCCAACGTGGTTGTCGTGGGTTCGAATCCCATCACCCGCTTCTCTGTTTCTTGTTCAGAGTTCCCGGTTCAGAGTTCCAGGTCTCAGTCTCCCCGTCCCTCCGGAAAAGCCGATGTCGTCCAGTTCGTCCGACGCGTCCACCGCCGTCGCCTCGCCCGAGAGCGAGTCGGAGGTGAAGCCCCTCGATCTCGATGTTTCGATCGAGGAGGTCTCGACCTGCCAGCGCCGCGTCAAGGTCACGATCCCCAGGGCCGACATCGACCGCTACCGGGATGCCGCGATCGGAGACTTGATGCCCTCGGCGCTGCTGCCCGGCTTCCGCCCTGGGCGGGCTCCCCGGCGGCTGGTCAGCAGCCGCTTCAAGAGTGAGCTCGCCGACCAGATCCGCTCCAAGCTCGTCACCGACGCGATGACGCAGGTCTCGGAGAGCGGCAAGCTCGCGCCCATCAGCGAGCCCGAGTTCGACCTCGCCGCCGTGCTCGTTCCCGAGGAAGGTCCGCTGACCTTCGAGTTTTCGCTCGAGGTCCGCCCCGAGTTCGAGCTGCCCAAATGGAAGGGGCTGTCGATCACCAGGCCGGCCCGGGAGATCGGGGCCGCCGACATCGACGAGGCGCTCGGCAACATCCTGCGGGAGCGGGGCCGGTACGTGCCGTCGGGCAAGGCTCCGGCGGTCGGCGACCTGATCGTGGCCAACCTCCGCTTCACCCACGGCGACGACCAGCTCTCCGAGGCGGCCGAGATGGAGATCGTCGTGCGGCCGAAGCTCTCCTTCGCCGACGCCGAACTCGAGGGCTTCGACGCACTCGTCGGTCAGGCCAAGCCGGGCGACACGGTGACGGCCACCGTCAAGGTCTCCGACGAGGCGGCTGTCGAGCCGCTCCGCGGCCAGGACGTCACGCTCGCGCTCGAGCTGCTCGACGTCAAGCAGCACGAACTGCCGGCGCTCACGCCGGTGGTGCTCGAGGAGCTCGGCGGCTTCGAGAGCGAGGAGGCCCTTCGCGCCGCCGTCACGCGGCAGCTCGAGGGTCAGCTGGAGTGGCATCGCCGCAAGCAGGTGCGGCAGCAGGTGGCCGCGGCACTGACCGCGTCTGCCTCCTGGGATCTGCCCCCCGACCTGCTCCGCCGACAGGCCCAGCGGGAACTCGAGCGGGCGATCCTGGAGCTGCGGCGGAGCGGCTTCGACGACGACTCGATTCGCCGCCATGTCAACGAGCTGCGGCAGACGGTCTTGGCGAGCACCGCCCGGGCCCTCAAGGAGCACTTCATCCTCGAGCGGATCGCCGAGGAGCAGGGAGTGGCCGACGAGGCGGCCGACTACGACGGCGAGATCCGGGCGATCGCCTCCCAGTCGGGCGAGTCGCCCCGCCGGGTCCGGGCCAGCCTCGAGCGGCGCGGCCTGATGGACGTGCTCCGCAACCAGATCATCGAGCGGAAGACGGTCGACCTGATCACCTCCGAGGCGAAGTTCAAGGACGTCCCCTTCGAGTTTCCCAAGCCCGACACCGAGGCGGTGGATCATGCCGTCTGTGGCGTGGTGGTGGGCGAGGAGGAGATCCCGGTCGCCGCCCATGCCGAGCCCGCCACCCGGCCGGGCGGCCGCGGATGATCCGGCGGCCACGGCCCCGTCCCGTTCCTGTCTCCCCGACGACCAGCTCCCCGGCGACCAGCACCCGATGACCA
>JBIIYH010000200.1:0-5201 GCA_044346905.1 Pirellulales bacterium
TCCCTTTCACCACCAGCCTGTCTTTCTCGGCCCGGGTCAGCCTCTTGATGGCCGCCTCCCGCTTCAGGGCCGCCGATTTCGACTTTTGGGGCTCCGTATAGTCCAGAGCCACGGGAAGCCGGCTGCGGGTGTAACGAGACGCTTTCCCAGTCGCGTGGGCCTTCAGCCGCTTCGGCAGGTCGTTGGTGATGCCGCAGTACAGGGAGCCATCACGGCAGCGGAGGAGATAGACGAGCCAGGGAGACATAGGGCAGGGGAAGCTGGGATATGGTGGGGCGGAGCCGTGCGGCGGGCGTCTCTGGGCGGCCCCCTCGATCTTCTTGATCCTGACCGCGAGGCCCTGAATCTCCCTGGCCTCTTCGGCGACGAAGTGGGCCATCAGCTCGACGTTTCCGGGGGCGTTTCTTACGCTGCGGCATGGGTGCCACTCCGCTGCCGGCCGAACCGGCTCGATCATGCCAGACTACAGCCATGCCCGGCCAGACGTTTCTTCCCGGCCCGACTTCCGACACCGTCCGGACCGCCTCGGGGCAGACGCTTCCGATACCCGCCGGCTGGGAACTCCTTCCGCCCGGTGATGCGGCCCTGACCCGTCGCGTGAAGGCTGCCGGGGAGTTTTGGCTCGTCCAGGAGAAAGTCGGCCGCCGGATGTTTTCCCGTGGCATCTGGGCGCCGCGAGCAACGATCGAGCAGGTCCAGGAAGCCCTCGCAGCGGACCGCTCCACCGCGGCCTATTCAAAGCGGCGCGAGGCTGACACCCGCCGCCGTGAAGCCCAGCAGGCCGAGTACGTGGAGGACTTCCAGGCGGCCGTCGTGGCCTTCCTGGCGTTTCACGGGCGGCATGTGGAACTGGCGCAGAAGCTTGCGAGCGCCGTCGCCACGCACGCCACACCCGTCGGCAGCGGCACCGTGGCCCGCACCAAGCGGATCCCCATCGAACGCCGGGCCGAGGCCGCCGTGATCGCGTGGATGCGGCACCAGACGACCGGCTATGACTCGATGAAGATCGCCCGCGTGAAGGGCCAGCGTCGCGAGGTCCGCCGGATGCTCGCCCAGCGATCCAAGGAACTGCTCGGGGCCTACCGGCGGGGCGAGCCAATCTCGTCCGCTTGCCCGTTGGCTCGCGCGCTGGCCATCACGCAGGCCCGACCGGCATGATCTTTGCCCCGTTCCGGTCCCGGGGCGTGGTCTCGCCGGTTACTCGACGCGTAATTCATGACGCAGAAACCACCGGCTCGTGATGTAGATCAGGAATCCGACCGGCCCAGACAGGAACGTAAGCACGAGGGCCACGGTCCTGAGTAGCCAGGGCATGCCCAGCCTCACGCTGTCGCGGGCGATCCAGGCTCCGACCACCATGTCGAACACCAGGTAGTGGGTCCAGGCCGCGGCAAAGACCCAGTCGTCGCTGAACACGTCCCGCAGCCCCGAGAGCGTCATGACGTCGCCCGGGGGCGGCCCGTTCGTGGCGAACTTCCAGCCGATCACGCCGGCGTAGGCCAGGGCGAGGAGCCCAGGCACGATCACGGCGCAGAGCAGGCCCGAGACCAGCTTCCTGCCCGGGAGCAAGACCAGGGCGATCCAGGCTGCGAGCGCGAGCGTGTTGGTCACGCGGAAGAAACCTTCAGCCGTCATGTGGACCGCATCCTTCCCAGGAGTCGGCGGATCGTGGAACAGGGCCCGAGTATGCCCGGGCCGCGGACTCGCCGCTTGAAGCTGCTTTCAAGGCCCGCAGAACGGCGAAGACCTCCCTCGGGGACGGCCATCGGCTATAGTTCTGCCACTGAGAGATCTTCCCCGGAGACGCAGCCGTGTCGGAAAAGCAGACAAACAACTGGCCTGACCTGTTGATCGGCCTGTATGACAACCTGACGGGTCGTCGGGCTGAGATCACCTACGAGTTCGACAACCTGCATATCAAGATTCCCAGTGGCACCGGGTCGGCGGCCGAGCACGCGGAATGGGTGCTGCACGGAATCATGAAAATCCGGACGCGGGACACGGGTACGTCCCCAAACTGACATTGGCCGGGCGACTCACGGCAACGTGGGATGGTCGTCCGGTCGTGATCGATGCAGACGAGTCCGGGGTACGACTGACCGTTCCCGCAGTTCGGACGGCGTGGGCCGCGAGACGCTTGGCGGGATCTTTTGCGCCCGCGTTCCGGACGTTGAGACGGTTCGGGGTGCCGATCAGGCTGCACGTCGCAGGCATCTTCACGCTCGACCTCCTGCCGAAGCCGAGTGCCTTGGCCCGACTGGTGATCCCGGGGCTCTCTGGGCTCGACTGAGGGCAGGGTACGGACAGCCTATTCGTGCTCACCCTGAACATGGGCCTCGCCGTCAGGGTCGATCTCGACGTGGAGGTGCATGGGATGGCAGCAGACCGGGCAGTCCTCGACGTAGTCCTGGTGTGAGCCGGCTGAAATGTCCACCGGCACCACGATCTCTTCGCCGCAGGAGTCGCAGACGTAAATGGCCTCGTGATGGGCCGCATCGACACGTTTGCGGCGGCGCTTTTTTCGTTTCGCCATGAGCCTCACCTCCTGCCTGGCACTCCTGCACGATCACGCCGACGTGCGTCTGGCGTGTCTGGGGAGCAGGATCGTCGATGGTTCCCTGCGGCCTTATTTGGCAAGCACGATGATGGCCGACCCGATGAAGATGAAGATCCCGCCGACGATGACCGGCAGCTGCAACTGCCCCTGAAAAAAGAGCACCGAGAACAGGGCGACGAACAGCGGGTAGGAGATCTCGAGCACGGCGGACTTGTTGGCTCCGAGCAGCTGAATCGAGCCGAGAATCGAGAGCGCCGCCGCGGTGGCCGTGACGAGCGTCAGGCCGACCAGCGGCAGGCTGGCCTTGGCCGTGTCGAACCCGAGCAAGCCCGCCGGCGAGGCACCCTGGGCCAGGAGGATCACGCCAGCGACCAGGGCTCCACACAGGCAGTGCAGGAAGTAGAGTTTGAAGACCGACAGGCCCGCCAAGACCCGTTCGTCGAGGCAGTAGGTCAGCCCCCAGAGCACCGACGCGAGTACGGCCAGGATCAGGCCGAGGGTCGGACTCGACGCAGTGGTCAGCGGGCCAGTCATCGGGAGCCTCTAGGGATACGAGCGAGTAGGAGTACGAGCGAGCGGAAGGTGGTTCGCGGTGGAAGCGACCGCGGGAGTGGTCGAGTGGCTGTTGGAAGTCCGCAGGCCAACGCTCAGGCCCGGCGGACTCCGGCATCCTCCATGCGCGACCAGGCCGCCGCAAGGGAGCCAGCGGTGTCGATACCCCGGCAGGCCGATTCGATCACGGTCACCTCGTACCCGAGCCTGCGGGCGTCGAGGGCCGTGTGGAGCACGCACCAGTCCGTCGCCAGACCGGCCAGCACGATTTCTCCGACGTCGGCGCGTCGCAGCAGGGCATCGAGCCCGACGGGCGTCCGCCGGTCGTTTTCCAGGAGGGCGGAGTAACTGTCCATCTCCTGGCGGGTTCCCTTGCGAACGACCGTCGCGCCGGGCGGAATCCGCAAGCCCGGGTGAAAGGCCGCCCCGGGCGTGTGCTCGATGCAATGATCGGGCCACAGCATCTGCTCGCCCTGCGGCAGCGGGATGCAGGCGAACGGGAGCCCTCCGGGGTGGCTCGAGGCAAACGACACGTGGCCCGGTGGATGCCAGTCCTGCGTCAGGAAGAGATGCCGAAAACCGTGGGCCAGGTCGTTGATGGTCGGGATGACCGCATCGGCATCGGGAACGGCCAGGCTGCCTCCGGCGCAGAAGTCATTCTGCACATCGACAATCACGAGAGCCGTATTCATGTGCGGGAGTGTGACAGGCAGCGGCTAGCTGTGCCGCAATTGTAGTCGATCGCCCACTCCTGGTTCGGTAGATTTTGTCCCGGTTTACCGCACCGTGGCATACACTTCCTTTTTTGAATTCTGGAGGCGAACCCGTGGACGAGTTTCTGCAAGCCGCGATCGATGAAGCCCGCCAGGGGCTCGCCGAGGGCGGAATTCCGATCGGCTCCGTCGTGGTTCATGAGGGCCGGATCGTCGGCCGGGGCCACAACCGGCGGGTCCAAAGCGGCAGCGCCATCCTGCACGGCGAAATGGACGCCCTGGAACGGGTCGGCCGCAAGCCCGCGGCCTTCTATCGGGAATGCACGCTGTACACGACGCTTTCCCCCTGCTCGATGTGCAGCGGCGCGATCCTGCTCTACAAGATTCCCCGGGTCGTGATCGGAGAGCACACCACGTTCATGGGCGAAGAGCAATGGCTGGCGGCCCACGGCGTCGAGCTCGACGTGCGGCATGACCCCCAGTGCGTCGCCCTGATGACGGAGTTCATGGCGCGACACCCCGGCCTCTGGGCCGAGGACATCGGCGAGTGACTCAGGGACGGCGGCCCCGCGGCCCGCTCATGGTCGGGGCGACCCGCTCCGGCCGCCGCTTCCGCGGGCCGAACTTCTTCGGCTTGCCCGGCTGCTTGCGATCCTGGGCATGCCGGGGGCGGGGGGCTTTGCCGCGGTGCTTGCCGGCGGGCGGCCGGCGGCGGTCCGCTTCCGGGAAGAGCTGGGCGTCGGCCCCGGCAGGCGTCGGCGATGGCGGCGCGAAATGCCGCAGGATCGCGGCGGCCACCTCCGTGGGCGTGTAGCCCTGCTCCAGAAGCCGCTCCACGAGCGGGTGGCTGCGGGGCGTGTCGCCGGCCTCGAGCACCGCCCGGAGCTTCTCGTGGAGGGTGTCCGACTTGCGGTTCTCGACGGCCTCCGCCGTCGGCATCTGCTCGCGGCGGATCCGCGCGCGGGTGAACCGCTCGATCGACTGGAGCTTGTAGATCCCGGCCCCCGACACGAGCGTCACGGCCCGCCCCTTGCGGCCCGCCCGACCCGTGCGGCCGATGCGGTGCACGTAGTCCTCGGGGTCGTAGGGCAGGTCGTAGTTCACCACCAGCTCGAGGTCGTTGACGTCGATGCCGCGGGCCGCCACGTCGGTGGCCACCAGAAACGAAAACCCCGCCTGCTTGAAGCTGGCCATCACCCGCGTCCGCTGGGGCTGGGCCATGCCGCCGTGCAGCCGCTCCGCCGAGCAGCCGCGGGCCACGAGGGCGTCGGCCAGCTGCTCGACCATCTGCTGGGTGTTGCAGAAGATCACGCCGCTCTTGACGTCGTAGAAGTCGATCAGCCGCGACAGCGCCTCGAACTTCGCGTGATGCCGCACCT
>JBIIYH010000201.1:0-5191 GCA_044346905.1 Pirellulales bacterium
GCCGCTGCGGGTGGAGCCGGGGGGCGACGCCGAGGGCGAGCCGGTTGGTGGCCGCCAGGAAGGCGCGGGCCGAGGCCTCCAGCGAGTCGGTCGAGACTCCCCGGCCCCGCTGCACCTGCCCGGCGTGCTCGAGTTCGACCGTCACCTCGGCCTGGGCGTCTTTGCCGACCGTGACCGCCTGCACGCGAAAATCGCGGCAGGAGGTGGTGATCCCGGTGAGCTTCTCGATCGCCAGAAAGATGCCGTCGATCGGGCCGTCGCCGGCGGTGATCGTGACCGAGCGGGGCGCGCCGTTCTGCAGCACCCGCAGCGTGACGGTGGGCGAGGCGGCCGACTCGCTCGTGAGCGTGTAGCCCTCGTAGGTGAACTGCTCCGGCAGCGCGGAGAACTGCTGCTCGCAGAGGGCCGCGATGTCGCCATCGTAGATCTCCTTCTTGCGGTCGGCCAGCAGCTTGAACTGCTCGAACACCGTCTTCAGCTGCTCGGCGTCGAGCTCGTAGCCGAGGGCCTTGGCCCGGTCGGCCAAGGCCGCCCGGCCGCTGTGCTTGCCGAGCACGAGGTCGGTCTTCTCCAGGCCCACGTCCTCCGGCCGCATGATCTCGTAAGTGCTCCGCTCCTTGAGCATCCCGTCTTGGTGGATGCCCGACTCGTGGGCGAAGGCGTTGCGGCCCACGATCGCCTTGTTGCGGGGCACCTGGATGCCGGTGATCGTGGCCACCAGGCGGCTGGTGGGCACGAGCCGCTTGGTGTCGATCCGCGTGGTGCAGCCGTAGTGGTCGGCCCGCGTCCGCAGAGCCATCACCACCTCCTCGAGGGCGCAGTTGCCGGCCCGCTCGCCGATCCCGTTGATCGTGCACTCGATCTGCCCGGCTCCCGCCTCGACCGCGGCCAGGCTGTTGGCCACCGCCAGGCCGAGGTCGTCGTGGCAGTGGGTGCTGATCACGGCCTTGTCGATGTTGGGCACCCGCTCCACGAGCGTGCGGATCACCCGGTGCATCTGTGAGGGTGTGGCGTAGCCGACGGTGTCGGGGATGTTGACCGTGGTGGCCCCGGCCGCGATCGCCGCCTCGACCACGCGGCAGAGGAAGTCGGGCTCGGTGCGGGCGGCATCCTCGGGGGAGAACTCCACGTCGTCGCACAGGTTCCGGGCCCGCGTCACGCCGGCCACCGCCCGGGCCACGATCTCCTCCTCCGTCATCCGCAGCTTGAACTCGCGGTGGATCGCACTGGTCGCCAGGAAGACGTGGATCCGGCCGTGGCGGGCGGGGCGGAGGGCCTCGCCCGCCCGGTCGATGTCGCCGTCGTTGCAGCGGGCCAAGCCGCATACAGTGGCCTCGGTGATCGTCGCGGCGATGTCGCGGACGCTCTCGAAGTCGCCCGGCGAGGCGATCGGAAAGCCCGCCTCGATCACGTCCACGCCCAGCTTCTCCAGGGCCTGGGCCACCTCCAGCTTCTCGGTGCGGTTCATGCTCGCGCCGGGCGACTGCTCGCCGTCACGGAGCGTGGTGTCGAAGATCCGAATCGAGCGAGCGTCGGCCATGGAAGCGGTGCAGGCAGGGGGTTGGGAGTTCGCCCCGCGGTCGGCTCGCCGCCGGCGGGGAAGACCGTATCGTACAAGCCGCGGGCGACCGGCGGCACCCGGGCCGCGGGCCGGGGCCGCACGGGAACGGTTTTGTACACTCGTGCTCGAGACCGGCCCCTGCAATCGGCCGGCAACCGGAAGCCCAGGCTCTTCTCCATGACCATCCGCGAGTTCCAGGCGGTGATCCGCCGGATGTACCACGACAAGGACGCCGCCCGCGGCGTCGAGGGCACCTTCATGTGGCTCACGGAGGAGATCGGCGAACTCGCCACGGCCCTCCGCAGCGGCAGCCACGAGGAGCAGGCGCTCGAGTTCGCCGACGTGTTGGCCTGGCTGGCCACGATCGCCAACGTGGTCGAGGTGGATCTCGAGGCGGCGATCGCCCGCAAGTATGGTGGCGGCTGCCCCGGTTGCGGCCAGCTCGCCTGCACCTGCCCCGACGCGGAGAAGCCATGAACTGGTGCGCGGGGCCGCTGACCGAGCGCGGGCCCGTCATGGCCTTGTTCATCGCGCTGGCGATGACCGTGACCGTTCGGAGCGACGAAGCGGTCGTGGCCGGCATCGGCGGCGTTCACCGCACGGGATATTGGACGCCGCTGGCGATTCGCGTCTCCGGCGGCCGGGTGGATCCGGTGCGGGCCTGGGTTGCCGACGCCGACGGCCAGCTCGTGGGCTCGCCCCCGCTCGAGGGCGAAGCCGGGGCGGCAGACGGCGTCGCGCGGGCGTGCGTTCGCCCGGGCCGACCCGCAGCCCGGCTCGCGATCGAGCCGCTCGCCGCGGCTGCAGGCAGCGGCCCGCAACTCGGAAGGGCCGCGGAGACCGCAGTGCCACTCCCCGGCACCACCGTGCCCTCCACCGCGCCGCTCGTGCTCGTGCATGGCGACCTGCCCGCAGCGGCAGCCGCCCTGCGGCTGGTCGCCGGCGAGCGGACGCCTGCCACCGTGGTGCAACTAGCGGCCGCGCCGATCCCCCCCGGACTCACGCCCCGCGACCTCGATGCCTTCGACGAGGCGCTCATCTGCGGCCGCGAAGTCGCCAGGCTCTCCCGCGACACGCTCACCGCCATCGACGGCTGGATCCGCGGTGGCGGCCGGCTCGTGTTCATCGCCGGCGAGTCGGCCGTGGAGGTCGCGGCTCGCGGCTCTCCAGCGGCCGACTGGCTCCCGGGCACCGAGCCGCGGCTGGTGCGGCTCGGCCGGTTCGGGAGCCTCGAGGCCTTCGCCCGCTCGGGCGGCCTGGCCGGCCGCAGCCCGCCGCAGGGAGTGCAGGTGCCCCGGTTCGCCATGCCCACGACGCCCGCCGGCCTGGTCGAGGTCTTCGAAGGCTCACCGGCGGAGCAGCCGCTCGTGATCCGCCGCGCCCACGGCCTCGGCACGATCACCTGGCTCGGCCTCGACATCGACACGGCCTGGGCGGCCGCCTGGCCCGGCTGCGATCGGCTCATCGCGGCGGTGTTGGGTGGACGAGCCGCTCCTGAAGACAGTCTTGCCGTGGCCGATTCCGGCCGACCGCGGGTGCCCGACCTGGCCGGTCAGCTCCGCGTGGCCCTCGACACCTTCCCGGCACCGAACGCGGCCCGCGGCGTGCCCTTCGAGATCCTCGCGAGCTTGGGCCTGCTCTATGCGCTCGCGCTCTATCCGCTCGATTGGTGGCTCGTGAGCCGCTCAGGCCGCCCCTGGCTTTCATGGCTCACCCTCCCTGCGCTCGCCGGCGGGTTCACGGTCGCCGCCTGGGGCATCGGCGGCCTCTGGGGCCACCACGCGCCGCCCCGGTGCCGGGTCGCCGAGCTGCTCGACATCGATGCGGTCGGCGGTCTCGTCCGCGGATCCGCCTGGCTGGCCGCCAGCAGCCCGGCCAACGCGACGCTCGACGTCTCCAGCGCCGCCGCCGCGGCTCTGCCGGTGACCGGGGTCGATGCGGCGGTCTCGTGGTTTGCCGACGGCGGGACGGGCTTCGGCGGCGTCGATGCGGCCACGGCGCATCCATCGCTTGCGGCGCATGACTACGCCTACGGTGACACCCTCGCCGATCTGGTCGGCGTGCCGATCGCGGCGGCGTCGAGCCGGCTGTTCGAGGCCTCCTGGACGGCCACCGCCGCCACGCCGCCAGCATCGAGCACGCTCGTTCGCGATGCCCGCGGGCTCGTGCGCGGGACGCTCGTGAACCATCTGCCCTTCGCGCTGCGGGAGTGCCGCCTCCTGCACGCGGGCTGGCTTTACGACGTGGGCGACTTCGAGCCGGGCGGCACCTACGACACCGAGACCGGCCGGGGGCCGCGGTCGCTGGCCGCCGCGGTCACCCGCCGGATCGCCGTCGGCGATCGCGACCGAGCCCAGCGCTGGGACACGGCGAGCCTCGACGCGGCCCGGATCCTCGAGGTGGCGGGATTCCACGCTGCCGCCGGCGGCCCGGGCTACACCGCGATCGAGCCGGGGCGGCTGCGACGGCTCGACCTCTCGCCGCTGCTGGCCGTGGATCGCGCGATCCTGGTGGGCCTCGCCCCGGCCGGCGTGCGCGGTACGGACTGGATGATCCGCTTCCGCGGCGACCACGCGAAACCGCTCGCAGTCGCCCCCGAGGCCGCCGACTCAGGCACGCTCGTGCGGATCGTGGTGCCGCTGAGCGAAGGGCAGGACAGGCCGGCCCCGCCACCGCCCGAGGACACGCCATGATCGAGACGATCGGCCTGACCAAGAAGTACGGCGACTTCATCGCCCTCGACAGCCTCGACCTCAAGCTCGAGCAGGGCGACCTGTTCGGATTCATCGGCCCCAACGGCGCCGGCAAGACGACCACGATCCGGATCCTGGCCACGCTGCTGGCCCCGACCTGGGGCGAGGCCTACGTGTGCGGGTATTCGGTGCACACCCACCCCCGCGAGATTCGCCGTGCGATCGGCTACATGCCCGACGTGTTCGGCGTCTACGACGACATGCGGGTGGGGGAGTATCTGGAGTTCTTCGCCGCGGCCTACCGAATCGCCGGCCCCGAACGCCGGCGGGTGGCGGAGCGGTCGCTGGAGCTCGTCGATCTCGGCAGCAAGCGGGACGAGCTCGTCACCAGCCTGTCCCGCGGGATGACCCAGCGGCTGGGGCTGGCCCGCGTCCTGCTCCACGACCCGGAGGTGCTGCTGCTCGACGAGCCCGCCAGCGGTCTCGACCCGCGGGCCCGGATCGAGATGCGGAACCTGCTCAAGCGGCTTCAGGGGATGGGCAAGACGA
This sequence comes from Pirellulales bacterium, assembly GCA_044346905.1. Classification (GTDB taxonomy): domain Bacteria; phylum Planctomycetota; class Planctomycetia; order Pirellulales; family UBA1268; genus QWPN01. The sequence goes on from JBIIYH010000201.1 coordinate 4,804, forward strand.
TCCTCGTCTCGAGCCACATCCTTCCGGAGCTGGCCGACATCTGCAACCGCGTGGGGATCATCGAATACGGCCGGCTGTTGGCCTACGGCGGCGTGCAGGAACTGCTGGCGAAGGTCCGCGGCCGGCCCGCGTTCCGGATCCGGGTGGCCGGGCAACCCGAGGCGGCAGCCGAAGTCGTCGGCGGCTGCCCGGAGGCGGCAACCGTCGAGGTTCGAGACGGGGAGATCCGCGTCACGCTGGCCGACGGCGTGGACGACCCGGCTCCGCTGGCCGCCCGGCTCGTGGCGGCCGGCCATGGCCTCCGGGGGCTGCGGGAGGAGGAGGTCAACCTCGAGACGGCGTTCCTCGAGCTCACCCGGGGGTCGCTGGCCAAGCCGGCCGAGGAGTA
>JBIIYH010000038.1:0-16486 GCA_044346905.1 Pirellulales bacterium
GCTTCGGAGGGGGAGGGCAGGCGGATTGGGAAGCACCTGGTGCGGGCCGGGACACAGGAGCACCCGACTCACGAGCCGCTCATCAGTCGGACGACGCGTGCGGAAGTGCCATTGGCCGGGCTATCCTGACGTTTCATTGACCGGGCTAGCCACGGGCTGCTTCCCGTTGAGCACTCGATCACCCCGCCATCCCGGGGGATCGGTTATCCTAGGTGTTTGTTCGGGCCCGCACGGGCCCCCGTTGAGTCCGGAAGCCCGCATCTCCCATGCCCGACAGTCTGTTCGAATCGCTGGCGTTGATCGACGCGACCTTCTGGCTGACGGCCGCGGCGATCTTCGGCCTGCTCCTGCTCTCGGCCTTCTTCTCGGGCTCCGAGACGGCCCTCACCGCCGCGTCCCGCGGCAAGCTCCGGGCCCAGGCCGACAAGGGGTCGGCGGGGGCCGCGGCCGCGCTGGCGGTCAAGGAGGACGACGAGCGGATGATCGGCGCCCTGCTCCTGGGCAACAACATCGTCAACATCACGGCAGCCTCGCTCGCGACGGCCATGCTGACGCGGTTCGGCGCGACCGGCGTCGCCGTGGCCACGCTCGTGATGACGGCGCTGGTGCTCGTGTTCGGAGAGGTGCTGCCCAAGACCCTGGCGATCACCGTGCCCGAGGCGGTCGCGGCCCGCGTCGCCCCTGCCATCCGCCTGCTGATCTGGCTGTTCGGGCCCGTGATCACGCTCGTGCAGTGGCTCGTCGGCGGCGTCCTGGCCCCGTTCGGCATCAAAACCGAGCCCGGCCGCCACGTGCTTTCGGTCCACGAGGAGATCGCGGGAGCCATCGCCCTGGGCCACTCCGCCGGTGCCATGGAGAAGGAAGACCGCGACCGACTGCTCGGCGCCCTCGACCTTTCCCATCGTTCCGTGGCCGAGATCATGAAGCACCGCAGCCAGATCGAGATGGTCGATGCCGATCTCCCGCCCGCCGAGATCGTGGCCCAGGTGCTCGCCAGCCCCCACACCCGGCTGCCGGTCTATCGCGGCACTGACGACAACATCCTGGGCGTGATTCACGCCAAGGAGCTGCTGCGGGCGATGGACCGGCTGCTGCGGGCCGGGCAGGGAGACTGGGAAGCGCTCCGCGAGCTCGACGTGCTGGAGATCGCGATGCCTCCCTACTTCATCCCCGAAACCACGCCGCTCGACGAGCAGATGCGGCAGTTTCTTCGCCGCCACACCCACTTCGCGCTGGTCGTCGATGAATACGGCGCCCTCCAGGGGCTGATCACCCTCGAGGACATCCTCGAGGAGATCGTGGGGGAGATCACCGACGAGTTCGACATCCACGAGGCGAAGGCGATCGAGCAGACCCCGGCCGGCGACTACGTGGTGGACGGCACGCTGGCGATCCGGTCCCTCAACCGGGCCCTCGACTGGAGCCTGCCCGACGAAGAGGCCAACACGGTCGCCGGACTGGTGATCCACGCGGCGCGGCTGATCCCGGAGGTGGGCGCGGCCTACGACCTCCACGGCTTCCGCTTCGAGGTGGTGGGCAAGGAGGGCAACCGGATCACGCGGTTGAAGGTCTCGCCGCTCAAGCCGCCCGACCCGTCGGAATAGGCACCACCGTCGGGTGCGGCACCGCGGGCCGGACATCCCGCCGGCCTGGCCCGCGGCATCCCCCCCGGCTCGCGCCGGGGGGCTTTTATGGCCTTGCGGCCCCGGATTCGGCCTCCATATAGTCCCGCCCCTCCCGATCCGGCCGCTCCCGGCCGGCTCCCCCTCCGGTGTGCCATGCCCGCGACCAGTCGTCTGCCCTACCCCGCTCGCGCCGCGCTGGCGGCCTGCGCTCTGGTAGTCGCGCTGGCGACGCCTGCCGCCGCCCAGCGGCTTGCCGAGGCCCCGGCCGCCCCGGCCGCCTTGCCTCCGAACCCCATCGACCTGACCGCCCCGGCCTACGTGCCCCACGTGCCCCAGGCCGTGACCCGCCCGGCCGGCTGGCCCGGCGGCCTGGCTCCCGGCAACGCCGCGCGGCACGTGCTCTCCACCATCCGGGCCCGCCCCGACGAGCCGCTCCAGCCGCTCGGGGAGCCGCAGCCGATTCCGTCAGCCGCCGGCCCGGGGGGCGTCGAGCCCGTGCAATACATGGCGCCGGTGGTCGAGGCGGGCGAAGTCCACTCGCTCGAGGCGGCCCTCGTCGTGGCCCGCGTGGGGCCGGAGGTGGTGCTCGAGGCCGACCTGCTCACCCCCAAGGCGCTCGAGTGGCTGGAGAAGGTGAGCCCCGGCCTGCCGCCCGAGAAAGTCCGCGAGCTACGGCTCCAGATCTGCCAGCAGGTGATCGATCAGCACATCGAGACGCTCCTGGTCTACGTCGATGCCTGCCGGGAGATCCCCGCCGACAAGCTGCCCGAGATCCGCCAAAACGTCGATCAGGCCTTCGACGAGCAACAGCTACCCCGGATGATGGAGGAAGAAGGCGTGGCCAACTCGCTCGAGTTCGAGCAGCGGCTGCGGCAGCGGGGGATGACGCTCGAGCGGATGCGGAAGATGTTTTTCGAGCGCGGGCTCGCCCAGGAGTGGCTGCGGAAGAACGCGGGCGGCGACGAGGAGATCCCGCATGCCGAGCTGATCGCCTGGTACCAGAACCATCTGGCAGAGTACGAGTTTCCCGCCCGGGCACGGTTCGAGGTGCTCACCGTGAAGACAGGCCTCAAGCGGTCGCGGACCGCCGCCTGGGACATCCTCGCCGCGATGGGCAACGAGGTGCTCGGCGGGCGGCCGTTCGCCGAGGTGGCAGAGAGCCGCTCCGAAGGACCCACCGCCAGGCAGGGAGGCGGCTTCGACTGGACCAACCAGGGCAGCCTCGCCTCGAAGAAGCTCGACGAGGCGATCTTCTCCCTGCCGGTGGGCGAGCTCAGCGCCATCATCGAGGATGGCGAGACCCTCCACATCGTGCGGGTGGTCGAGCGGAAGGAAGCCGGCCGGACGCCGTTTATCGAGGCCCAGGTCGGCATCCGGGAACAGCTCGTGATGGACAAGCGGCGGCAGGCGAGCGACGACTACCTCGCCAAGCTGCGGGCCCGGACGCCCGTCTGGACGGTGTTCGACGACCCCACCGGCTCGGCCTCGCAGCCCACCTTCACGGCGGGCCGGCCCACCACCGCGCCCCGCTGAGCCAAACCCGACTGGCCGCAACGCCGGCAAGCCATTGCCGGTCGTGCCGCCGGCGAAGCGCCGCTGATTGCCGCAGCCCCCGGCCCCGGCTAGACTTCGCGGCTCTTCGAGGCGGATCTGCCGGTGTACCGCCGCCCTGGCCGCTCGCGGCCTTTTGAAGGAGCCCCTGCCATGCCCCCCTCCTCCCCTCAGGCCCCCTCCCGCCCCGCCGGCCCGACGCCCACCGGCCCGACGCCCCCTTGGCCGGGCACTCAGGCCGCCGGCCTGGCCCGGTTGACCTATGACGGCCAGGAGCACGAGCTGCCCGTGGTCGTGGGCACCGAGGGGGAGCGGGCGATCGACATCGCCAAACTCCGGTCCCAGACGGGGCTGATCACGCTCGACGAGGGCTACGTCAACACCGGCTCCACGGCCAGCGCGATCACGTTTCTCGACGGCGAGCAGGGGATTCTCCGCTACCGCGGCTACCCGATCGAGGTGCTGGCCGAGAAGTGCGACTTCGTCGAGGTGGCCTACCTGCTGATGGAGGGGGAGCTGCCGACCACCGCCCAGCTCGACACCTTCCGCACCTCGCTCTCGCTCCACACCATGATCCACGAGGACATGCGGAGCTTCTACGGGGGCTTCCCCCGTGACGCCCACCCGATGGCGATCGTGGGCAGCGTGGTGGGGGCGCTCTCGACCTTCTATCAGGATTCGCTCGACGTCCGCGACCCGCGGCAGGTGGAAGTCAGCGTGCACCGGCTGCTGGCCAAGCTGCCGACGATCGCGGCCTACAGCCACAAGAAGTCGTGCGGCCAGCCGCTGATGTACCCGAGGAACGACCTCTCCTACTGCGAGAACTTCCTCCACATGATGTTCGCGGTGCCCTGCGAGGAGTACCACATCGACCCCGACTTCGCCGACGCCCTCGACATGCTCCTGATCGTGCATGCCGACCACGAGCAAAACTGCTCGACCTCCACGGTCCGGATGGTGGGTTCGAGCGACGCCAACCTGTTCGCCAGCATCTCGGCCGGGATCTCGGCCCTCTGGGGTCCGCTCCACGGCGGAGCCAATCAGGCCTGCGTCGAGATGCTCGAGCGGATCGTGGCCGACGGCGGCGACGTGAAGAAATACGTGGATCTCGCCAAGAAGAAAGACTCCGGCTTCCGCCTGATGGGCTTCGGCCATCGGGTCTACAAGAACTACGACCCCCGGGCCAAGCTGATCAAGGCAACCTGCGACAAGCTGCTGGCCAAGATTTCCCGGCACGATCCGCTGTTCGACATCGCCCAGCAGCTCGAGGAGGTGGCGCTCGCCGACGAGTACTTCATCGAGCGAAAGCTCTACCCCAACGTCGACTTCTACTCCGGCGTGATCTACCGGGCGATGGGCATCCCGGTGCAGATGTTCACAGTCCTGTTCGCGATGGGCCGGCTCCCGGGCTGGATCGCCCACTGGATGGAGATGCACAAGTCGCCCACCAAGAAGATCTGCCGCCCGCGGCAGGTCTACTCGGGCGAGACGCTCCGCGAGTTCGTGTCGATCGATCGGCGCGGCTGACTGGCCGGGCTCACCGCTTGCCGCGGAAGAACTCCGTCAACAGCCGGCCGCATTCGTCGGCCAGCACGTGGCCCACGTGCTCGACGCGGTGATTGAGCCGCGGGTCTTCGAACAGCCGGTAGAGCGACTCGACCGCTCCCGCCTTGGGATCGGCCGCGCCCCAGACGACGGCCGGCACGCGGGCCTGAAGGATGGCGCCGGCGCACATCGGGCAGGGCTCGAGCGTGACGTAAAGCGTGCAGCCCTCGAGCCGCCAGGAGCCGAGGCTGGCCGCCGCCTGCGTGATCGCGATCATCTCAGCGTGGGCGGTCGGGTCGGCGAGCTGCTCCCGCTGGTTGTGGCCGCTACCGACCACGCGGCCCGCCGCGACCACGATCGCCCCCACGGGCACCTCGTCTTCCGCGGCGGCCGCCCGGGCCTCCTCGAGCGCCAGCCGCATCCACCGCTCATGGGGCCGGCTGCCGGGCAGGTCGCTGTCGTGGAGATCGTCCATGCGAAGAATCGGGGCGGGGGCGGGCGGGCTGGGCGACGGTGCGGAATCGGGTACGATCCAAGTCACAACCATCATCGACTCCGGGAGGTCGCCCGTCCATGGATCCAATCACGCTTCTCCTCCGCTGGGCCCATGTCTTGGCTGCGATCGCCGCCCTCGGTGGGCTGCTCTTCTCCCGGTTCGCGCTGGTGCCCGCCGCCGAGGAGCTCGGCAGCGAAACGGCCGACCGGCTCCACGCCGGCATCCGGCGCCGCTGGCTCCCCTGGGTGATCGGCGCGATCACGCTGCTCCTGGCCAGCGGTCTGACCAACTACATTCTCTTGATGCGCCGCGTGAAGGACGCCCCCGAGCTCTGGGGCGGCGACTGGATGCGGCAGACCGGCTATCACGCCCTGTTCGGCGTCAAGTTTCTGCTGGCGATGATCCTGTTCTATCTGGTCAGCGGGCTGGTGGGCCGAGGGGCGAGCACGCAGTGGATTCGCGACGCCCGGAAGCAGTGGCTCTCCGTGGCCGTCGGCCTGGGGGTGGGCGTGGTGCTGATCTCGGGCTGGATGCGACAGTTGCACACCGGCGCCAACGATCTGCCCGACCCGGTCAAGGCCTACGCCCGGACCTACCTCGACGATCTCGAGGCGGCCAACACCGCCGGAGGGCGTGACGACGACGATGCATCCCGCGGCGGAGGGCGGCCGAACCGTGAGGACTCGAATGACCGCCCCGCCGCCCCCGAGGAGAAGCCCGATGGACAAAAAGCAGAAGAAGCGGATGGAGGTGCTCCATCAGAAGATCGCGAAGCTGCAGCAGCTGCTGGCGGGGGCGAAGCAGCAGCCGGATGACCCCGGCGAGGTGCCGCGGCTCGAGCGGGAGCTCGAGGCGGCCCACGCCGAGCTGGCCAAGCTCAAGCAGGGCGGGTGACGATGGGATTTCTTTCGGGTTTGTTCGGCGGGGGGCCGAAGCGGGTCGATCTCTGGAAGCGGTTCGAGCGGCTGCGAGAGAGCAACTCGGGCACCATGTCGGCCTTCTACAAGGTCCGTGACCGGCAGGATGGCGAGATCCGTGGCCTCAAGGTCATCGACCGCGGCAAAAGCGCACCGATCGAGGGCCGCTACAAGGGCCTCGGGAAGCCGGGCGAGGGGGAGATCGGCCAGCAGATCACCGGTCCGAACATCGGCCGCACGCTGGAATGGGGAACGGCGACCACCGGCGACCCGTTCGTGCTCCAAGAATTCATCGAGGGCCAACTGCTGCATGCCCTGCTCACGACCAAGAGGGTCGCTTTCTCGCCCGCCCAGAAGCTCGACCTCGTGCGCCAGGCGGCCACCGCGATCGCCACCGTCCATCAGGCCGGCTTCGTCCATCGCGACATCTGCCCGCGGAACTTCATGCTCCGCCCCGATGGGCGGCTCGTCCTGTTCGACTTCGGCCTCACGGTGCCCGACAAGCCGGTTTTCCTCCAGCCGGGCAACCGAATCGGCACGCCGAACTACATGGCCCCCGAGGTGGTCCGGCGGAAGCAGGCCGACAAGCGGCTCGACGTCTTCTCCTTCGGCGTCACGGCCTACGAGATCTGCACGCTCGCCTCCCCCTGGCCCAGGGGCCAGACCGGCAATGCGGCCCTGGCCCACGACACGCCGCCGGCCCCGATCGAGCAGCACTGGCCCGAGATCCCGCCCCCCTTGGCCGCCGCCATCATGGCCTGCCTGGCGGCGGATCCGGCCGGTCGGCCGGAGAGCATGGAGCGGTTCCTGGGGATGATCGCCAAACTAGGCCGGTAAGGGCCGGACGGACGAGCGGGAGCGGGCGGCCAGCACCCGCCAGATCGGCCGCAACGCACCGGGCCTTGAAGAGGGGGGCAAGGCGGCCTATTTTTAGGGGCTTCGACGGCAGTCCCGCCGACCCCGTTCACCGTCCCCGCAGCATTGCACCTTCAGGAGAGAAACCGATGACCATGGACAAGAGCCTCCGCGTCCGCAAAGGAGGCACGAGCGTCCGCGGGGTGCTCACGCGAGCCGAACGGATCGCCAAGCTCAAGGAGCAGGAGCGGTGGCAGGAAGGCCGCAGCCCGATCGGCCTGCCCAAGGTGCGGGTTCCCAAGCTCTCGATGAAGAAAAAGAAGAAGGCCAAGGAAGAGGGCGAGGGCGAGGCTGCCGGGGCCGCCAAGAAGAAATAGGTGGGGCGTTGAGAGGGGTGATGGGTGGGTGCCCCGGGTTGCAGCGGACCTTCGGCCGCTGAACCTGCTTGCCCTTAGGTCGCGGGTTGGATGGTGCTGCCAAAAACCGACCGGCAACGTGATTGCCGCCTGATCAGAGTTCGCTGGCGATCTTGCTGGCCGCGGTCTGGCCCGAGGCGATGACCTGCGGGATGCCCACGCCGCGGTAGGCGGCGCCGGCTAAGGCCAGCCCCGGATGCCGCGCGATCGCCGCCTCGATCCGAGCGACCCGCTCGGCATGGCCGACGTGATACTGGGGCATCGCATGGGCCCAGCGATCGACCTGCACGAGTCGCGGCCGGCCCGTGGCCCCGATCAGGATCGCCGCCTCGGCGACCGCCAGCGACACGAGCCCTTCGTCGTCGAGCGCGAGCGACTCCGGATCGAGGGCCCCGCCGAGGAACACCCGCACCAACACGCACCCCGGCGGGGCGCGGTGGGGAAACTTCGAGCTCGAGAAGCTCACGGCCAGCGCGCGGCGGCCGGCCGCCCGCGGGATCACGAGCCCGGCGGCGTCGAGCGGATGCGCCACCTCGGCGCGGGCGAAGCCGAGCGAGACGATCACCGAGCCGGCATAGACGATGCCCGCGAGATCGGCGGCCAAGTCGGGATCCACGCCGGCCAGCAGCACCGCCGCCGCGGGCGCCCGGGTGGCGACGATCACCCCGTCGGCCAGGAGCGTGTCGCTGGGGCCCTCTTCCGTGGCCACGGTCACCTGCCAGCGACCGCCCATGCGGACGAGTCGCTCGGCCCGGCCTCTGCGGATGACCACACCCTCGGATCGCAGCCGCTCCAAGAGCCGGTCAGGCAGCGTCTGCATGCCCCCCAGGAAGCTCACGAACTGCCCGTAGCGGGCGCCCGTCGCGGCACCGGCGGAAGACTCGCGCAGCCGGGCCTGCTCTCCTGCCCAGAGACTGCCTCGCTCTCGCTCCATGGCGAGAAACTCCGGGCAGGCCGCCGCCATCCCGAGTCGGGCCGGATCAGCCGTCCAGATACCGGCGGCCAGCGGCTGCACGAGCCGTTCGAACGCCTCGCGGCCGAGCCGCCGGACGGCGAACGCCTCGAGCGACTCCTCGGGGCCCGCCATCCGTCGCGGCACGAATCGCTCGGCCAACAACCGCAGCCGGCCAGCCGGCGAGAGCAGCGACGAGTGCAGCACGCCCGAGACGTGACCGGGCGCAAGCAAGCGAAAGCCCCGGGGCACCGGCACCGCTCGTCCGGCGTGCCAGACCAACGCCCGCCGCACCCGCGGGTCCACGCCGACCAGGTCTGCATGCAGCCCCAGCCGCTCGACCAGCGCGACGCCCTCCGGCCGGGCCGCCAGAAAGCAATCGGCCGATCGCTCCACGAGCCACCCGTCGCAGCGGACGGTGCCGAGCACGCCGCCCGGGCGGTCCGCAGGCTCGAGCAGCGTCACGCTTGGCCGCTCACCGGGCGGTCGAGCCACCAGCGCCTCGGCCGCCGAAAGCCCGGCCACACCGCCTCCGACGACCACGACATGACGGGGCGATGCTGGTTGCGAGACTGGATCGATCACGGTCGCCTCGAAAAGGAGCGGTCCATCCTAGCCGGAGGAAAGCCGCCGGCAGGAAAGATGGGTGATCTGGGTCATGGGGGGATCCGGGGCGGAGGGCGTCCGGCAGGCAGCGGCCTGGCCTCGACAGCCGCGCCTGCCATCCTTGTCTGGTCTGGACTGGCTTGCCGGCAGCCTCTAATGTCCCGCCGCCTCGGGTCGCCGGCCCGTGGGCTTCCGCCATGCCCGACCGATCAAGGAGATGCCTCGTGGCCACGCTGCGGTATTCGGTGTCGTGTTCCTTCCTGTCGCTCTCCGCGGCGTTCTTGCTCGCCGCGGGCCCCCGCGGCGCGTCCGCTGACGAGGCCGCTGCTCCCGCGGCCATGCGGCTGCCCGGCTGGATTCAGTCGATCCGCGAGGCTGACCGAGCGGCTCCCGGCAAGCCGGCTCCCGCTGCTGACACCGGCGTCATTTCCGCCGCCGGCACCGAGCCCTCCCCCCCACGGGTCAGTCAGGTCGCCGACTGGAACAACCCTCGCCCCCCGTCACCGCCGGCCGCGGCAGTGGTGCCGACCGCCGGCCCGCGGGCAGGGGCGCCGGCGGCCCCGGCCTCGGCCACGCCCGCGAGCGGCTTTCGCCGCTGGGTTTCGGAGCGGATGGCTTCACTGCCCAAGCCGCTCGCAGCCGCGCCGGCCGAACCCGCCGCCACGTCCGATGACACAGCTCCCCAGGGGCCGGCGGCCGAAGACACCACGCCGGTGGCACCGACGGTCACCGCCCCGGTCGCCGCCACGCCCGATGAGATGCCCACGCTGTCGATCGACCCTGCCAGCTTCCGCGGTGCCCTGCCCGGCAAGACCAGCCGGGCCGAACTCGACGCCACGTGGGGCCCGCAGGAGCCGATTGCCGAGGGAGACGCCGAGGGCGTGGCAACCTGGAAGATCGCCCCCTTCGAGCGGGTCGAAGTCGGCTTCGCGGACGACACGGTCGCCACGATTCGGATCAAGCTCGCCGAACCGATGCCCGTCGCGGATCTCGCCCGTCAACTCGAGATCGCCGATCTCCGCACCGTGGCCATTCGGGACGAGGCCGGCACGGCCATTGGCGAGGTCTATCCCGAGCGGGGCGTGATCCTGAGCCTCGAGCCGGGCAGTCGCGACGCTACCGCGATCCTGATCGAGCCGCTCGATCCCGACGCCTTTGTGCTCCGGGCCGAGGGCGAACTCGACACCTGCTCGGCGTACGCTCTGGCCGACCTGCAACACGCGATCCAGATCGACCCCGCGCACGTCCGGGCCCACCGCATGCTCCTCACGATGGCCAGCAGCCAGGGCCGCTGGCAGGATGCGGTGCGACTGGCTGAATCGGCGAGCCGACTCGAACCCGACTCGGCGGTGGTGGCCCTCAAGCACGCCGGCGTGCTCCTGGCCCTCGACCGCCCCGCCGAAGCCCGCACCCTGCTGGAGCGGGTGCAGGCCAGTCGGGAACTGCCCCCGGTGATCGCCGCGCAGGCTTCTCGGCTGCTCGGTCGCGTTGCCCTCGCCGGCAAGGCGCCCGACCACCGCGCCGCCGTCGACCACTTCACAGCCGCCATCAAGCTCGCCGCACCGCTCCTGGCCAAGCCCGCTCCCATGATCCAGGCCGCGACCCGCGAGATCCTGCTCGACGCCCACCTCGGCACCGCCCAGGCCATCGCGGAGGGCACCTGGCAGCAAAAGAGCCGCGTGATCCCCAAGTGGCTCGTCCGCAGCGAGACCCTGGTCAAGGAGTTCACCGGCGAGGAACTCGAGCGGCAGGTTCTGGAACTGCAGCTCTGCCGGGGCGCGCTGGCCGTCGCGGCCGGCTCGACGGAGTCGATCGAGCCGCTTCCCTGGGTCAAGCGGATGCTGGAGCTCCGCGACACCATGGGCGAGACGGTCACCGACCCGTGGCGGCGTCGGCAGATCGACTGGGAGGTCGGCCAGGCACTCGCCGACGCCCTCGCCGCCGCCCAGATCCGGGGTGACGCCTCCGACATGCTCGACAACGCGACCTTGACCGCCGCCTACCTCGAGCGGGGCGGCGAGCACCGCCAGCTCACGGATGGCGAACGCAAGGACCTTGGCGACCTGATGTTTCGGATCGGCATCCTCCACAGCCTCCAGCGGGGCGACCATGCCACCGCGGTGACCTGGTTCGACCGCGCGGTCCCGCTCTGGTCGGGCAATGACTGCTTCGCCCGCGACGGGGAGCTTGGCCGGCTGGGAGAGTCCTACGTGAGCATGGCGATCTCCTACTGGCAGGTCGAACGACGGGAGGACGCCCTGGAACTCAGCCGGCAGGGCGTGGACCTGATGGTGACGGCCGTGGACGAGGGGCAACTCGAGGAACGGGCCCTGGCCGTGGCCTACGGCAACCTCTCGACCATGCATGCCGAGCGGGGTGACGACGAGCAGTCGCGGAACTACGCCGAGATGGCCAGCCGCGCCGAGTCCTCGGGAACGACCACGGTCCGCTGACCGCTGCAGCGCCTTGCGTGACGCAGGCTCGGGGCCGCCCGACCCCGTCGCTCGGACGCTCACTGCGGGCATCCTGCCCTTCGTTTGCTCGATGCTGGCCTCGCTTCGCCATCCTGGCTGCGCTCGGCCATCAACGCCGGCTCCGGGGCACGGGCGCCCCCTCGCAGCCCAACCGTGCGCAGGGGACTGTCCCCTTTCGGCAACTGGCCGTGGATTCGTCTGAACGCACATCGCGCGCCAGACCGCGCACGAGCACGGCCGCCCGGAGGTGCGGCCGGCGGCCGGAGGGCCGCCAAGGCTGCAGGGGGCAGGGATGCCCCTGCAGCCTTAAAGCAGGCTCTCGAGCAAGAGCCGCATCTTGCGGAGCTCGGCCACCTGGTCCACGCCCTCGAGCGGCGGCATGTGGGCGCACAAGGCCCGCGTGTAGCCGGCCCGCTGGAGCAGACTGACGAGCTTGCCGTACTCGACGTTGCCCTGCCCGATCCGCACCTGAAACACGTCGGGCTTGGTGTCTCGCAGGTGCACATGGGCGACGTATTTGAGGATCGGATCCCAGGAGGCGGCCTTCTTGCTGCCGAAGATGAAGTGGCTCGGATCGAGAGTGACGGCCAGGCCGGGCACGTTGCGACAGAGCGACGCGGTCGTCTCGGCATCCTGCGTCATCCGGCCCGCGGCGGTCTTCACCGCCACGATCCCGCCGAAGCCGGCGGCGATCGCCACGAACTTCCGCAGCCGCTCGATCTCGCCGTTGAAGGGCGTGCCCAGCTCCGATGACTCGACCACCATCGTGACCACGCCGAGCGACTTGGCCAGGCGGCAGCAGGCCTCGAACAGGTCGTAGACCGCCGGGGTCTCGGCCGCCGCGAACGAGACCGCCACCGGCCGCAGTCGCTGCAGGTCGCTGCAGGCGGCGATCGCCGCCTCCGGGTTGGCCGCCACAGCCGCCGGCTCGAGATGCCCGCCGTGCTCGTGAACATCGAGTTCCACGGCCGTGAACTCGAGTTCCGCCAGCCGCTCCATCGCGGCCGCCAGGGGCAGGTCGGGCAGACATTCCGTGCTGACGCAAACGAACACGTGGTTCACTCCTCTTCGGGCTGGCGCAGGCGGCAAGCTCGCGGCGGCCGCAATCCGCAAAAGGTAGCGGTCGGCAGGACAACTCGACAACCGGATTGCCGCCGCCCACCTCCGCTGGCCGACGGCGGTACCATGAAGGCCGGGCGGCGCTGCTGGCGCGCCGCCGGCACGAAACGCTCGCGAGGCACTTGCATGGTGATCGAGGAACAGCGACCGACGAGAGTGATCCTGGAGCAGTCCGGGAGCTGGAACCGCTGGGGCACGCGGCTGGCCTGGACGGTGGCGGGGCTCTCGCTGCTCGCGGCGCTCGGCAGCGCCGCGGCCTTCTCGCAGTATTTCCAGAAGGACGCCCGGGTGCTCGAGACCTATCACTCGCTCTCGCGGCAAGCCGCCGACAAGGTCGCGATCGTGACCGTGGCCGGCGCCATCATGGGCGGCGACGGCTTCGCCCGGGCTCAGCTCGACCACGTGGCCGACGACCCGGCGGTCAAGGCGATCGTGCTGCGGGTCGACTCGCCCGGCGGCACGGTCAGCGGCAGCGACGAGATCCACAACCGGCTCTCCAGGCTGCTGGCCGACCGCGAACTGCCGGTGGTGGTGAGCATGGGGGGCCTGGCCGCCAGCGGCGGCTACTACGTGGCCATGGCCAACGGCGGCCGCGACGACGTGATCTTCGCCGAGCCGGCCACCCTGACTGGCTCGATCGGGGTGATCATTCCGCATTTCGACCTCTCGGCGGCGCTCGAGAAGCTTTCCGTCCGCGACGACTCGATCGCCAGCGGCCCCCTCAAGCAGATGCTCAGCCCCACCCGCGACCGCACGCCGGAAGTGGCCGAGGAGGAGCGGGAGATCCTCCAGTCGCTGGTGGACGGGATGTTCGCCCGGTTCAAGGCGATCGTGAAGGAGGGCCGGCCCAAGCTCGACGACGCGGCGATCGCCAAGGTGGCCACCGGCCGGATCTTCACCGCCGAGCAGGCCAAGGAGGCGGGCCTCGTCGATCGGATCGGCTTCCTGGAGGATGCGGTGACCCGCGCCGTGGAACTGGCCGGCCTCGACGACGAAACAGCCCGGGTCGTGAAGTACACGAAGCCCAAGGGGCTGCTCGATGAGGTGCTCGGCGGCCAGTCGCCCGGCGCGGGAGTGTCACTCGCGACCCTGGCTGAACTGGCCACGCCGCGGGCCTGGTATCTCTGCAGCTGGTGGCCCGCGCTCGTGCGGAGCGAGTGACCTACGAACCGCAGCCTCGCCCGCCACCCGCCGCGGCCGCTCCCAGGGTGGCCAGGGCCGACAGGTCGGCGGCCGACGGATGACGACCGGCGGCGCGGGCCAGGGCCAGCCGGCACCAGACGTCGGCCGAGGCCACCGCATGCTCGTCCCCCGAGGCGTCGGCGTGGTGGGCTGCCGCCAAGACGCTCGCGAAGTCCCGGACCCGGGCCGAGAGCCCGCCGATCTCGAGGTGCCGCTCGGCCAGGCTGCGGCCATGCCGGCGAATCGCCCGATCGATGGCCAACGCCGCGGCTGCCAGCCCGCGGCGGGCGGCGCGGGCATGCGCTCGGAGTGGGCCGTCGAGGATCGCCCCGTCGTCGCGATGACGCGAGCTGCTCCAGGCGCCGGCCCGCCAGGCCAACCAACCGGCCACCCGCCGGAGGGCACTGGCATCGCGACCGCGGGCCGCCAGCGGATGCCCCTTGGCGAGGCCGCGAAACAGCGCGAGCCCCAACAGGTCGCTTTCCCCCTCGTAGACACCGACGGCGAAGTGGTCGTGGAGCGAGTCGCCCAGCGGATGGCCCACCAAAAACGCCCGGCCGCCGTGAATGCCCAGTGCGTCGATCGCCGCCTCGCGGACGCAGGTGCTCGCCACCACCTTGGCCGTGACCGCCTCCCACTCGCCGCCGCCGGCATCGACCGCCGCCGCCGCCCACGCGGCGACCGCGTCGCAGGCCGCGATCGCCGCCGCAATCCGGCCCAACCGCCCCTGCACGAGTTCGCGGGTGGCGATCGGCCGGCCCCAGGTCTGCCGCCGCCGCGCGTACTCGGCCGCGTGCGCGAGCAAGAGCCGGAGCGTGCCGGCGGCCTGGGCCGCCAGCGTGGTCCGGCCGCGGTTGAGCCCGTGCCACACGATCGGCATGCCGTCACCAGCGCCCGGCGCAGCGAGCAGATCGGCCTCGTGGACCTCGAAGCCCGTGAACTCGAGCGCCGCGTTGTGGGCATGCTTGAGCGGATGGAGCGGATAGTGCCGCAGTCGGAACGTGGCCGTGTCGGCCTCCGGGAGCTGCACGAGCACGACCGTGGGTCGGCCCTCTTGCACCGCCAAAAGTTTCACGAGCCGACCGTAGGTCGCCCCGGTGATGAACATCTTCGTGCCGCTGAGCAGGAGCCGGCCGTCGCGCCGCTCGAGCACGCTCTGCACCCGTGCCAGATCGCAGCCCGCATCGGGCTCGGTGGCCCCGAAGATCGAGAGCGGCCGACCGGCGGCCAGGCCGGGCAGGTGGCGGGCCTGCTGGTCGGGCGTGCCGAAAGTCGCGACGGCCGCGACCGCGCCGATCGACGAGTGCACGGCGAGCATCCCGGCGGCCGTGGGCACGTCGGCCGCCAGCCGCGTGATCGCCCGCGTGAGATCGACCATGGTGGCCCCGCTGCCACCATACGCCTCCGGCACCGCGAGCCCCCACAGGCCCGCCTCGCCGAGCGTGTCCTCGGCCACCCCGGAAAACTTCCCGCGCGGTGGCGGCGGCGGGTCGTCGAGCGGCGCGACCGCCCCGGGTCCACCGGCATGCTGGTCATACAGCAACCCGTCGGCGCGGAGCGACGCGATCTCGGCCTCGGCCCGCTCGAGCACCGCCTCGACAGGGGTCGCCAACGGTGCCGCCGCAGCCTCGGCAGCCACCGCGAACCCGCCGTCGCCGCCCGCCCAGAGAGCGGGCACCAGGCAGGCCGCATCGGCTCCCGCCGGGGGGCTTGCATGCGTCGAGCCTGAATCGCCCCGCCGGGATTCGATGCCCTGGCCCAACGCGGCCGCACCGGCGGCCGCGATCTCCGTCGCAAAATGCTCCGCGATCACCCGCCGCTTGAGCTTGAGCGACTCGGTCGCCTCGCCGTGGGCCGCGTCGAAGGGCCGCCCCACGAGCACGACCCGCTTCACCCGCCAGGACCGCGGCAACTGCCGCTGCCGCCGGGCGAACCGCCGCTCGAGCCAGGCGAGCAGCCGCGGCTGCCGCAGCGCCGATGCCCGGCTGAAGACAACGAGGCCCAGCCGTCGGATCGCGCGGCGGATCACGGCCGGCTCGGGGACGACGAGCGCGACCGGTGCCGCGAGGCCGTCGCCGACGACACACACCTGCGCCACCGCCTCGTCCTCGGCCAGCGCCCGCTCGACCTCGGCCGGCGGGAGCTTCACGCCGCTGGCCAGCACGATCACGTCCTTGAGCCGGCCGGTGATCAGGAGATGGCCGGCCTCGTCGAGCGTGGCCAGGTCGCCGGTCTCGAGCCACTCGGGCACCGCCGTGATCCCGCCCTGCGGCGGGAGCACCCCGAGCGCCCGGCTCGGCGTCTTCACGAGCAACTGCCCCCGGCTCTCCGGCCGCTCGTCGATCCGCACCTCGACGCCCACGAGCGGCGGCCCGACCGTCCCGGTGCGCACGATCCGCGGGTTGGAAAGCGCCACGACCGGCCCCGCCTCCGCCAGGCCGTAACCCTCGACCAGCGGCACGCCGCGGGCCGCGAAAAACTCGGCCGTCCGCCGCCGCAGGGGAGCCCCACCCGAGACGCAGACCCGCACCTCGCCCCCGAGCGCCGTGGGCAGGTCGGCGAGCTTGCCGCTGCGCACGCCCGCCTCGAGCCGCTCGAAGAACACCGGCACTCCCAGGATCACCGTGGGCGGCAGCGCCCGGCAGGCCGCCAGGATCTGCTTCCGGTCGGTGACCAGATTCAGGCAGCCGCCCCGCTCGATCGCCGTGTAGAGGTCGCCCACCCGCGCGAGCAGGTGGCTGGCCGGTA
>JBIIYH010000202.1:0-5154 GCA_044346905.1 Pirellulales bacterium
CCACGGGATCTTCAGCTCCACCGACCAGCCCTGGTCGCGGTCGGTCCAGTCGTCGAGCGTGCCCCGGAGCTTGACCGCTGATTCCATGCCGAAGGCATGCGACCTGCGGAACCGGCCGACATGGCCCCGCCGCGGGATGAAGCAGTCGAACTGGGTGTTGGCGGCGTTCACCTGAAACTCGTAATACGCCGGCTTGTCGGTGGCGGGCTTGAGGAACACCTCGAACACGTCGTTGTCCCAGGTTTGGCCGTCGTGCTCGGTGACGTCGGCATACAAGTCGCCGTCGTCCATGTCGGCGGCGATGTAGAGGTGGTCCTGATCCCAGAGCAGCTTGGCGCGGGTCGCGCCGGCCGCCGCCGGATTGCCCGGGAGCCAGGGAAGCGAAAACCCCGTCACGTCGACCGCGTCGGCCCAGGCGGCGTCGTCCAGTGAGCCGTCGATGGCGATCGGCTTGTCGGTGAACCGGCAGATGACCGCCGGCAGCGGCGGGGACGCGGCCCGCGACGCAGGCGGCACCGATTCGGCCGGCCGGCATCCGGCCAGCAGGAGCAACGCGACGAGGGGCATGAGGGTCGCGGTCGGCATGGCGTTTGGCAAGCTCGAGGGAGGTGGCAGGCTCGAGAGCTTCCGTCGAGATCGAGGGGGCGTCGCCTGGGGCGAACCCGGGCAACCCTTTCGCCCATCACGGACAACTCATCGAGGCCGCCAAGCATAGCCCGAGTTCCCCGATTGGAGGGCCCCCGCCCGCGATCCGCTCCTGCTTGGATGTCGGGGCGGGCCGCCGCCGCTACGCTTCTCTGGATGTCGGCCGCTCGAACCACTCCGGCCACCCGGCCGGCCCGATCCACCGCCGTCGCCTGGGTGCTGCTCGATTGGGCGGCCAGTGCCTTTTCGACCGTGCTGATCACGCTCGTCGTGGCCTACGTGGAGCGGGTGGCCTTCGCCGACCGCCCCTGGGGACTGGCCCCGGGCGTGGTCTGGCCCTGGACGCTCGCCGCCGCCATGCTCGCCTCGGCCGTGGTCGCCCCCGGCGTCTCGGCCTGGGCCGACCGGCGGCACCGCCACAAGGCGGCGCTCCTGGCAAGCGTGGTCGTCGGAGCCGGCTCGCTGATGGTGCTCGCTGCCGCGCCCCCCACGGCCCGACTCGCGGTGCTCGCCGCCGTCGGAGTCGCGAATGTCGGCTTCGATCTGGCCGCGATCTTCACCGGCAGCCTGCTGGCGGGGATCGCCACCGGCCGGCTGGCCGACCGGCTCTCCGCCTTCGGGTTTGCGGCCGGCTACGCGGGGGGCGCCCTCGCGCTGGTGATCGCCACGGGCATCGTCACCGCCCACGAGGCCCTCGGACTCTCGCCCGCCGGCGGGCTGCGGGCGGCCTTCGCCTTCACCGGGGCATGGTGGGTCGCCTTTTCGCTGCCGGCCATCTGGGCCCGGTTTCCCTCGCCCGCCGAGGCCGAGCCACACGCAGCCTCGGCCGGCGGCGAACTGCTGGCGTTTGCCCGCTCGCTCCTGCGGGCCGACGCCGCGGACGGCCGCCACCTCGCCGCCGTGCTCGGTGGGGGCATGCTGGTGCTCGGTGCGGTGCAGACCGCGATCGCCCAGTTCTCGAGCGTGGCCCTCGAGGAGTTTCGGCTCGAGCCGGCGGCGCTCGTGCGGCTGGTGCTGCTGGTGCAGGCGGTGGCCCTGCCGGGAGCGCTGGCGGTGGGCTGGCTCTCCGAGCGGGCCGGGCGACGGGTGGCGGTCGGCGTCTGCCTGGCCGGCTGGGTCGTTGTGCTCGCGCTCGCCTGGTTCGTCGCCAGCGTGCCGCAACTGGTCGCGCTGGCCGTGCTGCTGGCCCTCGTGCTCGGCGGGGTGCAGAGCGTGGTCCGGGCGACGGTGGCGGAGGCAGCGCCCGAAGGCCGGGCCGGGGTTACCTTCGGCCTGCTCCAGGTGGGCTCGAAGCTGGCCGGCGCCGCCGCAGGCCTGGCCTTTGGCTGGGCCTATTTCCTGACCGGTCACCCGCGGGCCGGCCTGGCCGCGCTGCTCGCCCAGCTCGTGCTCGGCTGGCTCCTGATTCGGCGCATGAACGGCGGCCCGCCGGCTCAGGCCAGCCCGAGCACGTCCTGCATCGAGTAGAGCCCGGCAGGCTTGCCGGCCAGGAACGCCGCCGCCGCCAGCGCCCCGCGGGCATAGCAGTCGCGGCTCGTGGCCCGCACGTTCACGGCGAACGACTCGCCTTCCAGGCCGAACAGGATCGTGTGCTCGCCCGGGTTGTCGCCTGCCCGGACGGCGTGATAGCCGATCTCGTCGGCGGGCCGGGCACCCGGTCGGCCCTCGCGACCGTGGGCCTCGCGGACCTGCCCCATGCCGTCACGGACGATGGCTCCGAACTTGAGCGCAGTGCCGCTGGGGGCGTCTTCCTTGTGCCGATGATGGCACTCGATGATCTCGACGTCGGTCCGGCCGCCCACGTGGGCCAAAAGGCTCGCCGCCCGGCCCACCAGATCCATCGAGATGTTCACGGCCAGGCTCATGCTCGGCGACTGGAGGACGGGAATCACCAGGGCCGCGGCCGCGATCCGCTCGTGATCCGCCGCCGTCAGGCCGGTGGTCGCGATCACCAAGGGCACCCGCTTCTCGACGCAGGTGGCCACGATCCCTGCCACCGCCTCCGGCAGCGAAAAGTCGATCACCACGTCGGCCGGGCATTCCCAGGCGTCGGCCACGGTGATGCCGACCGCGGCGCAGCCCGCCAGGCCGCCGGCATCGACGCCCGACCGCGGATGGCCGCTCCGCTCGATCGCCGCCACGAGCCGCCACTGTCCGGGCTCGGCCAGGGCTCCCGCGATCACCCGCTGGCCCATCCGACCGGCGGCTCCGTGAACGACCAGACGCAAGGGCAGGGCGGGCATAGTTCAACTCCGGGGATCGGTGCGGCAAGCCCGGCAGCATAGGGAATGGGATGCCGCCGTGGAACGGTTCCGCCTCCGGAGCCCGGTTCCAACCCAACCGTGTCACTCTCGACGCCGTGTCAGCCGTAGAGGTCGATCGCCTGCACGATCTCGTCGAGCCGGTTGCCGACGCTCACGGACCGGTTCGCGAAGCTCGCCCGGCTCACGCCCCGGCTGCCGAGCACCTCGTTGAAGAGTTTCTGGTCGGTCGTGTGGTAGGCCACGGTTGCGGTCGGGTCCTTGAGCTGGTGCCCGGTGAGGATGCAGACCACCCGCTCGTCGCGGCCGATCACCCCCTCGGCCACGAGCTGCTTTGCCCCCGCCACGCTCGCGGCGCTGGCCGGCTCGCAGCCCAGGCCGCCGGCTCCCACCTGGGCCTTGGCGTCGAGGATCTCCTGCTCGGAGACCTCGCGGACCACGCCGTCGCAGACCTCGAGAGCCCGCAGGCACTTGTTCAGGTTCACGGGCCGGTTGATCTCGATCGCACTGGCGATCGTGTCGGCCCGCTTGTGGTCGCGATCGAGCTCGTCGTAATAGTGACAGGCCGGGGCGAGGTCGGCCCGACCGCCCTCCCAGCGGAGGCCGCGGTTGGTGTAGAGCTCGTGGAGCGTGTTGGCGCCGGCGGCGTTGATCACGGCCAGCCGCGGCACGCGGTCGATCAGGCCGAGCTTGCGGAGCTCGGCGAAGGCCTTGCCGAAGGCGCTCGAGTTGCCGAGGTTGCCCCCGGGCACCACGATCCAATCGGGCACCTCCCAGCCGAGCGACTCGAGCACCCGAAACATGATCGTCTTCTGGCCCTCGAGCCGGAAGGGGTTCACGCTGTTGACCAGATAGATGCCGAGCTTGCCGGCCACCTCCTTGACGCGGGCCATGGCATCGTCGAAGTCGCCGGCAATCTGGATCGTGAGCGCGCCATAGTCGAGCGCCTGCGAGAGCTTGCCGTAGGAGATTTTCCCAGAGCCGATGAAGATGATGCCCCGCATCAGCCGGGTCACCGCGCAGTAGACGGCCAGCGAGGCGCTGGTGTTGCCGGTCGAGGCGCAGGCGGCCCGCTTGGCGCCGATCATCCGGGCGTGGGTGAAGGCGGCCGACATCCCGTTGTCCTTGAACGAGCCTGACGGGTTGAGCCCCTCGTACTGGAGAAACAGCCGCCCCGGGTTCAGGCCCACGAAACTCGCCACGCCGTCGGAAGGAGGGCACATCGTCTGGCCCTCGCCGATCGTGACCACGCTCTCCCGGGGCGCGTAGGGCAGCAGTTCGTGAAACCGCCACACGCCGCTGAAGGCCAGCGGGTCGCTCCGCCGCATCCACTTCCGCTCGAAAAACTCGAACGAGTTCGGGGGCCGCAGCCGGTCCCAGTCATATTCGACGTCGAGCAGGTTGCCGCACGCCGCGCAGGACGTGAGCACCTCGTCGACCGAATAGGTCGCCCCGCAGGCCGGGGAAATGCACTGTTGAAACGCGAGATCGGTGCTGGCAGCGACGGGCACGGGCAGACTCCGTACGCCCCGGAGTCTTTTGTGTGCGTCGGCGGAACGGGAAAGAGGTCCCGGTACGGGGCCCCGCCGAACACCGCCAAAGGTAGGTCAGCTTCCAGGTACGAGCAAGCGGAACCTGTAAGGACGGAGTCCGCCCGGCGAGACGGCCTGCCAGTTTGACAGCCCGCAGCGACTGATTACCATGGAAGGCCTGGCGGACGGCGGGGTGACCCGCCGGGATTCTCTCGGTCTTGTGAGGCGGGTGAGCAACGATGAAAGCAGCGGAAATGAAGCCTTTCAAGGCGGCGCTCGAGGCGATGCGGTCGCGGCTCCGGGGAGACGTGTCGACGATGGCCGACGCCGCCCTGCGAAAGACCCGCAGCGAGGCGAGCGGCGACCTTTCCAGCATGCCGATCCACATGGCCGACATCGGCTCCGATGCCTTCGAGCAGGAGTTCACGCTCAGCCTGATGGCCACCGAGGAAGAGACCCTGGACCTGGTCGAGCAGGCGCTCGGCCGGATCCGGGACCGCACCTATGGCGTGTGCGAGGAGTGCGAGGGCGTGATCGCCAAAAAGCGGCTCGAGGCAATCCCGTTCGCGCCGCTTTGCATCCGCTGCGCCGAGAAGCTGGAAAGCGGCTCCGGCGGCCGCCCCCGCCAGCCCCGCTGACGTCACGCGGCCCGCTTTGCCCCAGGAGGGGGCTTTTGATGCGTCCCAACCGTGGCTGGGCCAGTTTCCTGGTGGTGG
>JBIIYH010000203.1:0-5141 GCA_044346905.1 Pirellulales bacterium
GCGGCCCAGCTCCCCGTAGCCGGCCGGCAGGACGGCCTCGACCCGGGCGAGCCTGTCGGCCGGCACGAGCAGCACGGCGTCGGGCCCCGAGGCGAGGAACCGCGCGGCGGCGTTGGCGTCGTCCTGGACGATCTGGTTCACGTGGCCGCCGGCGTAGAAGACCACGTTGGGGCTCGCGATCATGAAGGTTCCCAGCCGGGCCGCCACGTCGCCGTCGGCCTTGAGGCCGCTCACGAACGACGGGATCGCGTTGGCCTTGGCGATCTGGCCGGCGGCCGGGCCGACCGCCAGCGCCGTGTAGAGGAGCGCCGTGCCGGTGAAGCAGGCCAGGGCCGCCTCGGGCCGGTTGCGGGTGGCCAGCCACCAGCAGGCCCCGGCGCCGACGAGCGGCACGAGCCCCACGGCCGCCGCCGGCTCCGCGCCTGGCAGCCCGTAGCGGGCGGCGACGACGATGGTCGCGATCGTGGCCACCCCGCCGAAGGCGAGGGAGAGCGTGCCCGTGGCCGCCCAGCGAGGGTGCGGCCAGTTGCCACCCGTCGCGGCCCGGCGGGCGGCCTCCACAGCCACGATCGCCACCACGAGCGCAGCCGCCGGGTAGGCCGGGAGGATGTAGTTGGGAAGCTTGGTCGCAGCAGCCGAGAAGCCGCCGACCCAGACGCCGAGCCACACGAGGGCGAGACCGAGGGCGTGGACCGTCGCGACGGGCACCGTCCGCTTCCAGGTTCGCCAGGCCGCCAGCACGACCGCCAGGGGCAGGAAGCACGACCAGGGATAGAAGAGCACGAGCATCGTGAGCGGATGGAAGAGCGGGCCGCCGGAGTGCTTCTCCATCGGGGCCATGAACCGGCCCACGTTGTGGACGAAGAAGAAGCCCTCGATCCAGGCGCCGTCGGTCCGCTGCCAAACGGCCACATACCACGGGGCCGCGGCGAGGAGCATTCCGGCCGTCAGCAGGACCGGCCGGAGGCTGCGGATCACGTCGATCACCGCCGGGAAGGCGACGGCGGCGAGGCGGCGCAGCCACGGGCCCGCGGGCAGCTCCGCCAGCCGCCGATCGACGGCTACCCACCAGGCCCAGGGTACGAGCACGGCCAGCGGCCCCACGAAGCCGATCGGCCCCTTGCACACGACCGCCAGCCCGAGCAACAGCCCGATGCCGACCGCACGGGCCACGCTCAGCCGCGGCAGAAAAAAAGGGGACATCCCCCGTTTCCGCGGTGAGGGAGCCGCTCCCGGTGAGGCGGCTTGAAAACGGGGGATGTCCCCTTTTTGTGCGGTGAGCAGCACCTCCGCGGCCAGGACCGTCGCCCAGGTGCAGAGCGCCGTCAGGATCGCATCGGGCGTGGCCGCATGGGCCTCGATCCCCGCAAGCAGGCTGCCGAGCCAGGCCAGGGCCGCGACGACGCCGGTCGTGGGATTGAACAGCCGCGTGCCCAGTCGCAACAGGGCCAGCGCCGTCGCCAGGGCCGCGATCATCGAGGGCAGCCGGGAGGCGAACTCGTTGACCCCGAACACGCTCATGCTGGCGGCCATCGCCCAATGCATGAGCACCGGCTTGTCCACGGCGAGCGTGCCGTTGAAGACCGGCACCACCCAGTCGCCCGTCTCCACCATCGTGCGGGCGATGACCGCGAACCGGGGCTCGTCCTCGTCCCAGAGCGGGGCCTGGGCCGTACCGAGAGCGAGCGCGGCGATGCCGGCGACGAGGACGATGGCGAACGGGTGACGGTCGGGCATGGGCGGTGGGTTACCGGAGGGGGAAGAGCAGGACGAACGAGCAGGACGAGATCGAGGTCAGTGCTGCCGCGGCTCACCTGTGCGGCTGGCCGCGTCGGCCAGTCGCGGCAAGTCGGGGGTCTTCGTCGGTCCGAAGAGCACGAGCCGGTGGGCCGCGGGCAGGACGGTCACGGCCCGCATCACGGCGTAGTCGGCCGGCAGCTCAGCGGCCACGAGTTCCTCCCAGCGGGCATCCACCACCACGGGGGCGCCGGGATGCGCCGCCACGAAGGCCGCGACTTCGGCCGGCTCTTCGAGCGCGGCGACCTCGCCGTCAGCCGCCACGAGGCCGGCATAGAAGCTGGTGCTCGCCGGGGCGCGGTAGCAGGCGATCGGGTGGGAAATCCCGTCGGCTGGCAGCCGCGCCAGCAGGTGCCGCGCGCCGCCGGTGCGGCCGAGGCTCGCGGGGCCGAGCGTCACCAGGATCGCGACGCTCGCGCAGGCGGTCGCCGCCCAGGCCGCCGTCGCCGCCCGCCGCGAGGAGAGCGACTGGCTCGCCCAGGCAAACAGGCCGCCCGCCAGGGGAATCAGGCCGACGAGCCCGAGCCACTCGCCGCCGGGAGCGATGTGGTGGACCACCAGGGGCAGGCCGATGCCCAGGCCGACTCCGGAGACGATCAGGAAGGCCCAGGCCACCCGCATCCAGGCATCCGTCGTGCGGGCTGGTGTGCGGATCCAATCGGCGAGAAACAGTCCGATGCAGCAGGCGAGCGCGGAATACGCGGGCCAGACGTAGCCCGGCAGTTTCGTGCCGGCGAGCGAGAAGGGCAGGATCCAGGCGGCCAGCCAGGCGAGCAGGAGCCGCATGCCGGGCGAGGCCTGGCCGGTGGTCCGCACCGCGGCCACCGCATGCCAGCCCACGAGCGCCGAGGCCATCGACCAGGGAAAGAGCCCCACCAGGATCACGAGCGGGTAGTAAAAGAGCGTCGAGCCCGAGTGGCCCTCCATCGGCGCCGCGAACCGGCCGACGTTATGGACGAGGAAAAACTCGCGGAGCCACTGGCCCTCGGTGCGGGCCGTCACGGCCGCATACCAGGGCGCGGCCACCGCCAGGGCGGCCCCGGTGATCACGAGCGGCCGCAGGCCCCGCCAGGCGTCGGTCGTCGCGGCCAGGATTCGCCGCAGCCTCGGCCCATCGCGGCCGGGGTCGGCCACCGCCTGCCACCAGGCGAAGAGCCCGAGCCCCGCCAGCGGCAGCACGAGCCCCACCGGACCCTTCGTCAAGATAGCCAAGCCGCAGGCCCCGCCGATGCCCGCGGCCGAGTTCAGCGACAGCCGCACCGGGCCGTCCCGCCAGCGCAGGCCGTCGGGGCCCGCGGTGCGGCCGGCCCGCACGAACAGCCAGAGCGCGAGCGTCGTGAAGCAGGCCAGCGGCGCGTCGGGCGTGGCGGCCCGGCCGGTGATGCCGGTCCAGAGGCAGGTGGCCATCACCACGCCGGCCCAGGCGGCGACGTCGGGGCGAAACAGGATCGCGGCGATCCGCCAGGTCAAGAGGCAGGTGGCCAGCGTGAGCAGGGCCGAGCCGAGCCGGGCCCCCGTTTCGTTGGGCCCGGCCACGGCGAACCCGGCGAGGTGCAGCCAGTTGACCAGCGCCGGCTTCTCGACCCGCAGCCGCCCGTTGAAGCTCGGCACGATCCAGTCACCACTCGACCACATGGCCAGCGAGCAGGCGGCGTTTCGTGGCTCATCCTCGTCCCAGAGCGGCGGGCCGCCCAGGTCGGGCAGTAGCACGACCGCGGCGAGGGCCGCCACAAGCAGCCCGGGGGAGCGGTTGAAAGTCATCGCGTGTCCTCTTTCCAAAGGAGCGGTCGGGCCCACGGGCCGGGGCCGCAGGCGACGGGCAGCGGGGCGGGAGAGTAGGAGCCGTCCCGGTGGCGGGTCAAGCCGACCGGGCCTGGGCAAAAACCCCTGTTTTTCAAGGCTTCTCAGCCGGTTGACCGCCCCCGCTGGCCGGGTATGTTCAGAGCACCGCACAGGCCGTCAGGGAGGGCCGGCGCGTGTTCGGGCAGGTCTGGAGACCGTCTCTTGGCAGATGATGAAAACCCGGTGGAGGGCGAGGCCGCTTCGTCGGGCGGCGGCGACGGGACGACCCCGGAGGGAGGGCGGCTCATCGACCTGCCGATCGAGCAGGAGCTCAAGGACAGCTATCTGACGTACGCGATGAGCGTGATCGTCAGCCGGGCCCTGCCCGACGTTCGCGACGGCCTCAAGCCGTCGCAGCGGCGGATCCTGGTCGCGATGAACGACCTGAGTCTCTCGCCGGGCGCGGCCCGGGTGAAGTGCGCCAAGATCTCCGGCGACACCAGCGGCAACTACCACCCGCACGGCGAGAGCGTGATCTATCCCACGCTCGTGCGCATGGCCCAGGAATGGAACATGCGGCACGTGCTGGTGGACAAGCAGGGCAACTTCGGGTCGATCGCCGGCCTGCCCGCGGCCGCGATGCGGTATACGGAGGCCCGGCTCTCGCCGATCGCCGCGCTGATGCTCGACGACCTCGAGCTCGACACGGTGGACTACGTGCCGAGCTACGACGAGCGGAACACCGAGCCGGTGGTGCTGCCGAGCAAGTTCCCCAACCTGGTCGTCAACGGCGCCGGCGGGATCGCCGTCGGCATGGCCACGAGCATCCCACCCCACAACCTGGGCGAGGTCTGCCGGGCGCTGGTCGCCCTGATCGACAACCCCGCCCTCTCGATGGCCGAGCTGCTCGAGATCGTGCCCGGCCCCGACTTCCCGACCGGCGGAATCGTGATGGGGCGGGAGGCGCTGATCCGCGGCTACCTCACCGGCCGGAGCACGATCACGCTCCGGGCCCGGGCCCACGTCGAAGAGATGGGGAAGAACCGCCATCGGATCGTGGTCACCGAGATCCCCTACCAGCAGACCCGCGACGCGATCGAGGAGAAGATCGCCGAGCTCGTCACCGACGACCGGATCAAGGGCATCTCGGCGATCCGCAACGAGAGCGACCTGAAGGAGCCGGTCCGGCTGGTGCTCGAGCTCAAGCGGGACGCCGACCCCGACGTCGTCCTCAACCAGCTCTACCAGTTCTCGCCGCTCCAGACCTCGTTCTCGCTGATCTTCCTGGCGCTGGTCGATGGCAAGCCGCGGATCCTCTCCTTCCGGGAGATGCTCACGGAGTTCCTCCGGCATCGCACCACCGTCATCCGCCGCCGCACCGAGCACCTGCTGGCCAAGGCCCGCAGCCGCAAGCACACCCTCGAGGGGTTGCTGGTGGCGCTGGCCAACATCGACGAGGTGATCAAGATCATCCGCTCGTCGAAGTCGCAGGCCGAGGCCAAGGAGCGGCTCTGCCAGCTCCAGGCGCCGGCGGCGCTTCTGGAGCGGGCCCTCGGGGCCGA
>JBIIYH010000205.1:0-5094 GCA_044346905.1 Pirellulales bacterium
GTCACCAACGTCCGCAACCCCGACCGCAAGGAGGGGGAGGAGCTGATGCCGATGAAGGAGTTCCGCGGCGAGCTCAAGGCCAAGATGGCGGAGCTCTCGATCGACCCCGAGTTCGCCCGCCGGTACGTCAACGACGGCTTCTCCGGCGGCGAGATGAAGCGGGCCGAGATTCTCCAGCTCGCCATGCTCCAGCCGCGGTTCGCGGTCCTCGACGAGACCGACAGCGGGCTCGACGCCGACGCGGTCCGGCTGGCCAGCGAGAGCATCGCCCGGATCGGCAGCGGCGGCGGCCAGGCAGGCCATCAGATGGGCATCCTGATCATCACCCACCACGAGCAGCTCCTCGAGCACAACGTGCCCTTGAAGACGCACGTCATGCTCGGTGGCCGGATCGTCGAGAGCGGCGGGCCGGAACTGGCCGCCGAGCTCCACAAGAAGGGCTACGAGCGAATCCGGGCCGCTTACCCCGAGGCGGCTGAGGCGGAGCGGGCGATGGAAGACGCCAAGGCCGAGACGGTCTCGGCCTGACCCCCGACCACCACGATTCAGCGTACGACACCCCGAGGAGGGCACGACCATGGCGACCGGACTGGATGACTCGACGGCGACGCTCGGCGAGATCAACAAGTACGACTTCCGCACCGACACGCCCTCCGTGTTCAAGTCCCGCAAGGGACTCGACGCCGAGATCGTGGCCCAGATCTCTGACCTCAAGCAGGAGCCTGCCTGGATGCGGGACTTCCGCTTGAAGTCGTTCGAGATCTTCCAGAGCAAGCCGATGCCCTCGTGGGGCGGCCGCCTGGGCATCAACTTTCAGGACATCTACTACTACCTCAAGCCCACCGACCACCAGGGCAAGACCTGGGACGACGTGCCCGACGCCATCAAGCAGACCTTCGACCGGCTGGGCATCCCCGAGGCCGAGCGGAAGTTTCTGGCCGGCGTGAAGGCGCAGTTCGAGAGCGAGGTGGTCTACGGCTCGCTGCAGGAGGATCTCGCCAAGAAGGGCGTGATCTTCACCGACACCGACACGGCCGTCCGCGAGCACTCGGACCTGTTGCGGCAGTATTTCGGCACGATCATCCCCCCCTCCGACAACAAGTTCGCCGCCTTGAACTCGGCCGTCTGGTCGGGCGGCTCCTTCATCTACGTGCCCAAGGGGGTGAAGATCGAGTTTCCGCTCCAGGCCTACTTCCGGATCAACGCCGAGAACATGGGGCAGTTCGAGCGGACGCTGATCATCGTCGACGAGGGGGCCCAGGTGCACTACGTCGAGGGCTGCACGGCCCCGATGTATTCCTCGGAGAGTCTCCACTCGGCCGTGGTCGAGATCGTGGTCAAGAAGCAGGGCCGCTGCCGCTACACCACGATCCAAAACTGGGCCAACAACATCTACAACCTCGTCACCAAGCGGGCCATGGCCTATCAGGATTCCCTGATGGAGTGGATCGACGGCAACCTGGGCAGCCAGTTGACGATGAAGTATCCGGCCGTCTACCTGATGGAGCCGGGAGCCCGGGGCGAGATCCTCTCGATCGCCTTCGCCTCGGCGGGCCAGCACCAGGACGCCGGCGCCAAGATCGTGCACGCCGCCCCCAACACGAGCGGCCGGATCGTCTCCAAGAGCATCTCCAAGAACGGCGGCCGGGCCAGCTATCGCGGCCTGGTCAAGGTCGAGCCCGGCGCGAAGCAGAGCAAGTCGAGCGTGGTCTGCGACGCGCTGATCCTCGACGACAGGAGCCGCAGCGACACCTACCCCTACATCGAGATCGAGGAGCAGGACGTCTCGATCGGCCACGAGGCGAGCGTATCGAGGATCGGCGAGGAGCAGCTGTTCTATCTGATGAGCCGTGGCCTCACCGAGGCCGAGGCCAGCGCCATGATCGTGGGCGGCTTCATCGAGCCGCTCGTCAAGGAGCTGCCGATGGAGTACGCCGTCGAGATGAACAAGCTGATCCAGCTGCAGATGGAAGGCTCGGTCGGCTAGCGGCCGATTCAGAGCGACAGCCCCGCCGAAGCCCCGGAGCGACCGATGTCCCCCGCCACCGCCACGCCCCCTGCTCCCGTCCAGGTGCGGTTCGACCGCGCCGGCTTCGACGCTCTGGTCGCGGAGCGGGCCACGGCCGGCTGGGTGGCCGACCGGCGGCGGGAGGCCTTCGCGGCCTTCGAGTCGCTGGCGCTGCCTGACCGCAGGAGCGAGAACTGGATGCGGACGGACCTCCGGCTGTTCAAGCCGGCGGCCTGGGGGCTCGCCGCCCGGCCGGCCGCCCAGGTGGTCCCCGAGGGGCTCCTCGCGGCGGCCATTGCCGCGGGAGAGTCGGCCGTCGAGTGCTTTCCCGAGGAAGCCTGCGGCACTGCCGCTGCCAAGCCGCTGGCGGGCCGGTTCGCCTCGCTCGACGGGCATGTCATTCGGGATGAGCTCTCCCCGGCGCTCGCTGCCCGGGGCGTGCGGTTCGGGTCGGCCGAGGCGGTGCTCGCCGACCTGGAGGCGGAACTGAAGCCGCACTGGTTTTCCGTAATCGACTCCCGCAGCGACTGGTTCGCGGCCCTCCATGCGGCCTTCCACCGGGCCAGCGCGGTGCTCTATGTGCCGGCGGGCGTGAAGGTCGCCGAGCCGCTCCACGTGATGTCGGCGATCTCGGCCGGCGGCGTCGACACGTCGCACATGCTGGTCGTGCTCGGCGAGGGCGCAGAGGCCACGCTCCTCACCGAGACGGCCGGCGGCGGCCCGGCCGGAACAGCCGGCGGCTTCCACTGCGGCGGCACGGAGATCGTGGTCGGCCGGCGGGCCTTCCTCCGGATCGTCAATCTCCAAAACTGGAACACGGGCGTCTGGCACTTCGCCCGCCAGAAGGCGATGGTGCACGCCGGCGGCCGGCTCCAGTGGACGCTCGGCGCCCTCGGCAGCCGGCTCTCCCAGGTGGCCCAGGACGTGGCCCTCGTGGGCCGCGAGGCCGAGGCCCAGGTGAACGGTGTGATGTTCACCGAGGGTCGGCAGCACCTCGTCTACAACACGCTCCAGCACCACGAGGCCCCTGCCTGCAGGAGCGACCTGCTCTACAAGGGCGCTCTCCAGGACCGCTCCCGGCTCGTCTGGCGGGGCATGATCAAGGTGGACAAGGCGGCCCAGAAGACCGACGGCTATCAGCGAAATGACAACCTGATGCTCTCGAACGAGTCGCGGGCCGACTCGATCCCCGGCCTCGAGATCGAGGCCGACGACGTGCGGTGCACCCACGGCGCGACCAGCGGCCGCGTCGATGCCGAGCAGGTCTTCTACGCCCAGGCCCGCGGCCTCTCCGCCGACGAGGCGGCCCGGCTGGTGGTGGCCGGCTTCTTCCAGCAGGTCTTCGACCGGATCACGATCCCCGAGGTCCGCGAGGCGCTGGCCCGGGCCGTGTGCAGCCGTATCCGGCGGATCTCGTGAGGCTTGCGATGCATGCGTTTGAGCGGGTGATCGACGCAACCGAAGTCCCCGATCCGGGCAAGACGCTCGTGGAGGTCGAGGGGGAGATGATCGCCCTGTTCCACGTCGGCGGCCAGTGGTTCGCGATCGACGACGTCTGCACCCACGACGGCGGCCCGCTGGCCGACGGCGAACTCCGCGACCACAAGATCGCCTGCCCGCGGCACGGGGCGAAGTTCGACATCCGCACGGGCGCCGCCCTCACGATGCCCGCCGTGCGGCCGACGCGGGCCCACGAAACGAAGGTCGAGGACGGCGGCGTGTGGGTGCGACTCCGCGACTCGGCCACGACCGATGGCCCGGCGGCCCACGCGGTCGGGGCGTCGTCCACCCCCCCTGCCCCGCCGGCTGCGGGTGGCGAGGCGGCAGCGAGTGCCGCCTCGGCGGCGTCACCGGCCGCAGCCGTCGCCAGCGGCCCCCTCTGCGAGGACACCGTCCGCGAGGTGCTCAAAGAAGTCAAGGATCCCGAGCTGTTCGTGAACATCGTCGATCTCGGGCTGATCTACGGCGTGACGATCGGCCCGACAGCGGCTGACGCGGCCAAGCACGAGGTCTCGATCGACATGACGATGACGAGCCCGGCCTGCCCGGCCGGCCCGCAGCTGATCGCCGACACGAAGCGGGCCCTGGCGCAGCGGCCCGACGTGGCGGGCGTCGAGGTCCGGATCGTGATGGATCCGCCCTGGACCCCCGACCGGATGACCGAAGCCGCGCGGGACCAGCTCGGCATATTCTGATTTCACGGCGGCAATGCCATCCCTGGCCATTGCCGCCTTGCCGGGCCTCCGCCCGGCGGCCGCACCTCCGGGCGGCCGTGTTCGTGCGGGTTCTGGCGCGCGACGTGCGTTCAGACGAATCCCGCACCGGACGAGCCATCTGGCCCATCGTTGGACTGTTCGGGGTTGCCCGTGCCAATCGAGCGGCGTTGGAAACCGAGCGCAGGCAGGATGCCGAAGCGAGGTTTCCATCGAGCGACCGGAGCACAGGATGTGCGCAGGGAGCGTCCGGCGAGATGGCATGGGCAACCCCGAGCCTGCACGACCCACGACGACCCACGCGGTAGCCAGTGCCAGCCCCGTCTGGCAGACTCTTGCCCATGCGGGTGCTGCTCTATGAATGGTGCTCCTCCGGCGGGCTCGTCGAGGACGCGCCGACGATCGCCCGCGAGGGGCGGATGATGCTCGAGGCCCTCGCCGCCGATGCGGCGAAGGAGCCGGGGCTCGAGGTCGCCGTGCTCGTGACGGCCGCGCGGCCGATCGATCTGCCGCCGCAGGTTCAGCGGCTCGCGGTGGATCAGGGCCACGACCGGGCGGCGCTGGTCGCGGCGGCCGCCCGGGCCGACTGGACGCTGATCGTGGCGCCCGAAAGCGACGGCATCCTGCTCGATCGGGTGCGGGCCGTGCGGGCGGCCGGTGGCCGGGTGCTCGCGCCGGCCGATGGGCAAATCGCGACTGCGGCCGACAAGCAGGCCACGATCGACGTGCTCGCGGCCAGGGGCCTGCCCGTGCCGGCCGGCCGCAGTCTCGCGGCGGGCGAGCCGATCCCGTTGGGCTTCCGGCTGCCGGCCGTCCGCAAGGCCCGCGGTGGCTGCGGGGGCGAAGCCCTCGAGATGATTGACCGGCTCGATC
>JBIIYH010000206.1:0-5069 GCA_044346905.1 Pirellulales bacterium
AGGCCCGCAGGAATCGATCGCTCAGGGCGTCATACGGCTCCCGCTCCGGGGCGAATAGATGCTCCCCGCTCCCCCCGAAATCCGCTCCCGTCCCCGATTGCTCCACTTCAGGCGCGCCGATGAAGCCAGCGCCACACGGGGATCGCCTCGACGCCGTCCGGGATGGAAACGCCGCGCGACGGTGCCGTCTCGTACAGCAGCACGCGGCCCGCGTCTGGAAACTCCGCGGCGGCATCGACGAGAGACTGTATTTCCCGGGCGAACGTGCTGGGGTTGGTCAGATCGGCGGCCACTTGAAACAACGTTTGCGTCCCGTCGTAATGGGTGGTCAGGAAATCCACCTCGCCACCCCGTGCCGTCTTCACGTAGGCCAGATCGCGGGAGTCACGTTGCAACTCGCAGGCGACGACGTTTTCGATCAGCCGGCCGCGATCCAAGCCGGCAGCCGGGCTGAAGGCGTGCGCGAGGCCATGATCGACAAGATACAACTTGCGGGGATTGACCTGGCGGCGGCGCTCCGATTGCACCGCCAGCGGAACCGTGAAGACCAGGAAGGCATCTTCAAAATGCTCGAGGTATCGCAGCAGCGTCTCCTTGGACACGCCAATGCCTCGTGATTTGAAATCGGCATAGAGCTTGGTGACGCTCATCAGCGTCGCCGCCCGCCGCAGCAGCTGCCGCGCGAATGCCCGGAGGGCGACCAGGTTGCCGATCGCGTGCCGCTCGGCGATGTCGCGGAACAGCACCGCGTCCACGTAGCCCTGGAGAAGTTCGACGCGCTGGCGATCCGTCG
This sequence comes from Pirellulales bacterium, assembly GCA_044346905.1. Lineage (GTDB taxonomy): Bacteria > Planctomycetota > Planctomycetia > Pirellulales > UBA1268 > QWPN01. Next base: position 794 of record JBIIYH010000206.1, read on the forward strand.
AGACGGCCAAGGCCTCGGGAAAACCTCCGATCTCCAGGTAATCGTCGAAGCAAGCCTGCAGCCGGGACCTACTCGCGGCGCTCAGCTGGTTGACCGTGATCGAAACGTCCCGCGCGGAGCAGAACTCGCGAAAGCTGAACGGCGTGATCACGGTTTCCAGCGCGCGGCCGCGCATACTCGTCGCGACCTCACGACTGAGCATGCGCGCCGACGATCCGCTCAGGAAGACGTCCACCTTCTCGGAATCCAGGATCCGGCGCACAAAGGTCTCCCAACCGGTCACGGCCTGGATTTCGTCGAAGCACCAGGTCACGGCTTCCCGTTGTCGAAAGGAGGGATTCACTCGGTAGTACGCATCGAGCACCATCCCCAAATCCGCGGCTTCGATCCCGGCGAGCCGCTCGTCTTCAAAGTTGAAATAGACGAGCGTCTCGCGAGCCGTTCCGGCGGCCAGGCGGTCGGCGAGGCACTGATACAGGAACGACGTCTTGCCCGCCCGCCGCATGCCGATGACCGCGCGGGCTTTCCCGGCGACGAGCGTGCCGTCCGCTTCCCGCCGGGTCAGCCGGGGGAAAGTGATTTCCGCCGCATCGGCGAGCTTTTCCTGGATGGCCTGAAGAATCCGGTCTTTCATGAAGACCAGAATACCCACAGGGCGGTCTTTCGAAAAGACCGGATTGCAGGGCGGTCTGCTGCCGGCAGACCTGGCTCGTCAGCGGGCGGCCGCGGCTGCGGCCGGAGCGGTCGCGGCCTCGGCGCGGATCGCGGCCCGGGCGGCGCTAAGCCGCTCGCCGATCTCCGCCGCCGGCGGCAGCTCGCCGGCCAGCGGCAAAAGCCAGCCCTCCTGCCCCTCGTGCTTCCAGGCTTTGACGTCGCCGCCGGCGTCGCGGCCGTTCACGGTCACGCGGGGCTTCGCCTTCGTGCCGGTGATGAAGGCCACCCGGGCCGGCGGCAGTTCGCCTTCCTTGGGTAGATACTCGCCGCCGAAGGCGTGGTAGACGACGTCGATCGCCTGAGAGTCTTGCACCGCCCAGCGGCCCATCGACAGGCCGCCGTCGGCCTCGATCCGCACGCCCCCGGGCTCCTGGAAGGCGAAGGCCAGGTAGTTGGGCAGCAGGTTGCTCGCCACGAACACCTTCTGCTTGGGGAAAGTCTGCAGAAACATGTTGGCCCACGACTTCTTTCGCTCCACCACCGCGCCGTTCTTTTCGAGCCGGGCCCGGCCCATCTGCGTGAGCGAGGTGTCTTGCCAGAGTTCACCCGCCTTGAGGCCGGCATACGGGTCTTTCCCGTTGACGGTGAAGCTGTCCCAGGTGGCCGCCAGCGTGTCGCCGCCGCTGACGTAGGTGACCGCGCCGGCGTCGCCGGCGGTGAACTTCGCCGCGCGGATGTGCTCGCGAAACTTGGCGAAACTGCCGTATTCCTTCTCGTCGCCCAGTTCCACGACGAAGCCGCTCGTGGCGGCCTTCAGCTTCTCGCGGCCGGCGGCGTCGAGCGGGGCGGCGCGGCGGTAGAAGTTCGCGGAAACAAGCAGCGCGGGCTGGATGTTGGTCTGCTCGTGGTAGGCCTGGGTCTGGGGCTGGCCCGCCTCGAGCGTGATCTCGGCATCGCGGCCCAAATCGGTGGTGGGCAGCGGCCGCAGGGCGACGTAGCTGACGCCGTCGCGGATCGTGATCACCTGCCCCGTCTTCGCGGTCGCGGGCAGCGAGGCCACCGGTTGATCATCGACAAAAATCTCCCAGGTGGGCGCCGGCTGCTCGTAGCTGAAGAGAGCCGCGGAGCACTGCACGCTCGTGATCTCCTGCTTGCCGGCCCGCTGGGCGATCGCCTCCGGCTGCGGCCGGGCGAGCATGACGAGGCGGTTGCCCTGCTGGTAGCAGCGATATTTTCCCTGCTCGCTGATCACGCCGGCCCCGTCGTTGCCGATCTGGGTCTGGTTGAAGCCGATCCGCAGGTCGAGGGTGCCGATGTCGTGCATGCTCTCAGGAGACGCGGGCTTCCGCCGCCAGTGGCCGAGCACGTGCACCCGCTGGGGCGTGAGCCGGATGCTCGAAAGCCCATAGTGCTCGCCGAAATACGTCGTCGCCCAGTCGCCGTCGGCCACCACCTTCTTCTCGGCCACCAGCGACCAGGGGAGCGGCTTCTCGTCCACGAGTTCCGCGAACCAGGGGGCCGCCCACGGGCCCGACATGCTCTGCAGGGCGACGGTGGCGGCGGGATAGTCGTGGCCCCAGGCGGAGATCGGCCGGCGGATCGGATTCCCCTTGGCGTCGGCCGCCGCCGTGAGCTCCGGCAACACACCCCGCTCCACGTCGCACAGCGCCCCCCGCGGCGAGAGCACGTGGAGCACGTGATAGAGGCCGTCTTGCACGCCGAGCACGTGCTCGGTGTAGGTGCGGCTCGCCGGGCCCATCAGTTTCTTGAGGTTGGGATGGTAGGCGCCGGCCAGGTCGTTGACGGTCTTCTCGATGATGCTCCAGCCGGCCATCCGGTCTTCGGGGTTCTCGCAGAAGTCGGGAAACACCTTGTTGCCGGCGGTGGCGATCGCCCAGTAGTAGTGGTCCACGTATTCCTGGCCCACGCCGGCCGAGTGGGTCCACATCCAGAAGGGAAACTGCATCAGCCCCGCCCGGCCGTCGGCCATGGCCTTTTCCGCGCCCACGATCTGGCCGCAGAGCAGGGCGCCGCTGGTGGCGCTCGAGTTGAAGTTGGCGGTGCTCATGTCGCGGGTGAAGCCGGAGCGGTAGTAGCTCTTGTTACCCCGCCAGTCGCCGGTCTTGTCGTAGTAGGTGTAGCCCTGGTTCCACTGGGCGGCCCGGCCGTCCTTGAACTTGCCCACCCGGGGGTCGTCGGTCATCGGGTGCACGAGCTTCCCGGAGACGTTGTCGCACTGGCGGCGGAGCGTGGGGTCGAGCTCGGTCTCGCGGTCGGGCATCAGCCAGGCGTTCCAGCACCGGCTGATCGAGTCCTGCACGGCCGCGGGGATCGCCGCGCGGAAGTTGTACCACTGCGTGATCGTGTCGGCGGCGGTGAGGTGGCCCGCCCACCAGCGGGGCGGCTGGCCGTTGATCCAGTCGAGCCAGGTGAGGTAGACGGCGTAGTCGAGGTCGGGCTCGCGGCCGGCCTGCTTGGCCTCCCGGGCCTCCACCTCCTTGGCGCGGTTGGCCACGTGCGGCGGCACCACGCGGTAGTAGAAGGGCTCGACCTTGCCGCCGCTCTCCAGGCCCATCAGCTGCCGCACGTGGGCATACTGCCAGTCGGGCATCCAGGCGGGCTTGGCGAGAAACCGCTCGTTGAGCGTGGCGACCTCGGCGGCGGAGGGAATCACGGCCGTCGGGCTGCCGGATGGTTTGCCCGCGTGGTCGGCGGCGGCTTTCGCCACGTCCGCCGCCGGCGGCAGGGCGACCGGCGCGGCCGGGCCCGGCTCGAGCGTGACCACCAGCTGCGGCCGCTTGACGAGAATCGCCCGCGGCCCCGTGCTCACGCACCATTCGTAGGCGTCGCTGCCGCTCAAGAACCGGGCGTCGTAGACCTCCTCCTTCTGGACCACGAAGCCGCAGTCGGCCAGCGTGCGGAGCCGTTCGGCCACGGTCTTCCCGTAGGCCGGATCGGCCAGGACGGCCGTCACGTCCATCCGGCCGGCGGGCTCGTACGACGAGACCTCGACCGGCCCGAGCCGGGCGGGGAAGCGGTCTTCGGCCGTGTCGGTCGCACCGAACCGCTTCCAGTAGACGGCCTCGTTGACGGCCGCGTTGTAGGTGGGGCCGTGGGCCGCGTCGGCCGTCCAGGGCTTGCGGAGCAGCCAGGCCACGGCGTGCCAGTTGGGACGCCGCTCGCGATAGAGTTTGTCGCAGCCCCAGTTCATCCGGTAGCGGTAGCCGTCTGGGCAAGGGTAGTCGGATCCCCCGGAGCCCGTCGGCCAGAGTTCCTCGTCGAGGTAGGGAAGCACGAGCTCGACCTTGGCGACCCGCTTGCCCTCGGCCAGGGCTGCGGCGATCTTCTCGGCCGCGTCGGGGAATCTCACGAGCAGGCTGCGGTGGACGGCGTCAAACGCCAGCGGCCCCGGCTTTTCGCTTCCCCACACGGCCGTCTGCCCCCGATCCTTGATGACCGAATCCTTGAGCAGCCGCTCCCCCTCCTCGGCGACCGGGATCGTCTGGTCCCAGTGAGCCCGGAGGCCGCTCATCCCGGCGCACTCCGGGGCGTCGAAGGTGAGCGTCTCGGCGGCCCCGCCGGCGGTGGTGGTGAGCGCGAGCAGGGCGAACACGAGTTGCCG
>JBIIYH010000207.1:0-5067 GCA_044346905.1 Pirellulales bacterium
CGGGTCAGCCCAACTCCACCAGCGACCGCACGCTCGCCAGGAGCTTGTTCGGGTCGGCGAGCGTGTCGGCGTGGAGCGGCACGACGGCGGTCTTCTGATCCACCACCCGGACCACGCGGTTCTTCTTCGCGGCCGCCTGCCGAGAAAGGGGACGCAGCTCATTTGGATACTCATTTGGATAAAAGAGCTGCGTCCCCTTTTTGGTCCCCTTTGTGTTCGATCCTCACGGCGCCGCCCCGCTCGGCCGTCACGTCGATCACGCGGTCGTGGAGGCGGATGCCCGTGATCGTGACCGCGGGCCAGGCCTGTGGCAGCCGGGGACGGATCTCGAAGCCTTCGGGCGTGGGCCGGAACCCCAGAAACCCGTAGAGCATCACTTGCGGCACGAGCACGCTCTCGACGAACTCCTGATCGAAGCCGAGCCCGCCGGCGGAGCCGCCGCCCTGGAGCGAGCCGCGGCCGGGCTTCGCGTAATACGATCGGTAGCCCCCTTCGGCCTGCACCTCGCGGAACCAGGCGAGGATTTCCTCGAGCCGCCGCCAGGCGTCGTCCGGCCCGTTCACGTCGAGCCGGGCCATGACATCGTAATAGCTGAATCCGAGCACGCCGCCGCCGTCCTGCACCTGCCCACCCCAGGGGATGTCTTGCGGCCGGCTCCACGCCCAGACGTAGCTCTCGACGTTGCGCCGCGTCGTGCTCCGGGGGCCGAACCGCCAGTGGTAGATGTCGGCCCCGCGCGACGTGTCCCCCTCCACCTCCCGCTTGCCGTCGAGCCAATCGAAGACGCTGCGGGCCTGCTCGGGCGAAGCCAGCCCGGCGTCGATCGCCTCGAGATTCATGATCGTGAAGCCGTAGTCGTAGGCCTTTCCCTCGCCGTCGATCCAGCCGACGAAGCGGCCCGTCGCCGGGCTCCAGAACCGCTGCTGGAAATCCGTGCGGACCGCATCGGCGAGGGCCGTGAGGTCGTCGGCCGCGAAGGGGCCGCCGTCGGCGGGGATGCTCCAGGTCGGGTGGGCGAGAATCGCCCGTTCGAGCTCGGCCATCCGCCGCAGCGCCGTGTGGAGATAGATCGTGGCGTAGGCGTCGTGGCCGCCGAACGGCAGCAGATCCCAGTAGTTGTTGCCGACGCCCAGGCCCAGGCGGGGCTTCGTCGTGCCGTCGGGCAGCGATTCGAGCCCGCTGCGGCCGTCGTGGCCGACCCAGCGGACCCAGACGTGCTTCTGCTCGCGGACGGCGAACTCCTGCAGCGTGAACCGGAGCGCCTGCCGCATGCGGCCTATTGTGTGCCGCAGGAAGGGCAGATCGGCCGTCCAGTTGAAATAATCGCTGCAGGCCCGGATGAAGAGCGGGCCGTTGGTGGGATGCCGCGTGTCGATCGCCGTGATCACCGACTTGAGGTCGATCTTCGCGCCGGCGGCATGGTCGATCGTGATCCGGTAGCGGGTGAGCAGCCCGGCGTAGGCGGGATGGCGGTAGAGCGGCACGTTGGCGAACCGCATGCCGTCTTCAGACGCCAGCCGAGGAAACTCCATCCGCCGCTCAGGAGCCCACGCCTCCTCCCCGTCGAGGAGCCACGACACCGCCGGTCGCGACTCCGCCGGCAGCCCGTGGGCCGCCCATTCGATCCGGGCGAACGGGGCCACGATCGTGCCGCACTTGAAGGGGGGCGTGGTGATCGTGACGACGTCGCCCGTGGCCTCGAGCACGAGGCCGCGGACGGGATCGATCCCCGCCACGGTCGCCCCGTCGATCTCCCAGCCAGCGGCGGAGGCGAGGGGCTCGAGCTTGAAGATCTGGATGGCCCAGACGTCGCCGAGCGTCGAGAAATGAAACCCCTGGCCGCCCGCTTGCTGCCAGGCGGGAAACGGCCAGCCGTCGCTGTGGGCGAGGCCCCGGTGCTGCTGCGTCGCCACGTAGCCTTGACTGTCGACCGGCCGGGCGAGCAGGGCGGCGCGATACCGCTGCCGCGGCACCGGCCCGGTCCAGAGCGTCGCGTGCGGCAGCATGCCGTCCCAGAGCGTGCTAGCGCTGAACGCCTGCGGCGCGTGCAGGGCGTGCATCTCCTCGAGCGACGTCATCGCCGGCTCCTGGCCCGGCACGATGAACCGCGGCAGGTCGGCGGCAGTCACGACCCCGACGAGCAGCACGAACTGAGTGGCCAGGCACGGCAGCCAATGCCGGCAAAACAGGCTGCGAGGCATGGCGGGAAATCCCTGACAGGTTTCCGTAGCGAGCGAAATGCTCCGAGTATAGTCATCACCCTGATGACCCAGTTCACTCACGATTGCCTGGCCTTCATCCAGTCCACCGGCCTCACGGGCCTTCCACTCGCCGCCGCGGCCGCGCCGGGGTCGGCCGTCGCATCGCGACGCGTTCAATACCGGCCGCGGTACTTGAGGGCCGCCTGCGTCCGCGACCGCACGTGGAGCTTGGCGTAGATGTTCCGCAGGTGGGTGCGGACGGTCGGCACGCTGATGCCGAAAGCTTCGGCGATCTCGCGGTTGCTATAGCCGCGGGACAGGTGCTCGATGATTTCCTCCTCCCGCTCGGTGAGGCGATCCGCCGCCGCGACCCGGGCGGCCGCCGGCCGCGGTGGCTCGCGAAAGTAATCCACCACTCGCCGCGCGACGTGCGCGGTCATCGGAGCGCCGCCGTCGAGGACGTCCCTGATCGCGTGCACGAGCTCGGTCGAGGCGGCCCGCTTGAGCAGGTAGCCTCCGGCTCCGGCCCGCAACGCGTCGAAGATCAGGTCGGTCTCGTCGTAGACCGTGAGCATCAGGATTGCGAGGTCCGGACACCGCTCCTTGAGCCGCCGGGCACACTCGATCCCCGACATGCCCGGCAATTTGATGTCCATGACGACCACGTCCACGCCGGCTTCCGGGATCTTGCTTACGGCCTCCTCGCCGGTCGCGAAGGCGCAGGTACACGACACGCCGGGCTCCGAACTCAGGAGGCTTCGCAGCGACCTTCTCACGCCCATGTCGTCTTCGACCAACGCCACCGTCGTCATGGCCGGTTCCTCACGTCGCCCCGCTCGCGGTTTCCCCAAGGTACCGCCGCGCGGCGCGGGGCGCCAGGGGCAGGCACAGCACGACGGTCGTGCCCCGGCCGGGGGTCGACTCGATCCGCTGCCACCCGCCGACGGCCGCCAGCCGCTCGCGGATGTTCTGCAGCCCCTCCCCGGCCGTGAATCCGGCGGCCAGCGGGTCGAAGCCGTGGCCGTCGTCGCTCACCTGGATCGTGAGGTCGCCGTCCCGGGTCGCCAGGCCGATGCGGCATTCCTCGGCACCGGCATGGCGAGCCACGTTGTTGACGGCTTCCTTGAAGGCGAGAAACAGGGCATGCCGCACCTCCGACTCGACCGCCATGTCGCGGGGCTCGGGATCGATGTCGAGCCTGCAGCGGGTAGCCGTGCTCCGGAAGAACTGCTGGGCGAAACCACCCAGATAGTCTGCCACGGCCCCGAGGGTGTCGTTTCGCGGGTTGACCGCCCACACGATCTCGTCGAGCGACATCACGGTCTCGCGGGCCTTGCCCCGGAGCGACCGGAGGCGATCGGCGGCCTCGGGTGTGGTGGGCCCGCTCCGTTCGGCCAGAGCGCCGAGCAGGTCGATCTCCGTGAGCGACGCGCCGAGGTCGTCGTGGAGATCGCGGGCGATCCTGATCCGCTCCCGCTCCACCGCGCTTTGGCGTTCCAGCAGGTCGATCCGCCGCTGGGTACGGCGGCGAACCACGGCCAAGGCGATGCCGCCCGTGGCCAGCACCGCCGCCAGAGCCGCGAGCCCGCGAAACCACGCCGTCTCCCAGATCACGGGCTCCACGATGATCGGGACGCGGGCGGCGGTGCCGGTCCAGCGGCCGTCGCCGTCCGCGGCGTCCACTTCGAACACGTACCGCCCCGGGGGCAACTGGTTGTAAGTCGCCGTGCGCTCGAAGCCGCCGTCGATCCAGTCTCGGTCGAGGCCCGCCATCCGCCAGCGGTAGCGGACCACCTCGGGCGTCGCCAGCAAAAGGCCCGCGAACCGGAACTGCACCGTCCGCTCCCGGAGTCCGAGTGACAACGGGAGCGGACGCTCCGCGAGCAGGTCGCTGCCCTGCACGCGGGCCTCCTCGACCACGACCGGCGGCGGCAGGGCGTCGCCTCCGACCGCTTCTGGATCGACGATCACGACGCCGCCGGTCGTCGAAAACCAGAGCCGGCCGTCGGGGGCCCTGAGGCAGGAGGGCTGCTGCGCGGCCGAGCACTGCGCCGCCGGCAGGCCCGCCGCCCGGCCGAATCGACGGCACCGCACCGCGGCCGAGCGGCCGGCGAAGAGGTCCGCGATCTCGCCCCGCGCGATCCTCACCACTCCGCTGAACGTGCCGAGCCAGAGGAATCCGCGGCCGTCGTCGAGCACCTGGCTGACGGCGTCGTCGGGCAGCCCATCGGCGGCCGTCACCCGGCGAAACGTCCCGGCGCGGAAGTGCACGAGCCCGCTGCCGAGCGTGCCGATCCACACGCCCCCGTCACCGTCGGGAAGCAGGCTCCAGAACCGGATGCCCGGGCTCCACCACGGGGGACGATGACGCGCGAAGCCGCCCGCGGCATCGCGGTGCCGCAGTTCGCACCGTGCCAGGCCGACCCACAGGCCGCCGGCGCCGTCGTCGGCCAGGACATCGACGCCGGGCACGAGCGACTCGGCGTCGCCCCCCATGTCCAGCGGCGGGAATCCTTCCGCGGCCCCGATGGCGGCGAGTTCCCCGGCCTGCCAGCACCACAGGCCGTATTCGTTGCCGATCCAGAGGCGGCCCTCGCGATCCTCGATCATCGTCCGGGCGATGCCGCCAAAGACGGCGGTGGGCAGAGCCTCCCGCCGCTCGCCCTGCGTCTGCCGGAAGACCGACGCGAACTGGGGCGCCAGCCAAATGCCTTTGCCGGCCGCCGGGGCGAGCACCGCCGCGTAGGTCGGAGAGCCGACGGGGCCGGCAACCCGCTCGATCCCGCCGCCGGCGGTCTTCCACAAGCCGCCCCCGGGCTCCGTGAGCCAGACCGTGCCCTGGCTGTCCGCGCACATCGAGTGGCCC
>JBIIYH010000208.1:0-5039 GCA_044346905.1 Pirellulales bacterium
GAGACGACGAAGCACCGCGACTACACGCTCCACCAGTGGACGCACAAGGGCTGGAAGGGCCGCGCGGGGGAGACGGTCGTGGGAGCGTTCTTCAAGGACGACGTGATGGTGTTCGCCCGCTCCGCCGACCGCGTCGAAATGGCGCTCGACGTGCTCGACGGCAAGGTCGAGTCGGTCGATGGCGACAATCCGCTGGCCGGCCGCACGCGGCCGGGCTCGATCCTCGTCGGCCGGGCCGTGGCGATCGACCCCGACACCAAGTGCCCCGTGCTCAAGCAGGGCCGTGGCTACCGCGTGGCCATGGGCGAGAGCGAAGGCGAGTCGTTCTATCGGGCCCGGCTCGAGATGGAGTCGGAGGAGGCGGCCCGGCAGGCCGAGGCGGTCACCGAGGGCTTCGTGGCTTTGGGCAAGTTGCGGTTCGGCGACGAGCCGCAGGTGATGAAGCTGATCGACGGCGTCGAGACGACGACCAGCGGTTCCACCTCCTCGATCGCCTGGAATGCAGCGGCCGACGACGTCTGGAGCGTGGCGGAAAAGATGGCCGAGAAGATCGAGGCCAAGATGGCGGCCCGCCGGCAGCTGTGGGGCGGTCGCAAGAGCGACTGCGGCGAGTGCGAGAAGGGCGACTGCGAGAAGGGCAAGTGCCCGATGGACAAGCAGGGCTCCGCCGAGGATGGCGGAAAGGACGACGGCCGCCGCCCGTTCCGCGACGACGAGTTCTGATTTCAGCGCCCGCGGGGCCGGCCGGCTTTACGGCAGCAATGCCATCCCTGGCCATTGCTGCCTTGCCGGGCCTCCGCCCGGCGGCCGCACTTCCGGGCGGCCGTGCTCGTGCGCGTGGTGGCGCGCGACTGCCTTTCAGACGAATCCGATCCGAATAAGACCGTCTCGTGCACAGTTGGACGGCTCGGGGTTGCCCGTGCCCCGGAGCCGGCGTTGATGGCAAGCGCAGGCAGGATGCCGAAGCGCAGCCAGCATCGAGCGACCGAAGGGCAGGATGCCCGCAGGGAGCGTCCGGGCGACGGGGTCGGGCAGTCCCGAGCCTGCGTGACCCACGACGTCAGTTCGACGCGTTGCTCAATCGAGGCTGGTATGATCCGAGGAGCGAATGCACATGGCCCAGGGGTCGCGGGATGCCTGCTGATTCCCAGAGCGACGACGCGATGCTCGCCCGGCGGGCGGCCGTCGGGTGCATGGCGAGTTTTTCGGAGCTTGCCCGTCGCTACCAGGTGCCGGTCGTCCACTATGTGCGGCACCTTGCGGGCCGCGGCCGCGCCGATGCCGACGACGTGGTGCAGGATGCATTCCTCCGGGCCTGGCGACACATCGATGCCTACGATCCCCGGTTCGCGTTCTCGACCTGGCTGTTCACGATCGCTCGCCGCACCTGGCTCAATCAGATGCGGGCCACGCGCCGGCGGCGGGCGAGGGAGGCGGCCGTAGCCGTTGCCGAAATCCGCAGCGGCGAAGCGGTAGTCGCCGCCATCGCCACCGAGCGAGCGACCCGGCTGTGGCAGGTGGCGAGGGCCGAACTCTCGGAACGCGAGTTCACATCGCTCTGGATGCGATACGTGGAAGACAAGCCGGTGGCCGAGATCGCGATGGTGCTCGACAAGCCGGTGGCGACGGTGAGGGTGATCCTGTTTCGTGCCCGGCGGCGGCTCGAGCCGTTCGTGCGGGATCTGGCCGGGTGGAGCGAGTGAGATGCGAGAGGATGCGATGGGGAGACGAGTGACGTGCCGCGAGCCCGACGGGTTGGCCGACCTGCTGCGACGGGAGGCAACCGGGGAACGGCCGATGTTTTCCGGGCGTCTCCACGGGCGGATCCTGCGGCGGCTGCCTGTGAAGCCGGCCGCCGTGATTCCGACTGCCGAGCCGCGGGCCGAGGGGACAGGCCGCTCGGCATGGCGGCAACTGAGCCTGGCGGCAGCCGCGGCCGCGCTGGCGGCGGTGGCGATCGCGATCGTTGGCGCCGGGCCCGATCAGGTCGGTGGGCCGCCGCGGTCGGTTGCCTTGGTGGCGATGGACCCGGCCGACGGGAGCGAGGTCGCGGCTGCGGGCGAGGCGGCCGCCGCCGCGGAGCTCGGCATCGACCGGGTGCCGATGTTCGACGAGCTCGATGCCGGGGTGCGGGAGGGGGTTTCCGCCCTGGCTACCACGCTCTTGGACGTTCCGGAGTGGCGGATGCTCGCCGACTTCGACGCCGCGGGATTCCTGGGGGCCGACTCGGCCCCGTAGTCGCGCTGGGCAGCCGGCTTCCGCCGGAGCGATACACTGAGAGGGGAGTCGTTTCGTCCGCAGGAACAGGCGTCTGATGGCGTGGCAGGGACCGAGTGCGTGGCTGGTGGCGGTGGCGGCACTGACCGCCGGGAGCCTCGTCGGGGCCGGTGGAGCCGCCCTGCGGGCGACGCTCACCCCCTGGCAGATCGGTGACCTGGCTCCGGTGGTGGGCGAGGTGCCGGCCAGTGCGCCGCGGGTGGAGGTGCCAAAGACGCTGCACGAGTTCGGCACGATCGGCACCGGGGCCGAGGGCAGCCACCGATTCGAGATCAGGAACACCGGGGGAGGGCCGCTGACGTTGACCCGCGGCGCCACCAGTTGCAGCTGCACGGTGAGCGACTTCGACTCGGCCGAGGGCGGGGCCCCGGATGCCGAGAAGCTTGTGCCGCCGGGCGAGGTGGCTTTCGTCACGGTCAAGTGGAAGGGCAAGCCTCCGGGCGGACCATTTCGCCAGCAGGTGACGATCCTCACCGACGATCCGCGCCGGCCCGAGCTGGTCTTCGTCGTGGAGGGCACGGTGGTGCCCACCTGGCGGGCGGTGCCGGAGTCGATCGCGCTGGCGAATCTCTCCGCCTCGGGAGGGCAGCGGGCCTCGGCCACGATCTACTCCTACGGCCCCGAGTTGCCCGTGGTGAAGGGGGTGACCATCGACCACCCCCAGGCTGCCGAGTTTTTCTCCCTTGCCACGACACCCCTGTCGGCCGAGGAGATCTCCGCTGAGGCAGGGGCCACCGGCGGCTTCCGGATCGAAGTCGCGATCCATCCGGGGCTGCCCCTGGGCCGGCTTCGGCAGACGATTTCGGTGAGGTTCTCGATGCCCGAGGAGATCACGGCCGAGGTGCCGCTCGAGGGCAACGTGGGGGGTGATCTTGTGCTGGCCGGGCCCGGATGGGATTCCTCCCGGCAGGCCCTCGTGCTGGGAACGGTTTCCGGCAAGGCGGGCCTGCGGACGCGGATCTTCATCACGGCCAAGGGGCCGCACCGCGACCGGATCCAGCCCACCGTGGAGGAGACCGTGCCCGCAGCGCTTCAGGTCACGGTCGGCCCCGGCAGCCCCGTCGGGACGGGCGGGGCCGTGCGGATTCCGCTCGACATCGTGATCCCGCCGGGGTCGCGAGGTGCCAACCACATCTGCTCGGAGCAGGGGCCGGCGGGACGGATCGTTCTGGCCACCGGCCACCCGGACTCCCCCACGCTCTCGATCCCCGTCTGCGTCGCCATCGGCCCGTAACCCAGCCCGGAGCCCGCACCCCCGATGATCGCCCGCTCGTTCGCCCTGCCCGCCGTGGTCGTCGGCGGCTGCCTCGTCGCCTGCGTCGCCGCCGCCACGATGCCCGATCGCGGGGCCGGCGTGGCCGATGGCGTGGTCGAGACCTTCCGCGACCGCAACGGCCTGGTCTTCACCGACTGGCCGAAGCCACAGGCGGTGCTCGTCTTTACCGGCGAACTCGACGGCTACATCGAGCCCTGCGGCTGCACCGGCAAGGAGAACCAGAAGGGAGGCCTGAGCCGCCGGCAGAACTTCCTCCGGGCCTTCGCAGCCGCCGGCTGGGAGGTGGTGCCGGTCGATCTCGGCGGTCAGGTGAAGCGGTTTGGCAAGCAGACCGAGGCCAAGTTTCAGTCGATCGTCGATGGCCTGCGGGGCATGAACTATGCGGCGGTGGGCTTTGGCCCCGGCGACCTGCGGCTGCCGGCCGAGGAGCTGGTGGCCGCGGTGGCCCCGATCGGCGACCAGCCCACGCCCTACGTGAGCGCCAACGTCGGCCTGCTCGGCCTCGACGCCGGCATCACGCCCCGGTTCCGGGTGATGGAGGCGGGCGGCCTGAAGATCGGGCTGACCACGGTGCTCGGCGACGCCGAGGCGGCCCAGATCCGCAACGACGACATCGAGGTCGTGCCGGCTGCCAAGGCGCTGGCTCCGGTGGCCGCGGAGCTCGCCAAGGCGGGCTGTGACCACCAGGTGCTGCTCTGCTTCGCCAAGCCCGAGGAGACGAAGGCGCTCGCGGCGGCCTTTCCGCAGTTCGACATCGTGGCCACGGCCGGCGGGGCCGACGAGCCCCCGCGGGAGTTGCCAACGCTGCCCGGTGGCGGCCGGCTCGTGGAGCTCGGGCACAAGGGGATGTTCGCCGTGGCCGTCGGCTTCTTCGACGACACTGCCATGCCGGTTCGATCGCAGCGGGTGCCGCTCGACGCCCGCTGGGGCGAGGCGTCGGAGATGATCGATCTCCTGGCCACCTACCAGCAGAAGCTGGAGACGCTGGGGCTCGACGGCCTGGGGATCGTGCCGATCCGTCATCCCTCGGGCCGCCGGTTCGCCGGCAGTGCCGCCTGCGAGGAGTGCCACCAGGAGGCCTACGACGTCTGGAAGGATTCGCCCCACGCCACGGCGCTCACCACGCTCGAGGAGGCGAGGCCGCGACGCGACGGCGATCCCGAGTGCCTCTCCTGCCACGTGGTGGGCTGGGCCCCGCAGCGATTCGAGCCCTTCGAGGGGGGCTTTGCGGGCATGGACAAGACGCCGCACCTGGCCCACCAGGGCTGCGAGAACTGCCACGGCCCGGCCGCGGCCCACACGGCGGTCGAGCGGGGCGACGTGCGGGCGACCGAGGCCGAGCGAGACCGGCTTCGGGCCGAACTCGTGCTCTCGCTCGACACGCCGGAGGGCAAGGAGAAGGCGGTCAACAACTGCCTCGAGTGCCACGACCTCGACAACAGCCCCCAGTTCGACTTCGACGAATACTGGCCGGCGGTCGAACACT
>JBIIYH010000039.1:0-16038 GCA_044346905.1 Pirellulales bacterium
TCGACGCGGCCCGCTACGCCGACTCCAACGGCTTTCAGCAGGACGGCGACACCTGGCAGTGGATCTGGCGGGACTGGGTGGTCAAGGCGCTGAACGCCGACCTGCCCTTCGACCAGTTCTCGATCGAACAACTGGCCGGCGACCTGCTGCCGAACGCCACGGCCGAGCAGAAGGTAGCCAGCGGCTTCAACCGCAACCATCTCTTGAACGGCGAGGGGGGCGCGATCCCGGAGGAGCAGCGGTTCAACAACCTCTTCGACCGGGTGGATACCACGAGCACCACCTGGCTGGGCCTGACGATGGCCTGCGCCCAGTGCCACGACCACAAGTATGACCCGCTCACGCGGACCGACTATTACGGCCTGCTCGACGCCTTCAACCGGCTGCCCGAATCGGGTGCGCCGACCCGGTTTTCGGCCCGGATCCGGGTTGCCCCGCCCGTGCTCGAGCTGCCGACCCCGGAAAACTCCCGCCGGCTCGCCGAGCTGGAAGCCGAGGTGAAGGCCGGCGAGGCCGAGTCGAAGCCGGTCCTGGAGGCGGTCTACGAAGCCTGGAAGCTCGGCCTGTTCGCCGACGGCAAACCGGCCGACGGCGAGGAACTGCCCCGGACGCTGCCGCCGCTCTTGCTCAAGCCGGAAGCCGAGCGAACCGACGCCGAGCGGGCCGAGATCGAGCGGGAGCTGCGGCAGTTCTTCGACGCGAACCTCAAGCAGAAGCTGATCAAGCAGCTGCCGCAGGTCACGAAATACGACGCCGCCAAGAAGGCTTACGACGACTACAAAGGCGACCAGATCCCGCGGGTGATGGTGATGAGCGACGAGCGGCCGCGGGAGACGAAGATCCTCGACCGGGGCGACTATCTCTCGCCGGTGGGCGACCCGCTCACCTTCCTGCCACCGGCCGCCCTGCCACAGCTCCCCGAGGGCTGGCCCCGCAACC
The DNA here is from genome assembly GCA_044346905.1 of Pirellulales bacterium. GTDB lineage: Bacteria > Planctomycetota > Planctomycetia > Pirellulales > UBA1268 > QWPN01. The sequence goes on from JBIIYH010000039.1 coordinate 940, forward strand.
GGCTCGGCCTGGCGAAGTGGCTGTTTCTGCCTGAGCATCCGCTCACGGCCCGGGTGCAAGCGAACCGGATGTGGCAGCAGTTCTTCGGCACCGGGATCGTGAAGACGACCGAAGACATGGGGGTGCAGAGCGAGTATCCGCGGCACCTGGAGCTGCTCGACTGGCTGGCGGTCGAGTTTCGCGAGCGGGGCTGGAGCCAAAAGCAGATGCACAGGCTGCTCGTGACGAGCGCCACCTACCGGCAGTCGAGCCGGGTGACGGTGGAGCATTTGGCCAAGGATCCGGAAAACCGGCTCCACGCCCGCGCGGCCCGGTTCCGGATGCCGGCGCCGGTGCTCCGCGACGTGGCCTTGGCCGCCGGCGGCCTGATCGATCTCCGGCTCGGCGGCCAGCCCGTCTATCCCTACCAGCCCGACCAGATCTGGGAGGCGCTCGCGATTACGAAGGAGCGGGACTTCACCTATCCCGCATCCCATGGGCCCGATCTCTACCGCCGTAGCCTTTATACCTTCTGGCGACGGACGGTCAGCCCGGCCAACATGTTCGACACGGCCAACCGCCAGATCTGCACCGTGCGGGCCAGCCAGACGAGCACGCCGCTGCATGCCCTGACGACCCTCAACGACCCGACCTGGGTCGAGGCCGCACGGGCGCTGGCCGAGCGAAGCATGAAGGCCGCCGGCGACCTCGACGGCCGGCTCACCCATGCCTTCCGTCGCGTGCTCGGCCGCAAGCCCCGCGGCTATGACCTCGACGCCCTGAAGCGGATGCACGCCCGCCAGCTCGAGCTCTACGGCACCGACCTGGACGCCGCCCGGCAGCTGCTCGCGGTCGGCGAGAGCCCCCGCGACAAGTCGCTCGACCCGGCGGGTCACGCCGCCCTGACGGCCGTCTGCCTGGCCATCTTCAACCTCGACGAAGCCTTGACGAGGGAGTGATCAAATGACCGACCCGATCCACGAAAACGCCTGCCGCGTCACCCGCCGCCGGCTGTTCGGCTCGGCCGGGCTGGGCATCGGCTCAGTCGCCCTGGCGTCGCTCCTGCACCGCGACACGCAGGCTGCCGCGGCGTTGCGGGGCACGCCGGGGCTGCCCGGCCTGCCCCACCACGAGCCCAAGGCCAAGCGGGTGGTGATGCTGTGGCAGGGGGGCGGGCCGTCGCACGTCGATCTCTTCGATCCCAAGCCGGCGCTCATCGAGCGGGGCGGGCAGGACATCCCGGCGAGCGTCCGCGGTCAGACGCGGCTCTCGACCATGTCGAGCGGCTATGCCAAGTGGCCGATCGTCTCACCGATCAAGCCGTTCCAGAAGTACGGCCAGTGCGGCATGGAGCTGACCTCGATGCTGCCGCGGATCGGCAGCCTGGCCGACGATCTCTGCCTCGTCCGCAGCATGAACACCGAGGCGGTGAACCATGCCCCGGGCGTGACCTTCTTCCTCTCGGGCGCCCAGGTGCCGGGCCGGCCGAGCCTGGGCGCCTGGATGAGCTACGGGCTCGGCTGCGAGACCGACGACCTGCCGGCCTTCGTGGTGATGACGTCGAGCGACAAGGAGAAGAGCTGCGGGCAGCTGTTCTTCGACTACTACTGGGGGAGCGGCTTCCTGCCGAGCCGGTTCCAGGGGGTGAAGTTCAGGAACACCGGCGACCCGGTGCCTTACCTCGCCAATCCGCCGGGCGTCAGCCGCGCGGCGCGGCGGGCCCTGCTCGATGACCTGGCGGCGATGAACGCGGCCCACCTCGCCGACTATGGCGACCCCGAGATCGACACCCGGATCGCCCAATACGAGATGGCCTACCGGATGCAGGCCAGCGTGCCCGAACTCGTGGACTTCTCCGCCGAGCCGCAGCACGTGCTCGACCGCTACGGCCCCGACGTCATGACCAAGGGCAGTTTCGCCTCCAACTGCCTGACGGCCCGGCGGCTGCTCGAACGAGGCACGCGGTTCGTGCAGCTGATGCACGGCGGCTGGGACCAGCACGGCAACCTGTTCTCGAAGCTCGAGCAGATGTGCACCGACACCGACGCGCCGACCGCGGCGCTGATCCAGGACCTCAAGGACCGGGGCCTGCTCGACGACACGCTCGTGGTCTGGGGGGGCGAGTTCGGCCGCACGCCGTTCGGCCAGGGCGATCCGAACAATCCCAAGGGTCGCGACCATTTCGGCCGGGCCTTCTCCTGGCTGCTGGCAGGGGGCGGAGCGAAGCCCGGGCACGTCTACGGCTCGACCGACGACTACGCCTGGAACATCACGGCCGACCCCGTGCACGTGCACGACATGCAGGCCACGATCATGCATCTGGTGGGCATCGATCACACCCGGCTCACCTTCCGCTACCAGGGCCGCCAGTTCCGGCTCACCGACGTGCACGGCCACGTGGTCCGTGGCGTCCTGGCGTGACGCCCACCGGGGCCGGCGTCACGCGGCGGCGAGCATCCAGGCGGCGAGGATGGCGCGGGCCGTCCAGAGGACCGTCCGCGGCCAGTTCGTCCGCACGAGCGTCGTGACGACACCGGCCGCGTGGCCATCGCGGGCCAGCCGGGCGTGGAGCGGCATCTGCACAGCGAGCGTCGAGAGCCATGCGAGCCCCACGAGTGCGAGCCCGACCAGAGCCGGCCCGCGGCCGATACCGGCCGGCGGCCAAGCAGCGATCCAGCCGGCGGCCACCGCCTCGACGAGCATCGGCGGGAGCACCACCAGCGACGTTCGGGCCTGGTTTTCACGGGCGTATTCGGCGTCGTGCGGGCCGGTCACGGCGGCAAACAGCGGGTAGTGCACCACCTGCACGAACCAGATGATTCCCGCCATCATGCCGGAAGCGACCGCCTGGGCGATGAGCAGGATCTCGACGAAGCTCACGGGCTCGGGCTCCAGCATGGCCACGGGGGGTCAGTAGCGGGGCGTCGCGGGGTCGATCTCGAGCGACCAGGCCTCGATGCCGCCCGTCATGCTCTGGGCGCCGGCGAAGCCCCGCTCCCTCAAGACGCGGGTGACGCGGAGGCTGCGGACGCCGTGGTGACAATGCACCACGATCCGGCTCTCGCGGTGGGGCTCGAGGTCGGCCAGGCGTTCGGGGATCGTCCGCATCGGGATCAGCATGGCCCCCTCGATCCTGGCGATTGCATACTCGTCGGGCTCGCGGCAATCAAGGAGCAGGAATGGCTCCCCATCGGCCCGGAGGGCCGCGACCGCCTGCACGTCGATCTCCACTTCGAGGCTCATGCTCGCCACTCACCAGGAACCCGCAGGACCAGCGAATCGGCCTTGCCAACTGATCCACTCGGCATGGTAGCCTCTGGCTGCCGGCGTGGCACACCGGCGGCGGCCGGGCCATCGTCCTTCGGAGTCACCCCATGCACGTCATCCAGGGCTTCCTCTCGCTCGTCGCTCGGCTGATGATCACCGCGATCTTTCTCTCGAGCGCGGTGCTGAACAAGATTCCGCAGTTCAACAATGTGGCCGAGATGATGGCGGGCAAGGGGGTTCCGCAGCCCAAGATCCTGCTGGCCGGCGCGATCGCCTTTCTGATCCTCGGCTCGCTGTCGCTGATCCTCGGATTCCGGGCTCGCCTGGGGGCGTTGCTGCTGCTCGTGTTCTTGGCCGCGGCGACCTACTACTTCCACGCCTTCTGGAAGTTGCCGGCCGAGGAGCAGATGCCGGAGCAGATCGCCTTCATGAAGAACCTCGCCCTGATGGGGACGATGGTTCTGATCATGGCCAACGGCGCCGGCCCCTGGAGCCTGGATGCGCGGCGGCAAGCCGGAGCAGGCTCCGAGCCAGGCGACGAGGACGCCTGATCGCGGGATCAGGTTACCGCACGCCTACCGGTCTGCTTTCCTCGGCGATGCGGCCGACCGCCATCCGCGCCTGGGTCTCGACCTGCTGCTTGAGCTGTTGGGCCCGAGCCTCGTTAACGGTCACGCTGGGCAGGCCGCCTTGAAAGGAGATCGTGATCGCGCCGGTGGCGATGGCCACGACCGCGGCCGCCAAGAACAGCAGGGAGCCGATCTTCGACGAGGCGACCTTCTGCACCGGGGCGGGCATGCCCATCGTGGCGACCCCGGCGACCATCTGGACGGCGTTCTGCTTGCTCTTCTTTTTCCTGCTGGCCACGACTGGCGCTCCTGCTCGGTGATGGCTCGTCGGCGCGGCCGTGCACCGGCCGCCGCCCGTGGGGATTGGATCGTCCGTCCGACACGCCCCGGCGAAATCCCCGTCGCGGCGACGGGTTTCCCGACCCGATCCACAAGCCGGCCCCAGCCTGCCCAGTCTTCTCAGGCTCGCCGGATCGCGGGCCTCCGCGCGGAGCCGGCGACGGTCCGACATTGGCCCGCGGTTCGGCGTCGGCTACGGTTCGCGTCGAGCCCGCCAAGGCGGCGTCATCAGTTGATGACAGAGCAGAGTTCGTGACGGAGTCGACTCGTGGCCACCCAACTCTCATGCCACCCGCTATCTCGGCCGACCATCGGCATCGCGATCTTCGCGACGCTGCTGCCGGCGACGCTCAGCAGCCCGACCGGTCAGGCTGCTGAGGGGCCGCAACCCCGGCAGCCGACCGAGGCCATCGAGCCCGCCGAGACGATCGAAGGCCATCCGGCGCTGGCCCGGTCGCCCCGGCACACGACCACCTCCCGTGGCCACCAGGGCGACGCCGTCAACATCGCCTTCGTCGGCACCGAAGAGGAGTTGCACCAAGCCCTCGCCGTGGCCGGCTGGTACGCCGCCGACCCGATCACGCTCAAGACCTCGCTGCGGATCGCCGCCGACGTCGTCCTGCACAAGCCCTATGCCCATGCGCCGGTCAGCGACCTCTACCTCTGGGACCGGCGGCAGGACGCCGCCTTCGAGCAACCCGTGGGAGGGAGCCCGAAGCAGCGGCACCACGTCCGCTTCTGGCGGTCGGAGGAACGCGACCGGGCAGGCCGGCCGCTCTGGCTCGGAGCAGCCACGTTCGACGAGCGGGTCGAACTCAGCCGCACGACCGGCGGCGTGACCCATAAGATCAGCCCCGACATCGACCGCGAGCGGAACAAGCTCGTTACCGACGCGATCCGGGCCGGTACGCTCGACGGTTACTACTGGGTCGAGCAGTTTCACCGCCAGGCGGAGGGCCGCAACGGAGGCGGCGACCCCTACCGGACCGACCGGCGGCTGGCCGTCGGCGTGATCGACCTGCGGCGTTGACTGCGGGGCCGGGCGGCAGGCGACAAAAAAAGTGCCTCGTCTTGGACTCGAACCAAGAACCCTCTGATTAAGAGTCAGATGCTCTGACCAATTGAGCTAACGAGGCAGCCCTTGTTTTTTTACCCCGCGCGGAGGATCGGGACAAGGGAGCGCCCGCGTTGAGGGAATTTCCGCGAGCCGCTACATTCCGCCGATTCACGAGCGGTCCTGGCGGCGGGTGACGCCGGCAGGTACCGAGCGCGACCGTTCAGATCACGACACCCCGCGGAGGAGCGTTCTCGATGGGCAGATTCGACGGACTCAAGGGGCTCGTGCTCGGCGTCGCCAACGACCATTCGATCGCCTGGGCGATCGCCAAGGAAGTGATGGCCGAAGGTGGAAAGATCGGCTTCTCCCACCTGCCCGACCGGCCCGACGACGAGCGGCAACGAAACCGCCGCCGCGTCTCCCAGCTGACCGACCCCGAGCCCAACGCCGCGTTTCTGGTTCCGATGGACGTCTCCGACGACGCCCAGATCGCGGCCGTGATCGACCGGGCGAAGCAGGAGTTCGGCACGCTGGACTTCGTGGTCCACTCGATCGCCTTCGCCCCGCTGGAGGACTTGAAGGGGGAGACCACCAACTGCAGCCGCGAGGGCTTCCGCGTGGCGATGGAGACGAGCGCCTACAGCCTCTTGGCCGTGGGCCGGCTCGTGCGGGGCATCCTCGCCAAAGACGCCTCGATCCTCACGCTCACCTACTTTGGCGGCGAGAAGGTCGTGCCCGGCTACAACATCATGGGCGTCTGCAAGGCCACGCTCGACGCCTGCGTGAAGTACATGGCCTACGACCTCGGCCCGGCCGGGGTCCGGGTCAACGCGGTCAGCGCCGGCCCCCTGCGGACGCTCGCGGGCCGCGGCGCCGGTGTCGACGACATGCTCGGCCTCTACCAGCACATGTCGCCGATGGGCCGCAACATCACCCACGAGGAGGTGGGCAAGGCAGGCGCCTGGCTGCTGTCGCGGGAGTCGCTCGGGATCACGGGCGAGATCCTCCACGTCGATGCCGGCTACAACATCATGGGCTCGCCCGGCCGACTGCTCGACCTGGTGCAGAAGCCGGAATAGCCCGCGGTCGCCTCAGGGCGGGTCGTGGCCGCCCGGATGCCAGGGGTGGCAGCGGCCGATCCGCGCAAGCCCCTTGAGGGTGCCGCGAATGGCGCCGTATTTCTCGACCGCCTCGCGGAAGTAGCCGCTGCAGGTCGGCGTGAACCGGCAGTGGCGGCCGAGCAGCGGGCTGAGCGTCGCCTTGTAGACGATCACGAGGCCGACGAGCACGGCCGATGCCGCCCGGTCGCAGACCCGCCCCACGCGATCGAGCAGCGGGTTCACGTCTTCTTCCCCCGGCCCGGCCGTCGGCGGCCGTCCGGCCGCGGCGTCATGGTCGCGTAGCCCGGCCGCCCGGTCACGCGGGCCGCGAGCGCCACGATCGCGGCCTCGACCTCGCTCGCCCCGGGAGCGCCCCGCGGCGGCAGGCCCGAGCGGACGACGATCACGTAGTCGCTCCCCGCCGGCAGCCGCGGCCGCACCAGCCGAAAGGCCTCCCGCAGCCGCCGCTTCCAGCGGTTGCGGACCACGGCATTGCCGATCCGCCGCGACACGGAAAGCCCCAGGCGGGCCTCGGCCGCGGCGTCGTCCCGCGGGCAGGCATAGAGCACGAGTGAACCCGCCGCGGCGGTCGCCCGGCGGGCGTAGACGCGGGAGAAGTCGGCCGGGGACAGGATGCGTCGCTGCCTGGGCAACTCCCGGCCGCCAGGCGTCACCACCGCAGGCCGGCCCGCGGATCCGCCCCTCCCGCCTTCGCGGCCGCCCCGGCCTCCGCGACCTTCGCCGCCTCGAGCAGCCGGGTCGCGTCCTCGTCGGCTACCGCGGGCAGCACGATCTGCACCTCGGCGATCAGGTCACCCTTGGCGCCGTTGGCATGCCGCACCCCCATCCCCGCGGCCCTCAGCTTCCTGCCGCCGGAGGTCCGGGGCGGGATCCGCAGCGCGATCGTGCCCCAGGGCGTGGGCACGTCCACCTTCGCTCCCTCGATCGCCTCCGAGAGCGAGACCGGCAGCGTGATCTCGAGCGTGTCGCCGGAGCGGCGGAAGATCGGATGGGGTTCGACGTGCACGGACAAGAGCAGGTCGCCGGCCGGACCGCCGCCGCTGCCAGGCAGGCCCTGCCCACGCAGCCGCATCCGCCCGCCGTCGGGGACGCCCTGCGGGATCGTGACCGTGATGGTCTCGGTCTTGCCGCCGCCGCGATCGACATGGAGATCGGTCTTGCCGCCGTCGATCGCCAGACGAAAGGGAATCTCGATTCGGGCCTCGACATCCTGGCCCGGCGCCTGGGCCGCCCGGCGGCGGCCCCGGGTCGCGCGGCCGCCGGCCGACCGGCCGAAGATCTGCTCGAATCCGCCCGCGCCACCGAACAGGCTTTCCAGGTCGACCTCGCCCCCGCCGGGGAAGCCGCCCGCGCCGCCTCCGCCGAACGGCCCGCCACCCCAGCCGCCCTGCGGCCCGCCTCCACCCACGCCCTCGAACGAGCTTCCATAGCGGTCATACATTTCCCGCTTGCTGGGATCGTTGAGCACGTCGAACGCGTTCTGGACCTGCTTGAACTTCTCCTTCGCCTTCTCGTCGTCGGGATGGAGGTCGGGGTGATACTTGCGGGCCAGCTCGCGGTAGGCCTTGCGAATGTCCTCGGCCGACGCGGTCCGCGACACGCCCAGCGTCGCGTAGTAGTCCTCCGCCATGGATCGATCCTGAAGCCGCGAAACCTGGGCCGGCGAAACCGCTGACCGTGCCCGAAAGAGAAATGGTAAGTCAGGTCAGGCGGGGGCGGAAGTGGACCGCAGAACGGGCCTCAGCCGGCCGCGGGGTCCCGCGGCTCGACGGCCACGGCCTCGGGCCGCTGCGCCAGAAACTCCTGCTGGCACCGCACTGCCGGCTCGCCCGCCGCCGGATGGAGCAGGTGAAACTGACCCGCGGAATCGAGCACGCGGGCCCGCGTATTGTCGGCCAGGTAGACGGGGATGATCTCCCGCAGGATCCTGCCGGAGAGTTCGGGGTCGAGGACCGGAAACATTACCTCCACCCTCCGGAAGAAGTTTCGCGGCATCCAGTCGGCGCTCGAGAGAAACACGCTCGCCTCCTCGTCGGGCCCAAACACGTAGACCCGGCTGTGCTCCAGGAACCGGTCCACCACGCTCCGGACGCGGATCGTCTCGCTCAATCCCGGCACGCCCGGCCGCAGCGAGCAGATCCCGCGGGCCACGATGTCGATCGGCACGCCCGCCTGGCTGGCGCGGTAGAGGGCCTCGATCACCTGATGATCCACGAGCGAGTTGAGCTTGGCGAAGATCCGGGCAGGCCGCCCCGCCAGCGATCGGCGTGTCTGTTCCTCGATCAGCTCGAGCGTCCGCCGGTGGAGGTCGTCGGGCGCCACGATCAGCCGCTGCCAGGCGTGGCCCTGCGAGTAGCCCGTCAGGAGATTGAACAGTGCCGAGGCGTCCTCCGCGATCGCCTCGTCGGCCGTGAACAGGCCCAGGTCGGTGTAGAGCAGTGCCGTCGTGGGGTTGTAGTTGCCGGTGCCGAGATGCACGTAGCGCTTGAGCCCGCTCCCCTCCTGCCGCACCACCAGCGAGACCTTGCAGTGGGTCTTGAGGTCGAGAAACCCGAACACGACGTGCACGCCCGCCCGCTCCATCTGCCGGGCCCAGCTGACGTTGTTGGCCTCGTCGAACCGGGCCTTGAGCTCCACCAGCGCCGTCACGTGCTTGCCCGACTCGGCCGCGTCGATCAGGGCCCGAGAGATCGGCGAGTCACCGCTCGTGCGGTAGAGCGTCTGCTTGATGGCCAAGACCCGCGGATCGGCGGCGGCCCGGGTCACGAACTCCACCACCGGGTCGAACGACTCATAGGGATGATGGAGCAGGATGTCGCGGCTGGCGATCGTCCGGAAGATGTCGTCGGCCTGCCGCCCCATGCCCCGCGGCGGGCGGGGAGTGAAGGGCTTGTCGTGGAGCCGCTCGAAGCCGGGTAGCTTGTGCAGTTCCCAGAGCGCGGTCAGGTCGAGTGGCCCGTCGATCCGGTAGACCTCGCTGTAGCCGTCGTCGCCCTCGGGGGCCCGCAGCCGCTCCTCGTCGATGATCAACGCGGCCAATCGCTGGTCGGCCTTCGACGCCACCTCGATCCGCACGGCCTGACCCCGCTGCCGGGCCTTGAGCCGGTCCTCGATCAGCTTGAGCATGTCGTCCGACTCCTGCTCGAGCAGTTCGAGGTCGCTGTCGCGGGTGACGCGGAAGGCCGTCCAGGTGTCCACCTCGAAGCCGCCGAACAGGTCGGGCAGCCGGGCCGAGATCACGTCTTCCAGCAGCACGAACGGGGTCCGCCCCGGCTCGCCGCCGGAGAGCATCACGATCCGCGGCAGCACCTGCGGCACCTGGACGACGGCGAACAACTGCTTGGGCCCGAGCCCCTCGGCCCGATGCAGCATCACGCCGAGATAGAGGCCGCGATTGTGGTATCGCGGCGAGGGGTGCGCGGGATCGACCGCCATCGGCGTGAGGATCGGCAGCGCCCGGTCGCGAAAGAACCGATCGACCTGCTCCCGCTGCGGCCCCACGAGGTCGGCGTAGCGCAGCAGCTGGAAGCCTTCGGCCTCGAGGGCCGGCGCGAGCCGCTCGCGGAGGCAGCGATACTGCCGGACGACCAGCTCCTGCGTGCGGACGGCGATCGCCTTCAGCTGGGCCAAAGCCGTCATCCCGTCGGGGGCTTCGTCCTGCGGGGCGCTCTCGCCGAAGGCCTGCTCGCGGAGGCCCGCCACGCGGACCATGAAGAACTCGTCGAGGTTCGAACTGAAGATCGCCAGGAACTTGAGCCGCTCCATCAGCGGGTTTTCGTCGTTCTCGGCCTCCTCGAGCACCCGGAGGTTGAACTCCAGCCAGCTGAGTTCCCGGTTGATGAAGCACTCCGGCCCCATGCTCGCCTCGGCCGCATTCGTGGACGCCATGCCGTGCCCTGCTCCTTGTCGTCGCCCTTGGTGATCGCCTGGAAATCAACCACAGTGTAGCCTCGAGACTTGCAACGAGTCCGACGCCTGTCGCTCACGAAATCCTCGCATGACGCCTTCGTCCGACCGCTTCCACACAGCCGTCGCCGCGGCCACTCAGGCGCTGCCCGCGTCGCTCCCGCCTGGGGGCCGGGGCTGGTGCGCGGCCGTCGCGAGCATCCTCGAGGCGGCGGCCGCCAAGCCGGGCAACGTCCACCCCGCCGCGTCGTTCCCCGACCTCGCGTTCGCGGATCTCGTCACCGCCGGCATCGCGATCGCGCCGGCGATCGACGCCGCAGCCACGCGGCCGCTCGGCGAGACGATCCACGCGGCAGTGCGGGCGGCCGTGGCCGCGACGCCCTCCAACGCGAACCTCGGCATCGTGCTCCTCGTCGCGCCGCTGGCCGCCATCCGCGGCCCGACGACCGGCCCGATGCCGCTTTCGGCGGCGGCCGCCGACGCGGTCGTGGCGGCCACCGGGCCGGCCGACGCGGCGGCGATTTGGGAGGCGATTCAGCTCGCCAAGCCGGGCGGCTTGGGCCGGAGCGACCGCTGGGACCTCGCCGGCCCGCCGCCGACCGAGATTCGCGCGGCGATGCGGGAGTCGGCCGACCGCGACACGATCGCACGGATGTGGGCCCACGGCTACGACGAACTCTTCGCCGGCCCGGTGGCCGACCTCGCCGCCACCGTCGGCGGCGGCTGGCCGCTCGAGCCGGCGATCGTCCGCTGCCAACTGCGACAGCTCGCCCGCCGCCCCGACTCGCTGATCGGCCGCCGCCACGGGCACGCCGCCGGAGAGGAAGTCTCGGCCCGCGCGGCGGCCCTCGTGGCCCGCGAGCCCGCCTGCCCCGCGGCTGCCGCCGCGCCCGACTGGCTCGCTGCAATCGCGGATTTCGACGCCTCGCTCCGGGCGCCGCGCCGGCTCAACCCGGGCACCACCGCCGACCTGGTCGCCGCGGCCCTCTATATTCTGCTCCGAGACGGGCGGCTCGCAGCCCCCCTCGCCGCCATGCTCCCCCCGACGCCAAAGCCATGACCAACCGCACCTCCGTCGATCGCCACCAGGTTCAGCTCCGCAAGGCCGTACACGTCTTCTGCGCAGGCCACTTCATCACGCTCGCCGACGACTTCTGCGAGCCGGTGCATGGCCACAACTGGACGGTCGGCGTGGACGTCGAGGGCTCTCCCGATCGACACGGCATGGTGATCGACTTCATCGCCCTGCGGGACGCCGTGACGGCGATCGTCACCGGGCTCGACCACAAGATGTTGCTGCCAACCGCCAACCAGTTTCTGGCAGTCGAGACGGCGACGGGCCCGCTCGGCGGCCCGGAGGTGACCGTGCGGTTCGCCGATCGCCGCTGGGTGTTCCCGGCGCCAGAGTGCGTGCTCCTGCCGGTGGCCAACACCACCGCCGAGTGGATCGCGGGCTGGATCGGCGGCCGGCTGCTCGAGTCGCTCGCGGCTCGCGGCACGCCGCTTGCCGGCACGCTCCGGGTGCTGGTGGATGAGTGCCTCGGCCAGTCGGCCGTCTGGGAACGCCGCGGAGTACCGCGGGCGGGCTGACACCGGGAGGAGCGCGACGCCGCTCAGGCCTCGGCCACGGCGAGTTTGCCGGCGGCCTCGAGCGCCAGGGACAGCGGCCGGCCCGCCACCCGCACCAGCATCAGACCCGCGCCGTCGGGATTCCGCTCCACCGCGCCGACGGTGCCGAGCGCCAGGCCGCACTCGGTCAGGTAGCGGAGGAACTCGGGTGACTGGTCGAGCACCCGCGCCAGCCGGAAGCCGGTGCCCGCCCCGCAGTCGGCCAGCGACCGCGGCGGCGCCTCCTCGCCATCGCCGAGGGTGTGGGCGTCGGCCGGCGGAATCGGGTCGCCGTGCGGATCGACCTCGGGCCGACCGAGGAAGGCGTCGATCCGCTCCACGAGCAGGTCGCTGACGGCATGCTCGAGGTGCTCGGCCTCGTCGTGCACTTCGTCCCAGGTCATGTCGAGCGTCCGCATCAGAAATAGTTCAATCAGCCGATGGCGGCGGATGACCCGCAGGGCGAGCATCCGGCCGGCGCGGGTGAGCGCCACGCCCTCGTAGGGCCGATGGGTCGCCAGCCGCGCTGCGTCGAGCGTCTTGAGCATGCTGGTCACGGTACCCGGGGAGACGCCCAGGGTGGTGGCGATCTGCCCAGTGCTGGCCGGCCGCCCGTCCTGGGATGCCGTGAGCTGGTAGATCGTCTTGGCGTAGTTCTCGACGGTCAGGCTGGCCACAGAAAACGGGCTCCTGCGGGGGCGGAGGGCGGGAGACGGCGGTGCCGCGCAGCCTCGTTGCCGCATGCCCGCCGGGCAGGCATTATGTCCGCACCTGGAGAACCATGCATGGGTCTGAACGAGCGGGGCTACGAGATCGCCGCGGGGATGGTGCGCCGCGCCGACGCCCTCGCGGTGGCATGCCACGACCGGGCCGGCGTGCGGGTGCTCGACTGCGGCGTCGCGGCGGCCGGCGGCGACGAGGCCGGCCTGGAGATGGCCCGCGTGGCGCTCGGGGGCGCCGGCTCCGTCACGCTCCTGCCGGCGGCCGAAGCGGCGGGCGAGGCGGCCTGGCCGGGTTGTCCCCGGCCGACCGTCCGGGTGACGAGCGAGCAGGCGGTCGCCGCCTGCCTCGCCGCCCAGTACGCCGGCTGGAAGGTGTCTGCCGATGGCTACTTCGCGATGGCGAGCGGCCCGATGCGGGCGGCGATCGGCAGGGAAGACCTGTTCGACGACATCGGCCTGCGGGAGCGGCCGCCGGTCGCCGTCGGCCTGCTCGAGGCGTCGAGACTGCCGCCGGCCGACGTCTGCCGCGACCTCGCCACGGCGGCGGGCGTGCCGCCCGACAAGCTCCTCCTGCTCGTGGCCCGCACCGCCAGCCCGGCCGGCACGCTCCAGGTGGCCGCCCGGTCACTGGAGACGGCGATCCACAAACTCCACGACCTCGGCTTCGATCTCGCGAGAATCCGTGGCGGCTCGGGCACGGCGCCCTTGCCTCCCGTCGCAGCCGACGACCTGACGGCCATTGGCCTGACGAACGACGCGATCCTGTATGGCGGAAGCGTGGTGCTCGAAGTGGAAGACGCCGCCGCCGAGGTTGCCGAACTCGGCCCGGCCGCGGTGAGCCGCGCCTCACCCGCCTTCGGCAAGCCCTTCAAGGCCGTCTTCGAGGCAGCCGGCCGCGACTTCTACGCGATCGACCCGGCCCTGTTCGCACCTGCGCGGATCGAGTTCGTCGACATGGCCTCGGGAATGCGGCAGGTCTTCGGAAGCGTCGAGCCGGCGATCGTCGCGGCGTCGTTCGCCGCCGGCGGCCGATGACGAGGCGGGCCTGCATCCTCGGCGAGCCCGACGGCTGGCATGCCCGGCGACTGGCCGCCGGCCTCGAATCCCGCGGGCTCAGGGCGACGATCGTCCGCTGGCAGGCCCTGCGGGCGGCGGTCGCCCTCGACGGGCCCCGATTCGGACCACCGGAGTTCGCCGCCGCCGACGTGATCGCCGTCCGGGGGATGCCGGGCACGTCGCCCGCCGACGCGCGACTCGAGGAGGTGATCTTTCGGATGGACGTGCTTGGCCGGCTCGCCGCCGCGGGCACGCCCGTCGTCAATCCGCCCAAAGCGCTCGAGATCGCGATCGACAAGTATCTCACGCTCGCCCATCTGGCCGAGGCCGGCTTGCCCGTGCCGCGGACGCTCGTCGTGCAAGACGAAGCCTCGGTCGCCCAGGCCCGCGCCGAGCTCGGTGGCGACTGCGTGATCAAACCGCTGTTCGGCTCGCGGGGCCGCGGGCTCGTGCGGGTGGCGGCCGGTGACGCGAGCGACCTGACGGCCGAGACCGGCGGCGTCGTCTACCTTCAGGAGTTCATCCCGCACCCCGGCTGGGACGTGCGGGTGTTGGTGGTCGGCGAGCGGCTGTTCGGGATGCGCCGCCACGCGGCCCCCGGGGAGTGGCGGACCAACCTGGCCCTGGGCGGCCGCGCCGAGTCACTGGTGGTGCCGGCCGACTGGGGCAACCTGGCCCGCCGCGCCGCCGACGCCGTGGGGGCACCGCTGGCCGGGGTCGATCTCTTGCCCGCCCGCGACGGTCGAGTCCTCATCCTGGAGGTGAACGCCGTCCCGGGCTGGCGGGGGCTCGAAGCAGTCGTCGGCCCGGAGGTGGCCGAGGCCGTTACCGATCACGTGGTGGCCGCAAGCCGCCTGTGAAACTGGGCAAACCCTCAGGCTTGAGCCTTGTTTCGCCCGGCGTTGCGAGCCGGACAATTGGGATTTGCGAACCGGTGACGCTGCGCGATTCCTAGGCAGGACTCCCGCTGCCTCGCCGCGAAGCAGCACTGCCTGGTTGCGAGTCAGGGCAGTGCCCTTGGTCGCAAGTCGTTGCGCAGCAAGCACTTCATGCTGTCACTTGACTGCTTGCCAAAGGTTTTCCAGCCGATGACCGCGGGACGTCCGTGGCCGGCCCGAGACCGCCCCCTCAACCACCACGCAGGATCCTCCTCATGGCCACGAAGACCGCCCCCGCCGACCCCCATGCCGCCACCGCCGTGCTCCAGGTTGCCGAGCGGCTCTATGCCATGGACCCCGAGTGGGTGGTCTTCTTCCGTGAGGTTCTGGGCGTCGAGGGGATCGTGCGGCGGACCTTCAGCGAACCCGAGTCGCTGGTCCGGTTCGAGTGCTCGCCGCAATACGCTCGAATCCGCGAGATGCTCGACAGCCTGCGGTCGCGGCAGCAGGATCGCCCCACCGACCGCGAGACCCAGCGGGTGGTGACCGTGCGCATGCCACGGTCGCTCCATGAGACTCTGAAGAACGAGGCCGGAC
>JBIIYH010000210.1:0-4948 GCA_044346905.1 Pirellulales bacterium
CTGATCGGCAATCCCGGCCAGGCCAACTACTCGGCCTCCAAGGCCGGATTGGTCGGCCTCACCAAGACCGTCGCCAAGGAACTCGCCGGCCGGAAGATCACGGTCAACGCCGTGGCCCCCGGCTTCATCGCCAGCGACATGACGGCGGCCCTGGGCGACGTCCTGCTCGACGAGGTGAAGAAGCGGGTGCCGGCCAAACGGCTCGGCGAGGCGACCGAGATCGCCGACGCCGTGCTCTTCCTGGCCTCGCCCTCGGCCGGCTATATCACCGCCCAGACGCTGGTCGTGGACGGCGGACTGATAGGGTAGGGCGCCGCGCGAGCCGGTTCGAGAACTTCGTCCTCTGCCGCTCGGGGTCGCCCATGCCCCATCGCCCGGACGTTCGCTCCGGCCTTCCTGGCCTCCGCTCACTCCATGCTGGCTGCGCTTCGGCATCCTGCCTGCGCTTGCCAGCAAGGCCGGCTCCGGGGCATGGGCGCCCCCGAGCCTTGTGCCTGCAGGCGTGGGAAACCGGGCTCCTGCCCAGGTTGGAGCGGTTTTTCACGGTCTGGACACGTTCAGGGCCGAACGGGTATATCTTCGCAGTGAACACGGGCAAGCGGCGCAGTCTGGAGGCTGGCCAGGTCCGTGCATGATCGGCTCCGAGCCCGAGGAGGATTCGCAAGGTGGCATCAGTTCAAGATCGAGTGATCGAAATCGTGGCGTCGCAGCTCGGGGGGAACAAGGAGCAGATCACCCGGGAGACGTCGTTCATCAACGACCTCGGCGCCGACTCGCTCGACACCGTCGAACTGGTGATGGAACTCGAGGAAGAGTTCGAGATCAACATCCCCGACGATGCAGCCGAGAAGATCCAGACCGTCGGCCAGGCGATCGACTTCATCGAGAAGCAGCAGGCCTCCGGGTCTGCCGCCGGTTGAGCGGCGGGAGACGCGATGAAGCGACGGGTGGTGGTGACGGGCCTTGGAGTGGTCACGTCGCTGGGACGGGCAATCGAGGCCTTCTGGGAGCGGGTCGTCCGCGGTGACAGCGGCGTCGGCCCGATCGACCTGTTCGGTGTCGAGGGCTACCGCGTCCAGTTCGGTGGCCAGGTGCACTGGAACGGCGAGGCGGAGGACATCGCGCCGCCCAAGGAGCTCAAGCGGCTCGACCGGTTCACGCAGTTCGCACTCGCCGCGGCTAAGGACGCCGTGACCGATTCCGGGCTCGACTTCTCGCAAGAGGATCCCTTCCGCTGCGGCGTGGTGATCGGCTCGGGGATCGGCGGGCTGTGGGAGTTCGAAGTCCAGGAGGAGCGGCTGCTCCACAAGGGCATCGACAAGGTCTCGCCGTTCACGATTCCGAAGCTGATGGTCAACTCGGCCAGCGGCCACGTTTCGAGCCTGTACGGGATCAAGGGGCCGAACTTCGCCGTGGCCACGGCGTGCGCCAGCGCCGCCAACTCGATCGGTTCGGCCCTGCGGGCGATTCAATACGGCGACGCCGACGTGATGGTCACCGGCGGCAGCGAGGCGGCCCTGACGCCGATCGGCCTGGCCGGCTTCCAGAACATGCGGGCCCTCTCCTTCCGCTCCGACGCGCCGCAGGCGGCCAGTCGCCCCTTCGACGCCGACCGCGACGGGTTCGTGCTGGCCGAAGGGGCCGGCGTGGTGGTGATCGAGGAGCTGGAGCATGCCCGCCGCCGCGGGGCCCGGATCTACGCCGAGCTCAAGGGCTACGGCGCCAGCGGTGACGCCGGCCACATCACGCAGCCCGACGAGGAGGGCCGCGGCGCCGGCCAGGCGATGGCGGCGGCGCTCGCCGACGCGGTCCTGGGCGTGGACGCCGTGCAGTACATCAACGCTCATGGCACGAGCACGCCCCTGGGCGACAAGGCGGAAACCGCCGCGATCAAGCGGGTCTTCGGCCCGCAGGCCAAGCGGCTGGCCGTCTCCAGCACCAAGAGCCAGCTCGGCCACACGCTGGGCGCCAGCGGCGGCATCGAACTCGTGGTGTGCTCGCTCACGATCGCCCGCGGCGTGATCACGCCCACGATCAACTATCACACGCCCGACCCGGCCTGCGACCTCGACTACACGCCCAACGTCGCCCGTGACGCGAAGGTCGATGTGGCGATGAGCAATAGCTTCGGCTTCGGGGGCCACAACGCGAGCCTGGTGCTCGCCCGGCTCGATTCCTGATCCGCCCGCCTCCCGCCTGGAGGGCCACCGACCATGGACCGGTCGCGGCAGCACACCCTGGTGCTCGGCATGCTGCTCGCGGCATGCCTGGTGGGCCTTCGTCAGACGTCGGCGCAGTTGCCGTCCGACGCGGGGCAGACCTGGAAGACTTACGACCTCGGGCCATTCGTGAAGGTCGCGGGCGAGGGAAGCGAGCGGCACGTCGTCGAGTGGATCCTGCAGGAGACGGGCTATCCCGCCTGGCATGGCACGATCCCGGCTTCGCTCTCGGGCGGAGACGGCAAGCTCTCCTGCTACCACACGCCCGAGATGCAGGCCCAGGTGGCCGAGATCGCGGAGCGGTTCGTGGCCGAGGCGGACGCGCCGCATCGGTTCACGGTGAGGGTGTTCGGCATGGACGGCCCCGGCTGGCGGGCCAAGGCCCGGCCCGCGCTCCAGCCGATCCCCACGGCCACGCCGGGCGTGCAGGCCTGGATCGTGCCCCGTGAGACGGCGGCGGCGGTGCTGGCCGGTCTGCGAGGCCGCAGCGACGTCGCCGAACTGCCCACCGGTCCGGTGCTCGCCGCCAACGGGCTGCCGGCGTCGCTCAAGGGAGGGCGGCAGCAGGCCTACGTGGAGGATTACGCCCAGACGCCCAACGCCTGGCCCGGCTGGCAGCCCAAGCAGGCCGCCTGCGACGAGGGCCTCGCAATCGATATCCACCCGCTCGTGTCCCGCGACGGCACGGCGGTCGAGGCCGCGTTTCGCTGCCGCATCGACCAGATCGAGCGGATGGCGCCGGTCTCGCTGCCGACCCCGGCCGGGGGGCAGGCGGTGGCCGTCCAGGTGCCGCAGGTGGCGGCGGTCCGCGTCGGCGAGCGGTTCCGCTGGCCCGCATCGCACACGCTGGTGATCGGGCTCGGGTTGGTGCCGTGGCCGGTGCCCGCGCAGAATGGGTCGGTCGCGGCCCTGCTGCCCGGGGTCGAGCGGCGGGACGTGGTCGTCGTGGTCGAGCCGCGGCTGGCCAGTGGCCGCTGAGCCGCGACCCCGCCGGCGGCCCTCGCGAGACGGGTTTCTGAAACCAGCGTGACGGAGATTGCATGAGCGAGCGACGGGTGGTGGTGACGGGAATGGGAGTGGTCTGCCCGCTGGGCCTGACCACCGACGAGTTGTGGACCGGCCTGGAGCGGGGCACGAGCGGCGTCGTGCCGATCGAGTCGTTTTCCCCGGCTGGGCTGCCGCTGCGGCATGCCGCCGAAGCCCGCTGCTTCAGCGGTGCGATCGCCGACTTCGGCGAGCTCGATGGCGAGAAGAAAAAGGCCGTCCGCAAAGGGCTCAAGGTGATGTGCCGGGAGAGCCAGATGGCGGTGGCCGCGGCCCAGCGGGCCCTGCACGACGCGGGCGACGCGCTCGCCCGGTATGAGCCGGAGCGGTTTGGCTGCGTGTTCGGCTCGGATTACATGCTCACGCTGCCCGAGGACTTCACCGCCGGCATCGCCGCCTGCCGGGGAACCGACGGCGGCTTCGACTTCACGCGTTGGGCCACCGACGGCATGCCCCTGCTCAACCCGCTCTGGCTGCTCAAATACCTGCCCAACATGCCGGGCAGCCACATCGCGATCTTCAACGACCTGCGGGGCCCGAGCAACTCCCTCACCGTCCGCGAGGCGAGCGGCCACCTGGCCCTGGGGGAGGCGGCCGTGACGATCCAGCGGGGCATGGCCGACATCATGGTGGCCGGCGCCACGGGCACCCGCGTCCATCCCATGAAGACGGTGCACGCGCTGCAGAGCGAGCAGGTGGCGCTCGACGAGGCCGGCAGCGACCCGGCCGCCTGGAGCCGGCCCTTCGACGCCGGTCGCCGGGGCATGGTGCTGGGCGAGGGGGCGGCGGTCTTGATCCTCGAAGAACTCGAGTCGGCTCGGAGGCGGGGCGCCCGCATCTACGCCGAAGTGGCAGGGCACGGCGCGGCCTGCGCCGCCGCTCGGGGAGCCATCGGCCGGCGGCGGGCGGCGGTCTCGCAGGCGATCCGCACGGCGGTCGACCGCGCGGGCTTGGCCGCCGATCTGCTGGGGCACGTGCATGCTCAGGGCCTGAGCACGGTGACCGGCGACCGCGAGGAGGCGGCGGCCCTCGGCGATGTGCTCGGCGACGCTGCCGCCCGGATCCCGACCGTGGCCGCCAAGGGCAACTTCGGCAACCTTGGGGCCGGCAGCGGCTTGGTCGAGTGCGTGGCCAGCATTCTCTCGCTCGGGCGGGGAACGCTGTTTCCGCTTCTCAACTATCAGGCGAGCGACGCAGCCTGCCCGGTTCGGGCCGCCCGCCGCGGGGATTCCGCGGGTGATTCGTTCGTCTCCGTAGCCGCTACCCCGCAGGGACAGGCGGGGGCGGTGGTGTTTCGCCGCTGGCCGGCGGGGCCTGCGGCTGCTTGACAGTCGGCACCGCGTCGCCTAGTCTCGACGGCTTGGCTTTCGTGAGGATGGCTGCTGGTTCGCGGATTCGCTTCCAGGCCGATCTTTCCGGCCGCTTTCGGGCGGCGGCGGTAAGGCGGTCTCGGCGCCCATGTCGTGGTATGGCGTCGGCAGTGCCGGCGGCGGCCTTCCACGCGGGCTTTGCCGAGACACCATGAAGCCAGAAGAAATCCTCCGCATCGTCGACGCGATTCATCGCGACAAAAATATCGACAAGGAGATCGTGTTCCAGGCCATCGAAGCGGCGCTGGTCACTGCCCTGGCTCGGCAGTACGGCGAGACGGCGGCGATCGTGATCGCGATCGACCGCAACGACGG
>JBIIYH010000040.1:0-15826 GCA_044346905.1 Pirellulales bacterium
CGGGTGCGGTTCGTGAAGCGGCGGGCAATGTAGGGTAGGACGAGACAACCGGATTCAGCGCAACGATCGACACGGTATCACGATGACAAAAGCCAAGGAACTCAGAGAGATGGGTGACGAGCAGATTCGGCTCGTCTGGAAGGATGCGGCCGAATCGCTGTTTCGCCTGCGGGTGCAGTCGC
Source organism: Pirellulales bacterium (assembly GCA_044346905.1). Lineage (GTDB taxonomy): Bacteria > Planctomycetota > Planctomycetia > Pirellulales > UBA1268 > QWPN01. Next base: position 183 of record JBIIYH010000040.1, read on the forward strand.
AGACGGAAAAGCTGGCGGCTCCTTCCGAGATGCGGAAGCATCGCAAGACGATCGCCCGTTGCCAAACCATCCTCAACTCTCGGGGCACGCTCGTGTCGCCGGCCCCGTCGGCCGGCGGAGCGACGAGCTGATCCGCGCCCGACAACCAGCACGTTCACGCCAGGAAAGAGAATCGATGCCCAAGCGAGTCGAGACCGGGACGGTGACCAGCGCCGCGGCGAAAAAGACGCGGCGGGTGGAAGTGCCGCGGATCATCCGGCATCCGAAGTACGGCCGGATCCTCCACAGCCGGACCGTCTGCCACGTCCATGACGAGAACGACGAGTCGGGGCCGGGGGACCTGGTGGAGATCATCGAGTGCCGGCCGCGGAGCAAGACGAAGCGCTGGGAGTTGGTCCGCGTCGTCGCCAAGAGCACGGCGGTGGACGTGGCTTCGCTTCGCAGCGGCGCCCGGGCGACGCGGCTGAAGGAAACGGCGGCTCGGGCCGAGGCGGCGGCGGCGACCGGTGGTAAGACCGATGGAGCCGGCGGAGAAGGACAAGCGACATGATCCAGATGCAGACGCGGCTCAACGTCGCGGACAACACCGGCGCCAAGGAAGTGATGTGCTTCAAAGTGCTCGGCGGCAGCCGCAAGCGGACCGCCGGGCTGGGCGACATCATCGTTTGCAGCGTCAAGAGCGTGATCCCCGGCAGCGACGTCAAGAAGAAGGCGGTCGTCAAGGCCGTGATCGTGCGGGTCAAGAAGCCGACGCGGCGGGAGGATGGCAGCTACGTGCGGTTCGACTCCAACGCCTGCGTGATCATCGACAACGACAAAAATCCCAAGGGCACTCGAATCTTCGGGGCGGTCGCCCGTGAACTGCGCGACCGCAACTTCATGAAGATCGTGAGCCTGGCGAGCGAGGTGGTCTGATGCTGATCAAGACGGGCGACATCGTCGAAGTGCGGACCGGGAACGCCCGGGGCACGCGGGCCAAGGTGCTGGCGGTGAAGTCGGCGAAGGACGGAGGCAAGCCCGGTCATGGCGGCAGCGTCGTGGTCGAGGGAGTGAACCGCGTCTACCGGCACATTCGCCGCAGCCAGAAGAATCCGCAGGGCGGGCGGCTGAGCAAGGAGATGCCGATCGACGTTTCCAACGTGTTGCTCGTCTGCACCGCGTGCGGCAAGGCGACCAGGCTCGGAACCCGCGCGACGGCCGACGGCGGCAAGGTGCGGGTCTGCAAGAAGTGCGGGGCGGACCTCGGCACGCTCCGGCGGCCGCGGGTTGCGGCCAAGGGCTGACGGGCGACACAGGCGGACAACGGGTCGGGCAACGAATCACGAGATCAGGAACGAGTTCGATGGCGAAGAAAACCAAGGCAGCCAGCACGGCGACGCTCGAGCCAGCGGCGACCCCGCGGATGCTCGAGCACTACACGCAGTCTGTGCGGCCGCACCTGGCCGACAAACTCGAGCGGACCAACCCCCATGCGATCCCGCGGCTCGAGAAGGTCGTGATCAGCATGGGTGTGGGCGCGGCGGTAACGGAAAAGAAGTATCTCGACGAGGCTCTCGGCGCGTTGGCCCAGATCGCCGGCCAGAAGCCGATCGCCACGATCTCCAAAGCGGCCGTCGCGGGCTTCAAGCTCCGCGAGAACCTGCCGATCGGCTGCAAGGTCACGCTCCGCGGCAACCGGATGTATGAGTTTTTCGATCGGTTGGTGGCCGTGGCGCTGCCGCGGGTGCGAGATTTCCGGGGTCTCTCGGCAACCGCTTTCGATGGCAACGGCAACTACAGCCTCGGGCTGTCGGAGCAGGGCGTGTTTCCCGAGATCAACCCCGACCGCTACACGCGGCCCCAGGGCATGAACATCACCTTCGTCACCTCGGCCGAGACCGACGACGAGGCCCGTGAACTGTTGGTGGCCATGGGGCTGCCGTTGAAGAAACAGGGAGAGGGCGACGCCGCGGCGTAGCGGCATCGAGCCCGGAGACGACGGAAGACGATCAGGCTGACAGACCGACCCCGAAAACGGACCTATGGCGAGCAAATCCAAGATCGCGGCCGCAAAGCGGCCCCCGAAGTTTTCCACACGGCTGGTGCGGCGGTGCATGCTGTGCGGCCGGCCGCGGGCCGTGTATCGCAAGTTCGGCACCTGCCGAATCTGCTTCCGCAAGCTTGCGGATCAGGGTTGTATTCCGGGCGTAAAAAAGGCGAGCTGGTGAATCCCGCAATCGAGAAGAGGGCGCTGCTGACATGATGACCGATCCGATCGCCGACATGCTCACCCGGATCCGCAACGCGGTGCGGGTCGAACGGGCCACCGTCGAGGTTCCGACCTCGAAGGTGAAGCGCGGGTTGGCGGAAGTGCTGAAGCGCGAGGGCTTTATTTGGGACTGGCGGGAGGTCGAGGCCGCGCCCGTCCCCAGGCTCCAGCTCGAACTCAAGTACGGCCCCAACGGCGAGCGGCTGATCCGGCACATCCGCCGGGTCAGTTCGCCAGGCCGTCGCGTCTATAGCCGCTCGGCGCTGCTGAAGCCGGTGCTTGGCGGGCTTGGCATTTCGGTGCTCTCGACGTCCAGTGGTGTCGTCAGTGACCGCGAGGCGCGGCAAAAGAAGCTCGGCGGCGAAGTTCTGTGCGAGTTGTGGTAGTTCCGAGAGGTCAGGCAGCATGTCCCGTATTGGCAAAAATCCGGTTCCCATCCCCAAGGGCGTGAAAGCCTCGCTGAGCGCCGGTGCGCTCGTCGTGGAGGGTCCGCTCGGCAAGCTTCAGCAGCCGCTGCATCCAGCGGTCAAGGTCGCCGTCGACGACGCGGCCGGCCAGATCGTCGTCACCCGGGACGGCGACGGCCGGACGGCTCGGTCGGTCCACGGCCTGACCCGCGCTCTGGCGGCGAACATGGTCGAAGGGGTGACCAAGGGCTACGAGAAAAAGCTCGAGATCGTGGGCGTGGGCTACCTCGCCGCCATCCAAAAGAACGTCCTGCAACTGCGGGTCGGCTTCGCCAACGAACTGCAGGTTCCGATCCCGGCCAACCTGACCGTCACCTGCCCCGACCAGACCCACGTCACGATCAAGGGCATCGACAAGCAGGCAGTCGGCCAGTTTGCCGCCGAGGTTCGCGCCCTGCGGAAGCCGGAGCCCTACAAGGGCAAGGGCATCCGCTACGAAAACGAGCACGTCCGTCGCAAGGCGGGCAAGGCGGTCACCAAGTAAGCCCGTTCCCGCGGCCGGTTGGCCGTGTTCCGCATCCCTCTCACGACTGACACACCATGGACCACGCTCGCACGATCCTCCGGCAACGCATTCGCCGGCGGCACCGCGTCCGCAAGCCCCTCAAGGGCACCACCGAACGGCCGAGGCTCTCGGTGTTTCGGACCCACAAGCACATTTACGCCCAGATCATCGACGACGCATCCGGGAAGACCTTGGCCTCGGCCAGTTCGGTCGATCGCCAGCTCCGCGACGCCGTCGGCTTCGGCGGCAACAAGCAGGCGGCCGAAGTGATCGGCAAGGCGGTCGCCGAGCGGGCCAAGGCGGCGGGCGTGACGAAGGTCTGCTTCGACCGCGGGAGCTTCAAGTATCACGGCCGCGTGGCGGCACTGGCCGACGCGGCGCGGGCCGCCGGCCTCGAGTTCTGAGCCAGAGTTCACAGCCCAGCACCCATCAGGAAGAGAGTCACACGTGTCCACCGGCAAAGAAACCCGCACCGGGGAGTTCGTCGAGAAGGTCGTCAAGGTGCGGCGGTGCGCCACCGTGGTGAAGGGCGGCCGCCGGTTCAGTTTTGCCGGCCTCGTCGTGGTGGGCAACGGGAAGGGGAAGGTGGGCGTGGGCTACGCCAAGGCCAACGAGGTCCCGCCGGCCGTCGAGAAGGCGATCAAGGACGGGATGAAGAACCTGGTCGAGGTGCCGATCCAGTCGGGCACGATCCCGCATCGGGTGGAGGGCGTGTACGAGACTGCCAAGGTCGTGCTTCTGCCCGCCGGGCCCGGCACCGGGATCATCGCCGGTGCAGCCGTCCGGGCCGTCTGTGAGTCGGCCGGCATCCAAGACGTGCTCAGCAAGGCCCACGGCTCGACCAACCCCGTCAATCTCGTGAAAGCCGCCATCGAGGGCCTCAAGCAACTCCGCACCAAGGACGAGGTCGAGCGGCTCCGGGGTGTCAGCCTTTCCTGAACGGTTCCACGCGTCCATTCACCCTGCCAGCAACGGATCGATCACCATGCAACTCGACGGCGTCAACAAGGGCATCCATAAGAACCGCAAGCGGCTGCGGGTGGGCCGGGGGCCCGGTTCCGGCCGCGGCTGCACTGCCGGGCGGGGCGACAAGGGGCAGGGCCAGCTTGCCGGGTGGTCGGCGGCCGGCATCTTCGAGGGGGGGCGGCTGCCGCTGATCCGGCGGATCCCGAAGCGGGGCTTTCACAACCGGCATGGCCTGATCGTGCGCAGTGTGAACGTCGAGGCTCTGGAGAAGGCTTGTCAGGCTGGCAGTGAGGTGACTCCGGATTCGCTGCGGGCGGCGGGCGTGGCCAAGGGGATTTGGCACGAACTCAAGATCCTGGGCAATGGCGGCCTCTCCAAGGCCCTCAAGGTCTCGGCCCACCACTTCAGTGCCCAGGCCAAGGAAAAGATCCTGGCGGCCGGGGGAACCGTCACCGAACTGCCCGGGCCCGCCCCGGTGGTGCGGAATGTCGGAAAGGCGTCGCGGAAAAAGCCGGTTGGCGGGTAGGGTATCGGGCCGAGTCGGCCGCCCTGAGGAGAGCTCACCGTGCTGGAAAAAATCCGCGTCATTTTCACGATCCCCGAGTTGCGGCAGAAGATTCTGCTGACGCTCGGCCTGCTTGCGATCTACCGCGTCGGCTGGCAGGTACCGCTGCCGATCGTGGATGCCGACGTGATGTCGGCCTTCTCCCAGCAGTCGGGGGGCGTGGGCGAGCTGCTTCGGACAGTCGCCGTGTTTTCTGCCAGTCAGCTTTCCCAGGCGACGATCTTCGGCCTCGGGATCATGCCCTACATTTCCGCCTCGATCATCTTCCAGCTGCTGGGCACGGTCTGGCCGCCGCTCGAACGGCTGCAGAAGGAGGGGGAAGCGGGCCGCAAGAAGATCAACGAATACACCCGCTACGCCACCGTGCTCATCAGCATCGTGCAGAGCTGGGCCTACGTCGCCTTTCTGGCGGCACCAGGCCGGGAGCAGTCGTTGATCCAGGAGGGCTTTCTGGTGGACGGCAGGTTGCCGTTCATCTGGCAACTCGTGGCGGTCATGACCATGACCGCGGGCACGATCTTCCTGATGTGGCTCGGGGAGCAGATCGACGAGTTCGGAATCGGCAACGGCATCAGCCTGTTGATCATGGCCGGGATCCTGGCCGGGATGCCGGCGGCACTGTTGGAACTGGCCGGATCCACGTCCTGGGAGGTTGGCGGCGGGGCCGGCACGGGCAAGCTCGGTGTCGAGATGATTCCCGTGCTCGTGGCCTTGTTCATCGGGGTCGTGGCCGGCGTGGTCTTCATGACCCAGGGGCAGCGACGCATTCCAACGCAGAGCGCCAAGCACGTCCGCGGCCGGCGGGTCTACGGCGGCACCCGGCAGTATCTGCCGCTGCGGGTCAACCAGGCGGGCGTGATGCCGATCATCTTCGCCAGCTCACTACTCCTGTTTCCGCAGTTTCTGTTTCAGTACCTGAGCCGGGCGTTTCCCGAGAGCGACCTGCTCCGGAGCCTCTACGAGTCTTTCACCCGCGGCCAGTCGTACTTGTACAACGTGGTCTACATCGCCCTGATCTACTTTTTTTGCTACTTCTGGACGGCGATCACCTTCAACCCGAAGGAGATGGCCGACAACCTCAAGAACTTCGGCGCCTTCATCCCCGGGTATCGGCCCGGCAAGCGGACGGCCGATTATCTGGAGCGGGTCATGGAGCGGATCACCTACGTGGGGGCCGGCTTTCTCGCCCTCGTGGCGGTCATTCCGACGGTTGTCGCCGGATTCCTGGGCATTCCCTACCAGGCGGCCAGTTTCTACGGAGGCACCGGACTTCTGATCGCCGTCAGCGTGGTTTTCGATCTCGTGCAGAAGATCGACAGCCACCTTGTGATGCGGAACTACAGCGGCCTGCTGGAGCGGAACTGACGCGGCCGTCCGCACGGAGCCAGGGAGTCCGCCGTCGTCATGCCGGCCCGGCCGGCCCCCAACTCGTTCTTCCCAGAAGCGGCTGCCGGTCATGCGGATCATCCTCATCGGACCCCCGGGGGCAGGGAAGGGGACGCAGTGCCAGCGGCTGGTCGACCTCCTGCGGATCCCGCACCTTTCCACCGGTGAGATGCTGCGGGCCGAGGTCAAGGCGGGCACGCCTGCCGGCCTGGAGGCCGCCCGCTACATGGATGGCGGCCAGTTGGTGCCCGACCCGATCATTCTCGGGATGGTGAGCCGCCGGCTCTCCGAGCCCGACTGCCGCGACGGCTGCCTGCTCGACGGTTTCCCCCGCACGCTGCCCCAGGCCGAGACGCTCGACGATCTGCTCGAGCGGCAGGCGATGAGCGTGGACGGGGTGATCGAACTGGCTGTCCCCCGCGACGAGCTCGTCCGCCGGATGCTGGCCCGTAAGCGGGCCGATGACGACCCCGAGGTCTTCGCCAAGCGGATCACCAGTTTCGAGGTGCAGACGGCGCCGCTCTTGGACTACTACGGCCGGCAGGGGAAACTCGCCTCGATCGACGGGCTGGGCACCGCCGACGAGATCTTCGCGCGGGTCCGCGAGGCGGTCGGCCGCTTTGAGCGGAGTGCCGCTCGGCGCTGAGCGGACGCGTGTGGGGGCGGTATACTGGCGGCAGCGGCCCGACGTGGCCTGGATTCCGAGCTTGGTGACGGTGCCTTTTCGTGGTCAATCTCCGCAGCCCTCGTGAAATCGCCCTCATGCGCCGCTCAGGCCTCGTGGTCTGGGGTGCGCATCAGGTGGCCGCGGCGCTGGTGCGGCCGGGAGTGACCACCGGTGAGATCGACGCCGCTGTGGAGGCCTACTTCGGCAAGCACGGGGCGATCCCGCTGTTCAAGGGCGTGCCCGGCAAGGTGCCCTTTCCGTCGGTGTGTTGCATTTCCGTCAACGACGAAGTCGTGCACGGTATCCCTGGACCACGGGTGCTGCGGGCCGGGGACGTGATCAGCATCGACACGGGCTGCAGCCTCGGGGGATGGTGCGGCGATTCGGCCTTCACGCATCCCGTGGGGGAGGTCTCGGCCGACGTGCGGCGGTTGCTCGACTGCACCGCGGGCGTGTTGCAACTGGCCATCGACCTGATGGCGGTCCGCAACCGGTGGAGTGACGTGGCTTCCGAGATGGCCAAGTACGTCCGGGATCATGGTTTCTCGGTGGTCGAGAACTTCGTCGGCCACGGGATCGGTCGGACCATGCACGAGGATCCCCAGGTCCCGAACTTCTGCACCCCGGCCTTTCGCCGGAACCACGATTTCGAGATCGAGCCAGGCCTGGTGATCGCCGTCGAGCCGATGGTCAACATGGGGTCCAAAAAGGTCAGGGCCCTGGCCGATCACTGGACCCAGTCCACCATCGACGGCCGGCCGAGCGCCCACTTCGAGCACACCGTGGCCATCACCGATGGCGGACCGGTCGTCCTGACCGCGCCCCCGGCCAACGGGGAGGTCGTCGGGTCCGCGGAATCGGCCGCCTGAGCGGCGTGGGTGCAGGAACGCACGGGTTTCAGGGCACCCCCTTGCGAACCGCCCCGCGGCCGACCTATGATCTGAGGCTCGGTTGGATTCGCCCCGAAACGGTTTGCAGGGGTGGCCGGAAGCGGTCACCGTCGTCGTTATGAAGGTTCGCGCCAGCGTTCGTCGTATGTGCGACAAGTGCAAGATCGTTCGCCGCCGTGGCGTCGTGTTCGTCGTCTGTGCCGATCCCCGTCATAAGCAGCGGCAGGGATGATCGCAGGCGGATCGGTCCGGCAAGCGGTCGGCTCCCGGCATTCGCGCCGGTCGTCGGAGCATTCGGCTAGGGTTCGTGCTCGTTGAGGCGTTGAGGTTCGTTTCATGCCACGTTTGATGGGTGTCGACATCCCCTCGGAGAAGAAGACCATCTTCTCCCTCCAGTACCTGTACGGCGTCGGGCCGCGGGTGGCCCGCGAACTCTGCCATAAGGCCGGCATCGATCCGCTGGCGCGGGCTCGTGATCTCCACGAAGACGAGCTCGCCCGCCTGGCCGCCCTGCTCGACAAGGACTACGTCGTCGAGGGTCAGTTGCGGCGGCAGGTGGCCCAGAATATCTCGCGGCTCAAGGACATCGCGACCTATCGCGGTCTCCGGCACCGTCGCGGGCTGCCGGTGCGTGGTCAGCGGACCCGCACCAACGCCCGCACGCGCAAGGGCCCCAAGAAGACCGTGGCCGGCAAGAAGGGCGTCAAGGATCTCAAGTAAGTCCATCGGCGGCCGTGGGCCGTCGGCGAAGGTGGGAGCGTCGGGAGTCCTGTTCATCAGGGTTTGAGCAATGTCGAAGGCAGGCAAGGCCAAGAAAAAGAGCGTGTCAACGGGGATCGCCTACATCGTGGCGAGCTTCAACAACACGACCGTCACGATCACCGACGCCCGGGGCGACACGCTCTGCTGGGCCAGCGGCGGCACCTGTGGGTTCAAGGGCAGCCGCAAGGGCACGCCGTTCGCGGGCCAGATGGCCGCCCAGCAGGCGGCCGAGAAGGCGGCCAAGTTCGGGGTCAAGGATCTCGAGGTGCGGGTCAAGGGCCCGGGCAGCGGCCGCGAGAGCGCCATCACTGCCCTGCAGGCCGCTGGCATGAATGTCCGCAGCATCGAGGACATCACTCCGCTTCCCCACAACGGCTGCCGCCCCCCCAAGAAGCGTCGGGTCTGATCCTCGCGTCAGGTTTTTCGTTACTCCCCCCTCCAGTTCCTTTCCACGCTTAGAAACACGCCATGGGACGCATCACCGGTCCGGTTTGTCGCCTCTGCCGCCGCGACGGCCTCAAGTTGTTCCTCAAGGGCAGCCGGTGCGACACGCCGAAGTGCGCCTTCGAGCGCCGGCCCGTACCGCCGGGCGTGATCCAAAAGCGGCGGCCCAAGCCGACCGACTACGGCATTCGACTGCGCGAGAAGCAGAAGGTGAAGCACTATTACGGCGTGCTCGAGCGGCAGTTCCGCACCTACTTCGCCCGGGCGGAGCGGGGCAAGGGCAACACTGGCGAGACGCTGATGTCGCTCCTGGAGCGGCGGCTCGACAACGTCGTCCATCGGCTCGGGTTCGCCGCCTCTCGGGCGGCCGCCCGCCAGATGGTCATGCACGGGCACATCACGGTCAATGGCCGGCGGCTCGACATCCCCAGCTATCTCGTCAAGGCGGGCGACCTGGTGCGGGTGAAGAACCGGGCCAAGAGCCTGCAGCTGGTGCACGCTTCGCTGGCCGAGTTCCGGCGCGAGGTTCCCGATTTCCTGTCCCGCGTCGAGGGGGCGATCCCCGAGGCCCGGGTCGATCGGCTGCCGGGGTCTGACGACGTCTCGATTCCCGTCCAGGCCAATCTGATCATCGAACTTTGTTCCAAGTGATTCTCCGGAGGAGCGACGCATGCATATCCGTTGGCGAGGTCTCGAGCTGCCCAGTGCCGTGACGGCCGATCAGGCCACGTTGACCGGCACCTATGGCAAGTTCACCGCGGAGCCGTTCGAGCGGGGGTTCGGCACGACCGTGGGCAACAGCCTGCGGCGGGTGCTGCTCTCGAGCCTCGAGGGCAGCGCGGTCACGCAGATCAAGCTGGCCGGGGCGCTGCACGAGTTCACGACCGTCAAGGGCGTGAAGGAGGACGTCACCGACATCGTGCTCGCGATCAAGAGCCTGGTGGTCAAGAATCACAGCGATTCGACCCGGGTGATCCGGGTCGAGAAGAGCACCCGGGGTCCGCTCACCGGCGCCGACGTCCAGACCGACGACGCCGTCGAGGTGATCAACAAGGATCTGGTGCTGGCGACGCTCACCGACGACGTGCCCTTCGAGTTGGAGATGGTGGTCGAGAACGGTCGTGGTTACGTGCCGGCCAGCGAGCACAGCCAGGCCTCGCAGGAAATCGGGATCATTCCGCTCGACGCGGTGTTCAGTCCGGTCACTCGGGTGAAGTACGAGGTCGAGGAGACCCGCGTCGGGCAGAAGACCAACTACGACAAGCTCACGCTGGAGATCTGGACCGACGGCACGATCACCCCCGAGATCGCGCTCGTCGAGGCCGCCAAGATCCTGCGGAAGCACCTCAATCCGTTCGTCGGCTACACCGCCCCGGGGCCGGAAGTGCCGCTTCCCGCTGCTGCCGACCTGTTTGCAGTCGAAGCGCCGCTCGAGAGCCGGCTGGGCATGCTGGTGTCGGATCTGCGGCTTTCCGGCCGGGCTGCCAACTGCCTGCATGAGGAGGGCATCCAAACCGTGCGCGACCTCGTGGGCCGCACCCGGGAGGAGCTGCTGGAGGTGCGGAACTTCGGCGAGACCACGCTCCAGGAGATCGAGGAAAAGCTCCGTGAACTCAAGCTGCAACTCGGCATGGGGATGCCGGCGGCAGCTGAAACCTGATTTGCCAAGCGGCCAGTCCGCAACGAGGAACTTCCAGTCATGCGTCATCGACGAAAAGGCCGTGTGCTCGGCCGCAGCCCATCCCATCAGCGGGCCTTGCTGCGAAACTTGGCTTCCGCGCTCATGCTGACGGAACAGGAGGTCGAGGCTGGTGAGCCCGGCGCCGCCAAGGTCAAGGGGCGGATCGTGACCACGCTGCCGAAGGCGAAGGAGGTTCGCCCGCTGGTCGAGCGGTGTATCACCGTGGCCCGGCGAGGGCTCGCGGCGGCGGCCCGGGCGGAAGAGTTCGGCACGGCGGCGGAGCGGGACACCGCGGCTTGGAAGGAGTGGCGGGCCAGCCCGCGGTGGCGTGACTGGGCCAAGGCCATGGCTCCTGCGGTGACCGCTCGGCGGCGGGCGATCCAGTTGCTCGGCGACAAGCAGGCGGCCCGGATTCTGTTCGAGGTGATCGCCCCGCGGTTCACTGATCGACCAGGTGGCTATACCCGGATCCTCAAGCTCTCCAAGCCTCGGCTGGGAGATGCGGGTCAGCGGGCGATTCTCGAGTTCGTCGGGGCCGAGGCCTCCGCCGCTCCGCAGTCGCCCCGGCTCGAGGCAGCCCGTCGCTGAACGCCGGGCGGCGAGGCCCGGGGGGGGCGGGAATAGGCCCGGTCGGCGGGCCCGAATAGAATCTCACGAGAGAGTTCTATCGAGGCTGTCCGTCCGTCGCCTTTTCGGAGAGGTCGCCATGCGGCATGTGATCCGCACCCTTGCTCTGGTCGTGATGGCGTCCGCCGTGTCCCTGGCCGCGGCTCCGAACGAGTCAGTTGCCGAGCACTACGGTCTCCCGCAGGTCAAGTTCATCAACGAACGGGTTGCCGCCGGCTGGGCCGATGGCGGTCTGCAGCCCTCCGGTGATGCGACCGACGGGGAGTGGTGCCGGCGGGTCCATCTTGACCTCATCGGTCGCGTGCCCACGGTCAAGGAACTGCAGACGTTCCTGACCGATTCGTCGCCCGCCAAGAAGGCGACGCTCGTGGGCAAGTTGCTCGGCGACGACTACGTCGATGAATACGCCCGCAACTTCACCGACGTCTGGACGACGGTCCTGATCGGTCGCGACGTCACCAACGAGCGCGTCAGCCGCCCCGGGATGCGGCAGTATCTCCGCCGTGCCTTTTCCAAGAATCTGCCGTATGACCAGTTCATGGTCGAGCTGGTCACCGCCACGGGCGTGAACGCGAATCGCAGGGGAATCGAGGGCTTCAACGGCGCCACCAACTTCCTCAGCGGCAAGATGGAGGAGATGGGCGTCGAGAACGGCGTCCAGGCCACCGCCAAGACGGCCCAGGTGTTTCTCGGGCTGCAGGTGCAGTGCACGCAGTGCCACAACCATCCCTTCAACAAGGGCAAGCAGAACCAGTTCTGGGAGCTCAACGCCTTCTTCCGCCAGACGGCGGCCCTGCGGCGGCGGGATGGCACCGAAGACGTGCAGTGGGTCGAACTGGTGGATCAGGACTTCGCCGGCGAAGGGGGCAATCCGGAGGAAGCCGAGCTGTTCTACGAACTCCGCAACGGGCTGATGAAGGTGGCCTACCCCGTGTTCGTCGACGGGACCGAAATCTCGAAGAGTGGCTACCTGCCGGGTTCCATGGAGGATGGCACCGCGTACGGCGTCAATCGCCGCAAGGAACTGGCCCAGCTCATCAAGGCCAGCCCCTACTTCCCCAAGGCGCTGGCCAATCGGATGTGGGGCCATTTCCTGGGCTACGGCTTCACCAAGCCGGTCGACGACCTGGGCGACCACAACCCGCCGTCGCACCCCGAGCTGCTCGACGGCCTGGCCGAACGATTCCGCGAGCAGAGCTTCGACATCAAGGAGTTGATGCGGTGGATCGTGCTCTCGAAGCCCTACTCCCTGTCCAGCAAGTCCACGCCCGGCAACAAGGCCGACGATCCCTCGCTGGGCGAACGGCCGAAGTTCACCCATTTCTATCTCCGCCAGATGCAGGCCGAGCAGCTCTACGAGTCGCTGCTGACGGCGACCGAGGCCGATGAGGCCAGGCTGGGCGAGGACGCCGCCAAGAAGAAGGACGAGTGGTTGTCACAGTTCATCATCGCCTTCGGCACCGACGAGGGAGACGATTCCACCACCTTCAACGGCTCGATCCCCCAGGTGCTGATGATGTTCAATGGCGAGCTGATCAAGCAGGCGACGAGCGTGGGGAAGGGTGGCTTTCTCGACAAGGTCGCCACCAGCGGCATGTCGCCCGCGCAGAAGATCGACTCCCTTTACCTCGCGGCCCTCTCCCGGACTCCGACTGCCAAGGAGCGACAGGTGGCCACGGCCCTGCTGGGAGCGCGGAGGGGTGATGTGGCCGCCGCGCTGCAGGACGTGTGGTGGGCGGTGCTGAACTCGAACGAGTTCATCATCAATCATTAGGCCGGAGGGCCGTCCCTGGCCCCTCCGGCCTTGGCGGCCGGGCGTTCGCCGGGGAACGGGGGCGACCGGCCGGATTGGCGGAAGGGGCGGGAATAAGGGATAATCGTTTCGGCGAATCTGTTTCCGGCCGGGAGATCGGCTCGCTCCCGGCCTCACCAAACCGCTCCGCAGGAGTTCCGCCATGATTCCCGCCGCCCTCGCCGGCCTCCCTCTCGATCTGCCCGCCGGGATGAATCGCCGTCACTTCATGAGCCATCTGGCCGGTGCGGCAGCCCTCGCGGGGCCCGCGACGGCCTTCACGAACACGATCCTCGCCCAGTCCACCGACATGCGGAAGCGGCACAAGGCCGCGATCCTGCTCTGGATGGGAGGCGGCCCGAGCAGCATCGACATCTGGGATCTGAAGCCGGGTGCGCCGACCGGCGGCCCGTTCAAGCAGATCGCGACCAGTGCCGACGGCGTGGCCATCTGCGAGCACATGCCGCTGATGGCCAAGCAGATGCATCACATGGCCGTCGTGCGGTCGATGAGCACCCGCGAGGCCGATCACATGCGGGGCCGGTATTACATGCACACCGGCTACGTGCCGAACCCCAACGTGGAGCACCCCAGCTACGGCGCCGTCGTCGCGCACGAGTTGATCGATCAGGTGCCGCACCTCGAGATCCCGCCGTTCGTCTCGGTTGGCAGCGGCAGCGTCGGCCCGGGCTTCCTGGGCATGACCTGGGCGCCGTTCGTGGTCGACTCCAACGGCAACGTCCGGGATCTCGACATGGGCATCGACCCGGCCCGGCTCGCCCAGCGGCTCGAGATGCTCGCCACCGTCGAGAAGAAGTTCATCGGCGAGCGGCGGGGCGGGTCCTCCGAGGACCACATGAAGGTGCTCGACAAGACCGTCAAGCTGATGACCAGCGATCAGATGAAGGCCTTCAAGGTGATGCAGGAACCGGCCGAGATTCGCGAGCAGTACGGCAACACCGGCTTCGGCCGCGGCTGTCTGATGGCCCGCCGGCTGGTGGAGATGGGCGTCCCCTTCGTGGAAGTGGATCTGGGTGGCTGGGACACCCATGCGGGCAACTTCACCACCCTGGCCGATCGCAAACTGCCCGAACTCGACCAGGCGATGAGCGCCCTGGTGAGTGACCTGGCCGACCGTGGGCTGCTCGAGGATACGGTCGTGATGTGGATGGGCGAGTTCGGCCGCACGCCGAACATCAACGGTGGCGGTGGTCGTGACCACTGGGCCCGCAGTTGGAGCGTGGTCGTCGGCGGCGGTGGCTTCAAGCGGGGCATCGCCGTCGGCGAAACGAGCTCGGACGGCAAGGAGGTCGTCACGGAGCCCTACACCTCGCAGGATTTGATGGCGAGCGTCCTCAAGGCGCTCGACATCTCGCTGGAGACGACCTTCACCAGCAAGAATGGCCGGCCGATGAAGATCGCCAACTCCGGCAAGGTCATCAAGGAGCTGTTCGCCTGAGCAGCCAGATCGGCCGGCAGGGAGAGGCGGCCGGCGGGCGAGGCATCGCCCGGCTGGAAGGGACCGTCCGGCCCTTGGCCGTGCTCGTGGCGCCGGTCCTGCTCGAGCAGTTTCTGGCGCTCGCCGTCGGCTTCGTCGACAAGTGGCTGGCCGGCAACCTGTTCGCGGAGCCGGAGCCGCTGGCAGCCGTCGGCCTCGTGGCCTACTGCCTGACCTTCCTGCCCGTCGTGCTCGTGCTGCCGACCTCGGCGGCGACCGCGCTGGTGGCCCGGAGCGTCGGGGCCGGCGACTTGGCCGGCGCGCGGCGGGCGGCCGGCCAGTGCTTTCTCGTGGCGGCGGTGCTGGTGATCGTGACGCTCGGGCTGGCGGCCGTCTGGGGCGACAGTTTCATCAGGCTGCTCGGGCTGCCACAGGGCAGCAGCGACCTGGCGGCCCGCTATCTCGGCATCGTGCTGCCGGCGCTGCCGCTGATCGCGGTGGTCCTCGTGGGGGTGGCAGTCCTCCGCGGCGCCGGCGACATGGTCGCCGGGCTCGTGGCGATGACCGTGGTGAACCTGGTCAACGCCTCGGCGAGCTATGGTCTGGCGACCGGAGCGGGAGGCCTGCCGAACCTGGGCTGGGACGGCCTGGCGTGGGGGACCGTGGCTGGCTACGCCTGTGGGGCCGTCTGCGTGGTGCTGCTCCTGGCCCGCCGCGGCCGAGGCCTGCGGACGGGGCCGCGGGACTGGATGCCAGTGCGGGAGGAGCTCCGGCGAGTCTCCCGCGTGGGCATGCCGGCCGGCATCGACGCCCTCGGCAACGCGGCCTGCCACCTGACCTTTCTCGGGATCGTGAACCGGCTCGGAGACGTCGATGCGGCGGCCCACTCCGTGGCCGTGACAATCGAGTCGCTCGCCTTCCTGCCCGGAAGTGCCTTCGCCGTGGCCGCGGCGACCCTCGCGGGGCAGTTTCTCGGGGCCCGCGACGAGCCGCGGGCCCGCCGCAGTGTCTGGCAGGCGGCCGGGGTCGCCGTGGTCCTGATGGGTGTGGCCGGAGGCCTGTTCATGCTGGCCGCCGAACCCTTGGCGGCCTGGTTCACCGGCGGGGCCGGCCGGCAGCCGGAGGTGGCCGGGCTCGCCGCCCGGCTGGTGCGGATCGTCGCCCTCGTCCAGCCGGCCCTGGCGCTCTTGATGGTGCTCTCCGGCG
>JBIIYH010000041.1:0-15815 GCA_044346905.1 Pirellulales bacterium
CACTGGCGGCAATCGTCTACACCGACATCGCCACCGACGGCATGCTTTCCGGTCCCAATCTCGCCGCCCTCCGCGAGATGCTCGCGGCCACCCGTCACCCGGTGGTCGCCTCGGGCGGCGTGGCCACCGCCGCCGACATCGAGCAGGTCGCCGCCACGGGCTGCGCCGGCTGCATCGTGGGCCGCGCGCTCTACGAAGGCGCCGTCACGATCCCCGCCGCCCTGATGGCCGCGGGTGACGTCGCGTAGCGGCCACGTCTCGGGTCACGCAGGCTCGGGATTGCCCGTGCCATCTCGCCGGATGCTCGATTGGCACGGGCAACCCCGAGCAGTCCAAGGATAGCCGCGAAGCTCTGAATCACCGCTATATCTGCCAGTCGCTCGAGGGCTCGGGGGCTTCGCCCCGCATCCGGAGCTTGGGCCGTTCGAGTACGACCGTCGTGTGGGGATCGACCGAGCGGGTCAGCCACACGTTGCTGCCGATCACCGAGTCGTGGCCGATCCGGGTCGCGCCCCCGAGCACGGTGGCGTTGGCGTAGATCACCACCCTGTCCTCGATCGTCGGATGCCGCTTGGTGCCGCGAACAAGATGGCCATCGGCATCGGTCTGGAAGGAGACCGCTCCCAGGGTGACGCCCTGGTAGATCTTGACGCGGCTGCCGATCTCGCAGGTTTCGCCGATCACCACGCCGGTGCCGTGATCGATGAAGAAGTGGTCGCCGATCGTGGCCCCCGGATGGATGTCGATGCCGGTGCGGGAATGGGCCCACTCCGCCATCATCCGCGGGATGAGCGGCACCTCGAGCCGGTGCAGGAGATGGGCCAGCCGATGGATCGTGACGGCCTCCAGGCCGGGGTAGCAGAAGATGATCTCGTCGAGCGTGCGCACGGCCGGGTCGCCATCGTAGGCGGCCTGGACATCGGTGGCCAAGACGCGGCGAACCTCGGGAATCCGGTCGAGGAACTCGATCGTCTTCGCCTGGCCGAGCGCCTCGAAGTCGGCTTCCTCGGTGCAGCCGCGGACGGCCTCGGGCACCGGGGGCGGCTCCATGCCCGAATCCCGGGCGGCGCGACCGGCGGCCACGATGTGCCGCAGGGCCCGGCCGATCTGCACGGTGAGCTTGTCGTGCAGGCCGTCGACCAGGTCGCCCACGTGGTAGGTGACGTTGCCGAGGTGGAGATTCTCCCGCCGTCGGTAGCCGGGATAGAGGATCTCCTTGAGATCCTCGCAGGCGGCGACCACGGTCTCGTAGCTGGGAAGCGGGCAGTGGCCGAGGTGGTGGATCGCCGGGACGTGCTGATAGGTCGCGACGATTCGCCGGGTCAGGTCGGGCAACTGCTCCTTGAGACGGACGTCGGTGGACATGATGCTCGATCGTAGAACCACGCGGAGACCGTCCGCAAATGGCCAGTGGAAAAGTCGGCGGCCCTGGGCCGCGAGATTGAGGCTTGACCCGAATTTTCCCCGCCGTCCTCCCCGGGCCAGCCGCCCGGGGAAGCCTGGCGATCTGGGCAACCCGCCGCCCGTGTCATCTCCTTCCAATCCACATTCCCGCGAGGGGCTGCCCGCTAGCGGCCCACCATGCGGCCCAGCACTCCCACCACGTCGAGCAGCGACGCCGCCTGGGCGCTCAGTTCCTCCGCCGCGGCGGAGCCCTCCTCGGCGCCGGCGGCGGCCTGCTGGCTCACTTCCTCGATCTGCCGGAGCGAGGAACCGATCCGCTGGACCGCCCGCTGCTGCTCACGGCTGCCGCCATGCACCTCGTCCACCAGCGACCGCACGGCCGCCGACTGCTCGGCAAGCGCGGCGATCGCCGCATTGACCTCCTCGACCTTGTCACGCCCGGCCTGGGAGCGGGTGATCGACTCCTCGATCAGGGCGGCGGTCTCGCGGGCCGCCTCCGCCGAACGCTGGGCGAGGCTCCGAACCTCGTCGGCGACGACGGCGAAGCCGAGGCCGGCCTCGCCGGCCCGGGCCGCCTCGACCGCCGCATTGAGCGCGAGAATGTTTGTCTGGAAGGCAATCTCGTCGATCACCTTGTTGATCTTGGAAATCCGAGTCGCGGCGCCGTCGATCGCCTCCATGGCGGCGACCATGCCGCCAAGCAGGCTCGTCGCCGCAGCGAACTGATCCCGCTCCCGCCCCACGAGTTCGGCGGCCGCCTGGGTCCGGCGGGCGTTCTCCGTCGCCATGCCGCTGGTCTCCTCTGCGGAGGCCGAGATGTCTTCCACGGCCGCCACCTGCTCGGAGGCCCCCTGGGCCAGCGAATGGCTGGCTGCGGCCACCTGGGTGGCGCCGCTGCCCACGTTCTCGGCGGTGTCGGCCAGGCTGCCGATCGCCCCGCGCAGGGTCCGGGCGTGGCGGGCGATGCTCGACCAGGTCGTCACGGCGGCCAGGGCCGCGAGCGTCACCAACGACAGCACGAGCCATTCGGTGCGGCGGCGGCTCGAGTCCACTGCGGCCTCGGTGCGGCTGTCGATCATCTCCTCGAACAAGGTGATCGGGCCCATGATCGTCCCCTTGTCGTCGTGGTACCGCTCGTCGTGCATGATCCGCCGCGCGAGCGTGAGGTCGGGCTCGCCTTCTTTGGTGTAGCCCCCCTTCCCGTCCTGAAACCGGCCCTTGACCGCATTCATCGCGATCGTCTCGGTCTGCACCAGCGCATTGGAGTTGTCTTCCGACTCCTTGAGCTTCGCGAACTCGGCGGTGGTGAATCCCTGTCGCTCCATCAGGGTTCGCAGCGGCACGGTCCGTCCATCCGGCCGCGCCGCTTCGCCGTTGCGGACGGCGAGGACGTGCCAATACTCCTGTTCGAACCGGGGGTCACCCGTCACGACGTACGTCCGGGCCAACCGCGTCAGTTCGTCGGAGCTCCGCCGCAGTTCGTGGGCCAGCCGGTAGGACTCGTGGCGGTTGGCCTGGGCGCGGTTCAACTCCCGCTGGTTCCAGAAGGCGATCAGCGACAGCACGACGAGCCCGATGACCGGGCCGATCGTCGTCAACTTCAAGCGTTGCATCGTTGTCATAGGGAGCTCCCGCCGCGGCCGAAGGGCCGGGACGCGGCAAGTCTAGTTCGCGGTCGGCGGCGGCAGGCGAATCGACCGCCCCGGGATCGGGTGGCCGGCCTGAACGGGTTGTAACGGCTGCCGGGTCGGGGAGCGGCTGCCGGGCGGTGGACGCGGGGCGAGCTAGGATTGGGCGACGGCCTGCCCACTGGGATTCGGCCGCCCCGCGATCCTTCGCTGGTTCTCTCATGCTCCCCACCGCCACGCTCACCGAGATCCGAGGCCTGCTGCGGCGAATCGGCCTGGAGTTGGCCTTCGTCGATCCGGCGCCGGGCGGCGAGTCGCTCGCCGAGCTGGCGACCCGCCTGCGCGATGCCGTTGCCGCGGCCGATCCACCGGCAGACCTACGGGCCGCCGTCGAGGCGGGCGTCGCAGTCTGCGCCGCACCGCCGGCCGACGCGGCGACGTGGTTCGGCAGGTGGCACGAGTGGATGGAGGAGGCCGTCACCGCATGGGAACAGCGGCGTTCTGCACCGGCCTGGGCGGATACGGGCGCCGGCAGCGGCTCGCCTGCCGCCGCGCCGTCGAACTCCCGCTGGCAGCCGCCGGAGGCCGCGGCCGAGCCCGTCGCCGTGCTGCCACCGGGATCCGATCCCGAGATGATGCGGCTATTCTGCGCCGAGGCGGAGGAGCTCCTTGGCGACATCGAGCAGGCCGCCCTCGTGCTCGAGTCGCAGCCCGACGACGCGGACACGCTCGCCACCGCCTTCCGCGGCTTCCATACGCTGAAGGGCAACGCGGCGGTGATGCGGCTTGCAGTGCTCCAGCGACTCGCGCACGAGGTCGAGTCGCTGCTCGATGCCGCGCGACGTGGCGACCGCAGGCTCGACCGCGACGCGATCGACGTCGTCCTGGCCGCCGCCGACGTGACCGGGCACGCCGTCGCCGAGATGGTGCGGCAGCTCGACGGTCAGGATCCGGGCCGGGCGATCCCGCTGCCGGTGACCGCGGTGGTCCACCGCGTGCATACCGTGCTCGCGAGCCCGCGGCGAGACGCGGCCGCCGGGGGCATGGCCCAGCCCCCCGCCGCCCCGAGCCCGCCGGCGGCCGTGATAGAGATGCCACCGCCGTCGCCTCCGCAACCGTCCGGGCCCCCGACCGTCGCCCCGGCCGCTCCGCCGAGCCCGGCGGTGGCCAGCCCACCGCCGGCGGCCCCGGCCCACCGCGGTGGAGCCGCCGCCTCCGTCCGCGTCGACACGGCGAAGCTCGACCTCCTGGTCGATCTCGTGGGCGAGCTGGTGATCGCCCAGTCGATGGTCATGCAGGCCGCGGAGCAAGGCGGCCGCGACGACGGGCTCGCCCGCCCCTTGAACCACCTCCGGGGCATCACGGCCGACCTCCAGCGGACGGCCCTGACCATGCGGATGATCCCGATCCGGGGCACCTTCCAGAAGATGAGCCGGCTGGTCCGCGACACCGCAGCGCAGCTCGGCAAGGAGATCCGACTCACGATCGAGGGGGAGGAGACCGAGCTCGACCGCACCGTGATCGAGGAGATCGGCGATCCCTTGATCCACATGCTCCGCAACGCGGCCGACCACGGCATCGAGCCCCCCGCCGAACGGTTGGCGGCTGGCAAGCCCGCCGCCGGCACCATCAGGCTCCGGGCCTCGCACCAGGGGGGCGCTGTGGTGCTCGAGATCGCCGACGACGGCCGCGGACTCGACCCGGCCCGGATCCGGGCCAAGGCGATCGAGCGGGGCATCATTCCCGCCACCGCCGTGCTCGATGCCCGCGATACCCTCGATCTGATCTTCGCGCCGGGCTTCTCCACGGCCGAGCAGGTCAGCGACCTGTCGGGCCGCGGCGTCGGCATGGACGTGGTCCGCCGCAATCTCGAGCGGATCCGGGGCAAGGTGGAGATCAGCTCCATCCCCGGCCAGGGCACCAGCTTCACGATCTCGATGCCCCTGACGCTCGCCATCATCGAAGGGCTGATCGTGGCGGTCGGGGGGCAACGGTTCGTGATTCCGACCCTGGCGGTCCGGGAATCGTTTCGCCCCCGCCCCGGCGGGATCACCACGGTTCACGGCCGGGGCGAACTCGTCGACGTCCGCGGCAGCCTCGTGCCGCTGGTGCGGCTGGGCCGCTGGCTCGGCGTCGCCGCAGAAGAGGACCCTACCCGGGCGATCGTCGTCGTCCTCGATGCGGGCCATGACCGTCGCTGCCTGCTCGTCGACGAGCTCGTCGGCAAGCAGGAGGTGGTGATCAAGTCGCTTGGCGAGACGTTCGCCGGACGCGCCGGATTCGCCGGTGCGGCGATCCTGGGTGACGGCCGGGTCGGCCTGATCCTCGACGCTCCGGCGCTCGTCCGCCCGGGCCGTCCGCCGGTGGAGAAGATGTCTTCGGAGACGGCGGCCTGACCACCGCCCCTGGCAACCATGACCACAGCACCCCACGCCACCGGGCAGCAGCCCCCCACCCCGGCCGCACCCCCGCCGGGCAAGTACCTGACCTTCACGCTCGCCGGCGAGATTTATGGCGTGCCCGTGCTCGCCGTGCGGGAGATCATCCGCCTCTGCCCGATCACGGCGGTCGCCGGCATGCCGCCGCACGTCCGCGGCGTCATCAACCTGCGGGGAAGGGTGATTCCCTTGATCGACCTGCGGCTGCGATTCGGCCTGCCCACAGCCGCCGACCACGACCGCACGTGCATCATCGTGGCGCACGTGCCGGCCGCCGCCGGCGGCACCCGTCCCTACGCCGTCGTGGTTGACGGCGTGGAGGAGGTGGCCGCCCTCGGCGCGGCCGACATCGCCCCGCCGCCGGACTTCGGCGGCGCGGTCGAGGTCCGGTTCATCACCGGCATGGCCCGGCGAGACGCCGCCGTCACGACCCTGATCGACCTCGACGCCATCGCGGCGGCCGACCGGACGCTCCCGGCGGCCCCCCAGACCGGCGCCTGAACTTCTCAAACCCTCATCACACACCCCACCCACACCTTGCCCTTCGTCATGCGTTTACTGACCATCCCTCGCCGCGTGGCACTCGGCTTCGCCCTGCTCGTCCTATCGGCCCTGGCCGTGGGCGGCGTCTCGCTCTCCAGGCTGTGGGCGATCAACGCCGACATCGAGTCGCTCTCGACCAACACCGTGCCTTCGGTCGTGCAGCTCAGCCGGATCATCGCGGACGACCTTGTGATCCTGCAGCAGGCTCGCACGGCCGTGCTCGAGGCCGACACGCCCGACCGGGCCCAGACGGCCCGCCAGGCCGTGGCAGCAGCGATCAAGCGCAGCGGATCAGCGGTCGCCGGCTACCCGGCGCTGTACAGCGATGCCGAGGATGAGCGGCTGTTCACGCTCGCCAAAACCGCTCGGCAGGAGTTCCTCTCCGGCATCACCACCGCCTTTCAGCTGGCTGACGCCGGCCAAGCCGTCGAGGCTCGGGAGATGATCCTGTCCGGCGTGGAGCCGGTCGCCGACCGATGCATCGATCAGTTCAACGAGTCGATCGAATACAACATCGATCTCGCCCAACGGCAGGCGGCCAGGGCCCGGTCACGGCTGCAGACCGGCACGCTCTTCACCAGCATCGTGCTCGGCCTGGCCGCCCTCCTCGGCACCGGCTTCGCCCTGGGCATCATCCGCTCCCTGGTGCGAACCCTGGCTTCCGTCTCGGACGCACTCGAGTCGAGCGCGATCCACACGACCCAAGCAGCCGACCAGCTCGTCGCCGTCAACCGGACCGTGGCCGCCGGCTGCACCGAACAGGGCTCCGCCGTCGCCGAGACGGGAGCCTCACTCGAGCAGATTTCGGCCATGATCCGCTGCACCGCCGACAACGCCGCCCGGGCCACGGAGCTCGCCCGGCAGGCCAAGGGGGCGGCGGCCGCGGGCACGGTGACCATGGCCGAAATGAACGCCGCCATGCGGTCGATCGGCGCGGCCAGCACGGAGGTGGCCAAGATCGTGAAGCAGATCGACGAGATCGCGTTTCAGACCAACATCCTCGCCCTCAACGCGGCGGTCGAGGCGGCCCGGGCCGGCGAGGCGGGGGCCGGGTTCGCCGTCGTCGCCGACGAGGTGCGGTCGCTCGCCCAGCGGAGCGCTGCCGCCGCCCGGGAGACGTCCGAGCGGATCGAGGCCGCGATCGCCAGCAGCCGCCAGGGGGCCGCCAGCTGCAGCCGAGTGGGCGCGTCCCTGGCCGAGATCGCCGAGCGGGTGACCGCGGCCGACACGTTCGTCGCGGAGATCGCCACGGCCGCCCAGGAACAGTCGCAGGGAATCCGCCAGATCGGGTCGGCGATGACCCAACTCGACCAGGTGACGCAGGAGAACGCCACGCGGGCCGACGAGGGGGCGACGGCGGCGGCCGATCTCTCGGCCCAGGCGGCCGCCGTCCGCTCCCACGTGGAGATGCTGCGGAGCGTCGTGACGGCCACGCCCGGACAACGAGCCACGCCCAAGCCGACCGCGTCAGCCCGGCCGACCGCGTCAGCCCGGCCGACGGCGTCAGCCCGGCCGACGGCGCTCGCCCGCGATACGGCTGCCCGTCCCGCGGCGGTCGTGTCGCCGCGGATCCCGATGCCGGGCGACGCGCCCGGCGCTGCTCCGCTCCACGACACCGAGGACCGGCATTTCAAGGAGTTTTGAGTTCACACCCTCGGCGATTGGCCAGGGTACACCTGACCAGCCAAGAAAGGGCTCTTCCGGGAACCTCATGCGCCGCGAGGGGTTGCCCATGCCAATCGAGCGGCGTTGATAGCGAGCGCAGGCAGGATGCCGAAGCGAGCTAGCATCGAGCGACCGAAGGCCAGGAGGGCCGAAGGGAGCGTCCAGCGAGATGGCATGGGCAACCCCGGCCCACTCAACGCGATCCACGGAAAAGCCAGACGAACAGGCTACGATGGATGGTGCCTCCAACCATGCTGCCGACCGAGCCGCCACTCACCGATCGGGCCTACGCGTTCCTCACGGACCTGGTCTACCGCCGCAGCCGGATCCGCCTCGGCCCGGACAAGCGGGCCCTCGTCGCCGGCCGGCTGGCCGGGCGGCTGCGGGACCTGGGCTGCGAGAGCTTCGACGACTACTGCGACCTGCTGGGACCCGCGAACGACGACGAGGCGGAGCGACTGATCGACCTCGTCTCCACCAACCACACCCACTTCTTCCGCGAGCCGGCCCACTTCGAGTTCCTCGCCGCCGAGGTTCTGCCGGCCGCGGCTGCCCGGGCAACCGAGCTCCAGCGGCCGCTGCGGATCTGGTCCGCCGCCGCCGCCTCCGGCGAGGAGGCCTACTCGCTGGCGATCGTGCTCGCCGAGCACTTCCGCGGCCGGCCTGTGATTCCCTGGGAGGTGCGGGCTTCTGACATCTCCCGGCGAGTTCTCGATCGCTGCCGGCTCGGCGTTTACGAGGCCGACCGGGTCCGCCTGCCCGACGAGACCTTGCTGGCCCGCTACTTTCGCCGCGGCTTCGGCACACGCGAGGGACTCTACCGAGTCAAGCCGGAACTGCGGCGGCAGGTGACCACCTCGGCGATCAACCTGTTTCAGCCCGACTACCCGGTGCCCCGCGGGCTCGACGTCGTCTTCTGCCGCAACGTCATGATCTACTTTGACGAGCCGTCGCGGCAGATCCTCGTGAAGCGGCTGTACGGGCAACTGGCTCCCGGCGGCCACCTGTTCGTGGGTCATGCCGAGAGCTTGCTGGGGCTCGAGCACGCCTTCCGGCAGGTGCGACCGGCGGTCTACCAGCGGCCGGCCTGAGCGAGCGAGACAAAACATCATGAGTAGCCACGACCCCGACGTCTCCCGCCGCCCGATCCGGGTGCTTGTCGTCGACGACTCCGCCCTGGTCCGCAAGGCGATCAGCGACGCCCTCGCGCGGGATCCCGAACTCGAGGTCGTGGGGACGGCTCCCGACCCGTACGTGGCCCGTGAAAAGATCACTCAGCTCGATCCCGACGTGCTCACGCTCGACCTCGAGATGCCCAGGATGGACGGCCTGACCTTCCTCCGGATCCTGATGCAGCATCATCCGCTGCCGGTGGTCGTGGTTAGCTCACTGGCCCAGGCCGGGTCGCGGGCGGCGCTCGAGGCGATCGAGGCCGGGGCGGTGGACGTTCTCGCGAAGCCCGACGGCACGATGTCACTCGGGGCGGTGGCCGACAAGCTCGCCTGGCACGTGAAGGCTGCGGCCGCCGCAGGCCGCCACCTCCGCCGACCGCCACTGGTCGAGGCCGGCCAGCGGGTCGCCCGGGGCGAAGTCTTGCGGAGCAGCAGCCACGCAGCACCCGACCGCCAGCTGATCGTGATCGGCGCCTCGACCGGGGGCGTGGCCGCCCTCCGCCAGCTCGTGCCCGCCCTGCCGGCCGGACTGCCGCCGATCGCCATCGTCCAGCACATCTCACCTGCTTTCTCCCGGGCGGTGGCGGAGCGGCTCGCGGAGATGTCGGCCGTGAGGGTCCGCGAGGCCGGTGACGGCGAGCCGCTCTTGCCGGGCGAGTGCGTGATCGCGCCGGGCGACGTGCACCTCGCGATCGAGCACCGCGGCGGCTTCCGCACGCGGCTGGTCCGCTCCCCGCCGCTCCACCACTGCCGGCCCGCCGTGGACGTGCTGTTTCGCTCGGCCGCCGAAGCGGCGGGGGCACACGTGGTGGCCGCCCTGCTGACGGGCATGGGCAGCGACGGGGCGATCGGGATGCAGGCCATTCGCGCAGCCGGCGGCACCACGCTCGCGGAAGACGCCTCGAGCTGCGTGGTCTACGGAATGCCGAAGGCGGCGATCGAGCTCGGCGTGGTCGATCGGGTCGTGCCGCTCGGCCGGATGGCGGCGGCCGTCGTCGAGGCCGTGGCCAAACGCGGCTGAAAACCGCCGCCTCAGCGACTGCGGCCGGCGATCCGCACGACCTCGCGGGCCGCCTCTTGGGCCGCGAGCTTGGCCGCGATCGCCTCGTCGCCCGTGGCGGGCTGAGCCGTGATCTCCGCCAGCGCGGCGCGGGCCTGGGCCAGATCGAGCTTCTCGGCCGTCAGCGCCCGCTGGGTCACCACCGTCACCGTGTCATGACCCACCTCGACGAAGCCGCGGTCCACGAACACGCTCTGCGACCCCTCGCGGCCCTCGCCCAGGGTGATCCGCACCTCGCCCGCACCGAGGCGGCCAATGAAGGCCGCATGGCCCCGGCCGATGCCCCGCTGGCCGTCCTCGAGCGGCAGGATCACGCCGCGGGCGGTCGTGTCCAGCACGGTCGTCTCCGGCGTGACGATCACGCAGCGGATGCCGGAAGAACGGGTCGAGTCGGCCATGGCTTGGATTCCCGGGTGAGTCGTCGCGCGGTTCAGGACTTGGCAGCCATCTTCTTGGCCTGCTCCTCCGCCTGCTCGATCGGCCCGACGTACATGAAGGCCTGCTCGGGAAGGTGGTCCCACTTGCCGTCGGCGATCTCCTCGAACGAGCGGATCGTGTCGGCCAGGCTCGTGATCTCGCCCGGCTTGCCCGTGAACACCTCGGCCACGAGGAACGGCTGCGACAGGAACCGCTCCATCCGGCGGGCCCGGTGGACGACGAGTTTGTCTTCCTCAGAGAGCTCGTCGACGCCGAGAATGGCGATGATGTCCTGGAGCTCGCGATACCGCTGGAGCGTCCGCTGCACCCGGCGGGCAATCTTGTAGTGCCGCTCGCCGACGTACTGTGGGTCGAGAATCCGGCTCGACGAGGCGAGCGGATCGACGGCCGGATAGATGCCCTTCTCCGAGATCGACCGCTCCAGGTAGAGGAAGGCGTCGAGGTTGCCGAACGCCGTGGCCGGGGCCGGGTCGGTCGGGTCGTCGGCCGGCACGTAGACCGCCTGCACGCTCGTGATCGCCCCCTTCGAGGTCGAGGTGATCCGCTCCTGCAGGGCGCCCATCTCCGTGGCGAGCGTGGGCTGATAGCCCACGGCGCTCGGCATCCGGCCCAACAGAGCGCTCACCTCGCTGCCGGCCTGGGAGAAACGGAAGATGTTGTCCACGAAGAGCAGCGTGTCGGCGCCGGTCGTGTCGCGGAAATACTCGGCCATGGTCAGGGCCGACAGCGCCACCCGGAGCCGGGCCCCAGGCGGCTCGTTCATCTGGCCAAACACCATGCAGGTCTGCTCGATCACGCTCCGACCGGTGTCGCCGATCTTGGCCTCCTGCATCTCGAGCCAGAGGTCCGTGCCTTCTCTCGTCCGCTCGCCGACGCCGGCGAACACCGAGTAGCCGCCGTGGGCGCTGGCGATCCGGGCGATCAGCTCGGTGAGGATCACCGTCTTGCCCAGGCCGGCACCGCCGAACAGGCCGGCCTTGCCGCCGCGGACGAACGGCGTCAGCAGGTCGATCACCTTGATCCCTGTCTCGAAGAGCTCCGTCTTCGTGGAGAGCTCCGACACGGGGGGCGGGTCACGGTGGATCGGCCACCGCTCCTCGGTCTCGACGACGCCCCGGTTGTCGATCGGCTCGCCGAGCAGGTTGAAGACCCGGCCGAGCGTCGCCTTGCCCACGGGCACGGAGACCGGCGCCCCGGTATCGACCACCTCCTCGCCGCGGATCAGGCCGTCGGTGGAGCCGAGGGCCACGCACCGCACCTTGCCGCCGCCGAGATGCTGCTGCACCTCGCCGACGAGGTGAACCTGCACGCCCTTGTGATCGGCATCGATGCGGACGGCGTTGTAGATCGCGGGGATCGCGTCCTCGGGAAACTCGACGTCGAAGGTCGAGCCGATGACCTGGGTGATGCGGCCGGTGCTGGTTGCGGTTGCCATGATCGTCTTCAAATCTCCTGCCTGTGACTTACGGTTGCTTGAATGAGTGCCGGCGTTTTGCGGCCGAAGGCCCGCAGGAACGACGGATCTGTGCGCTCCATCCCTCGGGATGGACCATCTACTGTTTGAGCGCCTCCACGCCGCCCAGGATCTCCATGATCTCGCCGGTGATCTGCGACTGCCGGGCCCGGTTGTATTGCCGCGAGAGGTTCTTGATCAGGCCGCCGGCGTTCTCTGTGGCCGCCTTCATGGCCACCATCCGGGCCACCTGCTCGCTGACGGCCGCGTCGAGGAAGCACTTGAACAGCCGGGCCATGAAGCTCGCCGGCAGCAGCTCCTCGAGGATGCTCTCGGCCGAGGGCTCGAAGTCGTATTCGTCGCTCGCCAGCTTGGCCGTGGCGGCCGCCGCCTGCGGCGGCGCCAGCGGCAGCAGCATCTCGGCCACAGCCTCCTGCTTGGCGATCCCATGAAACCGCGTGTAGGCCACGTCGAGCCGGTCGATCTCGCCGGCGGCGTAGGCCTCGAGATAGGCCTGGCCAATCGGGGCCACGGCCGCGTACTCCGGTTTGTCCTCAAAGGTCGTGTAGGACTCGGCCAGCGTCACGCCGCGAAACTTGAGGGCCGAAATGCCCCGCTTCCCCGAGACCGCCACCCGCGTCTCCACCTGCTCGCTCTTCCACTGGCCGAGCAAGGCCGCAGCCTGCCGCACCACGTTGCCGTTGTAGCCGCCGCACAGGCCCCGGTTGCCCGTCAGCACCAGCACCGCCGTCCGCTTGGTCGGCCGGATCTCCAGCAGCGGATGGGCGACGTCGGCCCCGACCGCGGCGATATTTTCCAGGATCTTGGCCAGGTGCTTGGTGTAGTCGCGGGCCGCCAGCGAACGGTCCATCGCCTTCTTGAACCGCGCCGTCGCGATCAGCTCCATCGTGCGGGTGATCTTGCGGATGTTCCGCACGCTCTTCCGCCGTCGATCGAGTGCCCGGGCCTTTGCCATCGCCGCTGGTTCCTTGTCTGCCTGTTCGCCTGTTCCTACCGGCCCGCGGCTAGCGGGCGGCCACCGGCTTCCGGGTCTCGGCCGAGCGTCCGGCCGCCCGCTGCCGCTTGTACTCCGCGATCGCCGCCTCGAGCTGCCGCTCGCCCTCGCCGTCGAGCTCCTTGGTGTCCACGATCCGCTGGCGGAGCTCGGGCACCTGGTCGCGAACGAAGGTCAGGAAACCCTGCTCCCAGTCGGCCACCTGGTCGCGGGGCACCTCGTCGAGATGGCCGCGGGTGCCGGCGTAAATCGAGAGCACCTGATCGACCACGTCCATCGGGGCATACTGCCCCTGCTTCAGGAGCTCGACCATCCGGTAGCCGCGGTCGAGCCGCTGCTGGGTGGCCGCGTCGAGGTCGGTGCCCAGCTGGGCAAAGGCCTCGAGCTCACGGAAGCTCGCCAGGTCGAGACGCAGGCCGCCGGCCACCTTCTTCATGGCCTTCGTCTGGGCGGCACCGCCCACGCGGGAGACCGAGATGCCGACGTTCATCGCGGGCCGCTGACCGGCGAAGAACAGATCGGGCTGAAGGTAGATCTGGCCGTCGGTGATCGAGATCACGTTGGTGGGAATGTAGGCCGAGACCTCGCCCTCGAGCGTCTCGATGATCGGCAGGCTCGTGAGCGAGCCGCCTCCCTTCTCCGCCGAGAGCTTGGCCGACCGCTCGAGCAGGCGACTGTGGGCGTAGAACACGTCGCCCGGAAACGCCTCGCGGCCCGGCGGCCGCCGCATCAAGAGCGACAACTGCCGATAGGCGGTGGCCTGCTTCGAGAGATCGTCATAGACGATCAGGGCGTGCTGGCCGTTGTACATGAAGTGCTCGGCCATCGCCGTCCCCGAGTAGGGGGCGATGTATTGCAGCGGTGCCGCCGTCGAGGCGCCCGACACGATCACCGTCGTGTAGTCCATCGCGCCATACTTGCGGAGCACGTCGATGGCCACGGCCACCGACGAGTCCTTCTGGCCGACGGCCACGTAGAAGCACTTCACGCCGCTGTTCTTCTGATTGATGATCGCGTCGAGGCCGATGGCGGTCTTGCCCGTCTTGCGGTCGCCGATGATCAGCTCTCGCTGCCCACGGCCGATCGGCGTCATCGCATCGATCGCCTTGATTCCGGTCTGGAGCGGCTCGCGGACGGGCTGCCGCTCGGCGATGCCCGGAGCAAGCGTCTCGACCGGCCGCCGCAGTTCGGTCACGACCGGCCCCTTGCCGTCGAGCGGATTGCCCAGCGGGTCGAGCACGCGACCGATCACGGCGTCGCCCACCGGCACGGAAAGCAGCCGACCCGTGCTCTTGACCTCGTCCCCCTCGGTGACCTTGAGGTAGTCACCCAGAATGATCACGCCGACCGAGTTCTCCTCGAGGTTGAAGGCCAGGCCTGTCACCCCGCTGGGAAACTCGACCATCTCGCCGGCCATCACGCCGGAGAGTCCCCAGACGCGGGCGATGCCGTCGCCCACCTCGAGCACCCGCCCGACCTCGCGAACGTCGATGCCCGACTCGTAGCGGTCGATCTCCTCACGCAGAAGCGAGGCGATCTCGTCCGTGTTGAATTTCATGGATGGTCCTCCTGTGCAGATTGCCCCCGAGCCGTACCAGGCCCGTGGCGATGGATTGGTCGTAAACGGTGTCGCCGACGCGGACGACGAGGCCGCCGATCAGGCCGGGATCGACGACGAATGACGGGGCGAGCGAGCCGCCCACAGCCTGCTCGACCTCGGCCACGATCCGCCGCTGCTCGTCGGCGGACAGCGGCACGGCGGTGGTGAACGTCGCCTGGCGCCGGCCGGCCATCTCGTCGGCCACGCGGCGGGCGGCGGCCGCGACCTCGGCGACGATCCCGAGCCGCCCGTGGCGGGCGAGCACGTGCAGGGCGTGAACGGTGGTGGGCCGCATCCGGCCGGCGGCGATCCGCTCGATCAGGGCGGCCTTCTGCGGCACGGTCACCCTGGGCGACTCGAACACCGCCCGGGCCCGCGGCACCTTCGGCAGCACGTCGCCAACGAACTGCTCGAGCTCCGCGATCACCTCGTCGCGGCAGTTCTTCACGTCAGCCGCCTCGATGATTGCCTGGGCATACACCCGCGCGATCCGCTCGGCGCCGATGTCGAGGGCGTGGGGCTCTGGGGATGGGGCTGCGGAGGCCATGAACGCTCGGGGAATCTTCAGTTAACGCTGGGGGCGGAACGAATGGCGGCGACGGAATCACGAACGAGTTGCTGCTGGTCGTCAGCCGACAGCTTCTGGCGGATGAACTTGCCCGCCACGTCCACGGCGAGCTCGCCGGCCCGCTCGGCAATCCGCGACAGGGCGTCGTCGGTGGCCAGGCCGATCTCCCGCTTGGCCCGGGCCTGCTCGTCATCTGCGGCCTTGCGGGCCTCCGCGACGATCGTCTGCCTGGTGGCCTCGGCGTCCCGCCGGGCCTCCTCGAGCATCCCCCGCACCTCCTCGGAGGCCTCGGCCAGCCGCCGCTCGTACGAGGCCAGCATGTTCTTGGCCTCGTCGTTGGCCGCTCGAGTGGCGGCGATCGTGTCGGCGATCCCTTGCTCCCGCTTGTCGAGCCCCTCCAAAATCGGCTTCCAGGCGAACTTGGCGAGCAGCCCCGCCAGCAGCACGAACACCGCGAACGACCAGATCGCCAAATCGCCGCGAAACTCCGCCGGATCGGTGCTCGGCGTCGGCACGTAGCCGATGTCCTCGTGGGCGGCGTGACCATCGCCCGCCGCCAGCGCCAACTGGGGCACCGAGACCAGGGCGACGCCCAGCAGGCCGGCCGCCACCACCATGAGCGGCCGCACAGCGGGACGGACCAGCCGCCGGAAGCCGAGGCTGCTGTCAGGACGGTCGTGCACGGTGAATCCTTAGATACGAAAGATACGAATGAGGACGGAACGAAGGAGAACGGAAGCCTGACCGGCGGGAGGGCGGGGCCGCGAGCGAATCCTCGCGGCCCCTCGGCCCTCCCCGAGAAGACGAACCCGTCGCCGGGCCGCCCCCTGG
>JBIIYH010000092.1:0-10549 GCA_044346905.1 Pirellulales bacterium
GTCGGCGTGCCGACGGCGAGGGGCGTCAACTGGCGGCCGGAAGAGACCACGACCGTGCGGCCGAACAGGCCTCCCTCAACGGCCGTCGCGCGGATGTCGCAGCCGGCACCCAGGCCGGTCGTCGTCAGACGGCAGCCGGCCGGAAGCTCTTGGACGAGCTCATCGGTGCGAGCCGGATCACAGCCGGTCACGAGGACTCCGTCCGGGCCGAGGGATCGCACGCCGCGGACTGCCGCGGAACGGCCGCGTCCGCCGCGACCGGTGAGGTTGGTGACCACGAGCGTGTCGAAGGCCAGCTCTGCCGGCAGGCTGCTCGCCGGCATCCCCCGCGGGATCTCGACGACGGCGTGGGAGCAGCCGGCTGCCGCGAGCCGCCCGAGCCAACGGGCGAATCGCTCGGGTGACGCATAGGGAACCGCGACGGGCTGTGGATCGTCAGGGCCGAGGCAGCCGAGATCGGACAGCACGCCCACGTTCAGCCCCGCCTCAGCAAGCACCGCGGCGGTGAGCCAGGCGGTGGTCGTCTTGCCGCTGGTGCCCGCCACGCCGATCACCCGCATCGCCCGCCCCGCCGACTGCCGCCGAACGAATCGCTTGCCCGTCATGTGTTGGCCTCCTGCCGGCAGGCCACGGCCGAAGCCGGGCCTGAAACGTCGTTGCGGGCGGGCCCATCCTTGAGCACCGCCACTCGTCACCCGCCGATTCTCGACCACGGGCCAATTCGGTCAATCCCAAACTGCCTCCGGCAACGGTTGCAACTCGCAGCCCGACGCAGCTTGCCCTTCTTCGCAGTCTCCCCGACTTGTCAGGCCGGGGCCGGTGGGGCTACCGTCACCGCGGCCATGGATGTCTTCGCGACGACCGACGTGCTGGTCTCGATCCGACCCCCGCGGCTCTTGTGGGTCGGGCCTGCCACGCAAGCCGACCTGCGCATGGCCCGCGACTGGGCGGCGGAGCTGGCCGAGGTCCATGAAGTCGGCTCGCCCGCGGTTGCGGTCGCGGTGCCGCCCGAGCCATTCGTCGATCGCTCGCCAACCGTGATCCTGCTCGCGGCCGACACGCCCGCCCGCTGGACCCTGCCCGACCTGATTCCGCTGGCGCACCGCTGGCCGCTCGCTCCGATCGTGACGGTGGCCGGTGCGCTGGTCGATGGCCGGCGTCGGAGTGGTCCGCCGCTACCGGGCATCGAGGAGGTGGCCTGGCACGAACTGCCCGGGCGGCTGGGCTGGTGGCTGGCCGACCGGTCCGCGGGGCGGGCGGGCACGCTCGGCATGCCGAGTACGGCCAGACGGGAAGATCGCTTTCTGGAGGCCAGTCGAGGGCTGCACCAGGCCGGT
The DNA here is from genome assembly GCA_044346905.1 of Pirellulales bacterium. GTDB lineage: Bacteria > Planctomycetota > Planctomycetia > Pirellulales > UBA1268 > QWPN01. The sequence continues at coordinate 1,338 of JBIIYH010000092.1, forward strand.
CGGCTACCGCCACCGGTGGTCTCACTGGCCGCAGCGACCAACGCCGACCTCGACGGGCTCGCCGATCTGGCCGCCGCCGCCGGGCTGGCGATCGGCCGTCGCCGCCGCGGCCGCCCGCTTCTCGACGAGCCGGCGGAAACGCTTGTCTGGGATGTCGGTCGGTTGGATGGGGATCATCTCGCCTGGCTGCGGATGCTGGCAGCCAACCGCCCGGCCTTGAGGATCATCCTGCTCGAGTCGTTTCCTCGGGCCGAGGCGACCGCCGCCGCGGTCCAGGCGGGGGCTGCGGCCGTGCTCGGCCGGCCCGTTTCCGCCGAGGCTTTGGCCGGAACCCTGCTCTGGCTCCGCCCCCCGACTGGGCTTTCGGCCCGCGGGGCCGAAGCGTAGCATCCGCCCGCCGCCGACCGCAGGATCGCGTTCAGGGCGGAGTTGCCCCTCGGGCAGGAGACCCTCGTTGTGGTGCGATTGGTCGGCCCGACCGTCATCAGTGTCGCGCTGGTGGCGGGCTGCGCGCATCTCGCCACCGCCCCCACCTGGGACGGCGGTTTGCCCCGGGCTTGGCCGGGGCCGCCGGCGGCCGGCCTGCCGAGTCGCTCGCAGGTTGAGGCCGGCCAGCTCGTGATTCACGCAGACTTCCCCCTCGCCGGCCAGCACCGTCTCGTCCGCGAACTCGACGGGATGAGGGTCGAGGTGAGCCAGAAGCTGGGGCTGCCGATTTCCGATGAGCCTGTGCATCTCTACCTGTTCGAGAATCCGGAACGCTACGAAGCCTTCGTCGCGGCCCGGTTCCCGACCTTCCCCGCCCGCCGGGCGTTCTTCGTGGAGACCGACACCACGCTTTCGGTGTTCGCCGCCTGGCAGGATCGAGTGGCCGAAGACTTGCGGCACGAGACGACTCATGGCTACGTCCATGCGGTCGTGCCCGCGGTGCCGCTCTGGCTCGACGAGGGGATCGCCGAATACTTCGAGCTGCCGCAGAGCGGACAAGGGCGGCACGAGCAGCATCTCACGCACCTCGCGGGTCGGCTGATCGAGGGAACCTGGCGGCCGGACATGACGCGGATGGAGTCGCTGACCGCGGCCGGCGAGATGTCGCAGGATCACTACGCCGAGGCCTGGTGCTGGGTGCACTGGCTGCTCGCCGCCCCGGAGAGGCAGGTGGTGCTCCAGGAATACCTGGCCGACCTGCGGCGGGATCCCGCCACGCCGCCGCTCTCGGTGCGGCTGCGGCAGGCGATCGGCAACGACGGGTCCGTGGCGCTCAAGACGCACGTCGAGACCCTCGCGGCCCGCGACGCCAGCTGAATGGCCGCCTCGGCCGCGGCCTGGCCTGTCGGCGGTTCGCCGCAGCGGCCGGTCAGCGGGCGAACACCGTCCCGTGGACGGTGGCCTGAAAGCCGAGCTTGGCGAAGAGCTGGAGGGCCGGCGGGTTGTCGTCCGCCACGTGGGCCTCGGCGACGGCGGTGCCCTCCACCGAGAGGTCGTGGAGCGCCTCGGCGACGAGATAGCTGGCGAGCCCCTGCCGCCGCCGATCGCCCTCGATATCGACCCGCAGCAGGCCGGCCATGGTCAGCCCCCAGCTCCGGGCCAGCGGCTCGACGTCCCAAAACGAGGCACTGCCAAGGAGGGCGTCGGCCTCGCCGCGGAGTTCGTATCGCCGCAGGGCGAGGCCGGTGGTGGTGGCTGCCTCCCACCAGGTGCGGCGGGCGGGCTCGTCGATCACCCGCAGCGTCGTCGAGCGACGGATGGCCAGCTGGAGCCGGTTGACCGGCGGCCGGAAGCCGGCGAGCGGCCGGCGCACGACCGCGATCCGGCTGGCCTCGCGGTAGCCGGCCCGGCGAAACACCTGCTGCATCGCCGGCGATGAGTCGAGGATCCCGGGCAGGTCGCTGCCGCCATAGAGGCCGAGGTAAAAGCCTCCCACGTTCGGTGAGCCGCCGCCGAGGATCGTGGCCGCGCCCCGCTGCCGCAGGTACGCCTCGCTGCGGGCGAGCAGCCCGTCTTCGATCTCGAGCCGGCGGTCGTGCGGCGGCACGACGACCAGGAGCGTCGAGCCGATCGTGGTGTCGATGGCCGACTGACTGGCATCGGCGCCGAAGGCTGCGTGGGCGAAGCCGAGCAGCCGGTCGCCGTCACGAGCCACCACCAGGCCGTGACGGTCGAAGTAGGGCTTGGAGAAGACAGCGGCCTCGAGGGCGGCGGAGGTCATCGGCTGCAGGGCCGCCGGGCCCAGTTCGGCCCCCCGCCAGGCATCGGCCAGCCGCGGCGGGTCATCGTTGCGGAAGCAGTCGTAGTGGATCATGCCGGCCCACCGGTTTCCGCGTCGTGGAGGCGGACCTCCACCATCCCATCCCGCACGCGGACCTCATGCACCGGCTGGCGGACGGTCGGGGAGATCTGGTGGCGGCCGCTGACCACGTCGAACTGCCAGCCGTGCCAGGGGCAGGTGAGGATGGTGCCGCAGAGGCGGCCGGTGCCCAGCGGCCCTCCCTGATGCGGGCAGAGGCCGTCCAGCGCGTGGAAGCTGCCCTCGACGTTGGCCAGGGCCACCATCCGGTCGCCGGCGACCCGCTCGATGCTCGTTCCCGGCGGGCACTCGTCGGCCCGGGCGATCGCGATCCAGTCGGGCATGGCGGCGTGGGGGCGGCGGAATGACCGCCGCGGGCCTCACGCGGCGGGACGCGACACTCTAGCCTTTCGCGGCTGCTCCCGCCATCGGCGGTGCACCCACCAGTATTGGGCCGGCTCCCGCCGGATCGCGTCTTCGAGCAGGGTCGTGTACCACTGGGAGAGCGCGTGCAGGTCGGCGGTCTCGGCCGTTCCCTGGGCCGGGTCGGCCGTGCCCTCGAGCCGCAGGTCGTAGTCGAAGAGGCCGCCGCGGCGGGTGGCCGAGCAGACCATCACGGGCGCCGCGGACGTGAGCGAGAACACGCCGATCGCCTTGTGGACGCTGGCCGGGCGGCCGAAGAAGTCGACCCAGCAGCCCTTGGGGCCGGCCGCCTGGTCGCCCAAGAGGCCGATGGCGCCGTTCTCCTCCAGCACGAGGGCCACGTCGGGGGCGCTGCCCTTCTTGGGCAGGATCCGCTGTCCGCGGGATTCGCGAAACTCGGTCACGAACCGGTCGAGCCGCGGGTTGTCGAGTTCCCGGGCCACCGAGAAGATCCGAAACCCGAACAGGCCGAACAGATAGGCGGCCAACTCGAAGTTGCCATAGTGGCCCGAGAGGATCACCTTCGGCCGCTCGAGCCAGAGCGTGCGGACGAAGTCTTCCATGCCATGGATCCGGAGGTGCTTCCGCCAGGTCGTCTTGTGGATCACGCGATTCGCATGGGCGATCTCGACCACCATCAACAGCAGGTGCTCCCACATCCCGCGGGCCACCTCCCGCCGCTCGTCGGACGAGAGCGCCGGGAAGGCCTGGCGGAGGTTGTCCCGCACGATGGTGCGCCGGATCCGGATCCGGTTGGCGAGCAGGTCGGAAAGCCCGCGGGCCCAGCGCTCACAGGCGGCGCGGGGCAGGGCTTGGATGACGCAGATGGCCACCCGCACGGCCGCGTAGGCCGCCAGATCGGTCGCCTTGGTGAGGAGCGTGCGGGGCTTCGGCTTGGCCAAGGCGTCGGGTCCGTGACGACGAAAGCGGAGCCGCATCCTGCGGCGGGCGGATTGTGGCCGGCGAGGCCCCGAATCGCCAGATCGTTTTCGCGGTGCAAAAACGGGCGTCCGGGCCTTGGCCCGGCCCGGGCGGGGCCGGCGCGAGGGGCACCGCGGGATGACGGGGTTCCAAGAAGAAGGGGAGCCCGAGTTCATGGAGATCCCGGATGGTCTGCCGGGCAGCGGCGTCGGCCGCGCCTGTTCGGGCACCAGTTACGGACCCAGGCTGCCGAGAGGAACCTCCATCCATCCTTCTGCAAACATTCTAGGCATGCTTTTGCAACGTTTCCAGGCAGGTTTGTGCAACGCCCGCCCAACTTGGCACAGGCCCGGGCTCCGTGAAAACGATCCCTTGGCACTGCGGGATTACGGCCTCTCACAATTACCGCCTCTCCAGCCGAGCACGTGGAGCGACACAGAGCGACCGGGTGTCACGCGGCCGGGTCGCATCAGCGGCGGCGTTGCGGAGGTGCCGTTGCCCGGGCTAACCTTGCGTTTCCGCTCGAATCGCTGGCTCCGGAGCTGTCCCGGCATGCCGTTCCGCCCCGCACCCCACGAGATCCTTCCCGCCGCCGTCGGCTGCGTGGCGGCGTGCCTGGTCTGGTCGGCCGCGGCGGCCGAGCGGCCCGGCTACAACCGCGACATCCGGCCGATCTTGTCCGACAACTGCTTCGGCTGTCACGGGCCCGACGACCACGACCGCAAGGCCGGCCTGCGGCTCGACGTGCCTCAGCCCGACACGCCCCCGACCGACTCCGGCCTGGCGGCGATCGTGCAGGGCAAGCCCGAGGAGAGCGAACTCGTCGCCCGCATCCTCTCCGACGATCCCGACCTCGTGATGCCCCCGCCGGAGAGCAACAAAACGCTCTCGGCCACGCAGAAGGAATCGCTGCGGCGGTGGATCGCGGCGGGAGCGGCCTATGAACCGCACTGGGCTTATCTCGCCCCGGTGCGGCCCCCCGTGCCCGAGGTGAAACATGCCACCTGGCCGAAGAACGACCTCGACCGGTTCGTCCTCGCGCGGCTGGAGCAGGACGGCCTCGCGCCGGCCGACGAGGCGGCCCGCAGCACGCTCATCCGCCGCGTGTCCCTCGACCTCACCGGCCTGCCGCCCACGCGGGCCGAGGCCGAGGCCTTCCTCGCCGACCCGTCGCCCGACGCGTACGAAAAACTCGTGGACCGGCTGCTCGCCTCGCCCCGCTACGGCGAGCGGATGGCCGTGGACTGGCTCGACGCCGCCCGCTACGCCGACACCAACGGCTACCAGGTCGATCGCGACCGCGAGAACTGGCCGTGGCGCGACTGGGTGATCAAGGCCTTCAACGACAACATGCCCTTCGATCGGTTCACCGTGGAGCAGCTCGCGGGCGACCTCCTGCCGGATCCCACCCGCGAGCAGCGGATCGCCACCGGCTTCCACCGCAACCACATGCTCAACGAGGAGGGGGGCATCATCGCCGAGGAGTTCCTCGCGGAATACACCGGCGACCGTGTGGAGACGACGGCCACGGTGTGGCTCGGCCAGACCTTCAACTGCTGCCGCTGCCACAACCACAAGTTCGACCCGTTCACGCAGGCCGACTTCTATTCGCTCAAGGCCTTCTTTCACAACGTGGCCGAGAAGGGAATCGGCAACTATGATGCCCCCGTGCGGCTCAACGCGCCGCCGTTCCTGCGGCTCTCGACGCCGGAGCAGGAGGCGCGACTCGCCGACCTCCGGGCCCGGGTGGCCGCCGCGACGAAGGCCCTCGAGGCGGCGCGGGAGGCCAAGCAGCAGGCGGAGGCCAACCAGCAGGCGGAGGCCAACCAGCAGGCGGAGGCCAACCAGCAGGCTGAGGCCAACCAGCAGGCTGAAGCCAACCAGCCGGACGGGCAACAGCAGGCGGCGGCGCAGAAAGAGCCGGCCGCGCCGAAGCCCGATGCCCAGGCTGCCGCACCTGCCGCCGCTGCACCTGCTGCTCCCGCCGCTCCGGCTCCCGATCCGGTCGCGGCGGCCGAAGCCCGGGTGAAGGACGCAAAAACACTCCTCGCCGACTTCGAGGTCTCGATCCCCACGGCCCTCGTCATGGAGGAGTTGCCCGAGCCCCGCAAGACATTCGTCCTCATGCGGGGCGACTACACGAGCCCGGGCGCGGAGGTCACCGCCGCCACGCCTGCGGTCCTGCCGGCGCTGGCCGCCGAGGCGCCGAAGAACCGGCTCGGCCTCGCTCGGTGGCTCGTGGCGCCGGAAAACCCGCTCACGGCCCGGGTCACCGTGAACCGGTTCTGGCAGTCGTTCTTCGGCACCGGCCTCGTGGCCACGACCGATGACTTCGGCTCCCAGGGCGGCCAGCCCAGCCATCCCGAACTGCTCGACTGGCTCGCCGTCGAGTTTCGCGAAACCGGCTGGGACATGAAGCGGCTGGTGCGGCTGATCGTGACGAGCGCCACCTACCGCCAGAAGTCGGCGATCCCGCCCGGCTTCGAGGAGCGGGATCCCGCCAACCGCCTCCTCGCCCGCGGCCCGCGGTTCCGCCTGCAGGCGGAGTTCGTCCGTGACCAGGCGCTGGCCGCCGCCGGCCTGCTCGTGCCGACCGTAGGCGGTCCGTCGGTGAAGCCCTACCATCCGCCGGGGCTCTACGAGCAGGTGGTCAACCAGAAAGACAACCCCAAGGCCACCTACGAGCAGGGCTCGGGGGCCGACCTCCATCGCCGCAGCCTCTACACCTACTGGAAGCGGTCTGTGCCGCATCCGGCGATGCTCGCCTTCGACGCGCCGTTTCGCGAGACCTGCACGGTGAAGCGGTCGCGGACGAACACCCCCATGCAGGCTCTCGCGCTGATGAACGACCCGACGTTCGTCGAGGCGGCGAAGTTCCTCGCCGGCCGGATGATCCGCGAAGGGGGCGACGCCGCCGCCGGCCGGATCGCCCACGGGTTCTGGCTCGTGCTCGCCCGGCCGCCGGAGCCCGCGGAACTCGCCCTGCTCACCACCGCGCTCGCGGGATTCCAGGCGGAATACGCCGCGGCCCCGGCGGAGGCGACGGCGCTCCTGGACGTGGGCGACGCCCCGGACGATCAGTCATTGGCGGCCGGCGACCTCGCGGCCTATACCCTCGTGGCCCACATTCTCCTGTGCCGCGACGAAGCCGTGATGAGAAACTGAGGCCGTCATGCTCGACCATCCGCTCGACGTCGCAATCGCCCGCCGCCAGTTCGTCGGCGCGTCGTGCGCCGGCGTGGGCACCGCGGCGCTTGCCGCGCTCTTCGGCCGCGAGGCCCAGGCCGCGCCGGGCCTGCCGGGCTTCCCCAACTTCCCTCCCAAGGCCCGCCGCGTCATCTGGCTCACGCAGGCCGGCGCCCCGTCGCAGCTCGACCTGTTCGACTACAAGCCGACGCTGAAGGACCAGTTCGACAAGGACCTGCCCGAAGAGATCCGCCAGGGGCAGCGGCTCACCGGGATGACGAGCGGCCAGGCGCGGTTTCCCGTGGCGCCGTCGATCTTCCGCTTTGAGCAGCGCGGCCAGAGCGGCATCTGGATGAGCGAACTCCTCCCGCACACGGCCCGGATCGCCGACAGGTTGTGCGTGATCAAGTCGCTGCACACCGAGGCGATCAATCACGACCCCGCGATGACGATGCTGCAGACCGGCCACCAGATCGCCGGCCGGCCGTCGCTGGGGGCCTGGGTGTCATATGGCCTCGGCGACGAGAATGCCAACCTCCCGGCGTTCGTGGTGATGATCTCGCGGCCGACCGGCCCCACCAACGCCCAGCCGCTCCACGAGCGGATGTGGGGCTCCGGGTTCCTGCCCACGAAGCACCAGGGGGTGCGGTTCAGCCCCGGCCGCGACCCGGTGCTCTATCTCTCGGATCCGCCGGGCGTGTCCCGCGAGCGGCGGCGGGTGTTTCTCGACGCCTTGGGCGGCTTGAACCGGCTCACGCTCGATGCGCTCCACGATCCCGAGACCGCGGCCCGGATCGACCAGTTCGAGATGGCCTTCCGGATGCAGGCGGCCGTGCCGGAACTGGCCGATCTCTCGACCGAGCCCGGGCACACGTTCGACAGCTACGGTCCCGAGTCGCGGAAGCCCGGCAGCTACGCGGCCAACTGCATCCTCGCCCGACGGCTCGTGGAGCGGGGGGTGCGGTTCGTGCAGCTCTATCACCGCGGCTGGGACCAGCACACCGACTGCCCCGGGGGGCTCAGGACGCAGTGCTACGACACCGACCAGGCCTCGGCCGCGCTCGTCGAGGATCTTGCCGCGCGGGGCCTGCTCGACGACACGCTCGTGGTCTGGGGAGGCGAGTTCGGCCGCACCGTCTACTCGCAGGGGACGCTCACGGCCACGAACTACGGCCGCGACCACCACCCGCGGTGCTTCACGGTGTGGATGGCCGGGGCGGGCGTGAAGCCGGGTATGGTGTACGGCGAGACCGACGAGTTTTCCTACAACATCGTCAAGGACCCGGTGCACATCCACGACCTCAACGCCACCACGCTCCACCTGCTCGGCATCGAGCACACGAAGCTCACCTACCGCTTCGCCGGCCGCGACTACCGGCTCACCGACGTGCACGGGAAGCTCGTCAAGGGCGTCCTCGCGTAGCCGGTCATGAGCGATGCCGCGAGGGTGGTGATGGCTTGGGTGAACCGGTTGCACCGCTGTTGCAACACGTGCGCGAAGACGATCCCTTCGAGTGCGGCCGGCAGGCAGCGGGGCTGTTATTGACCGGGCTATCCCGCCGGCAGGGCCGGGGGCGTGGCCAGGAGCAGGCCGACGCTCACGGCGTTGAACAGGGCGTGGAGCAGGATGCAAGGCACGATCGAACCGGTCTGGCGGGCGATGAAGCCGAGCACCAGTCCCAACGGAAACAGGGGCACGAAGGCGAGCCCCTGGCCCTGGTGGGCCAGGGCGAAGGCGGCGGCGGAGATCACGATCGCGGCGGCCCCGTCGGCCGCGGGCAGCCGCTTCTCCAGCCAGCCCTGGAGGATCCGGCGAAAGAACAGCTCCTCGACCAGCGGGGCCGCGACGACGGCCGCGGCGATCACCAGCCCCACCGCCCAAGGGTCGCGATGGGCATTGAGAAAGTCCACCACGTCGTGCTTGTAGGGCACGAGTTGGTTGAGTGCCGACGCCAGGGCCAGCAGCGGCACGAGAACGAGCCCGAGGCCCGCCGTCGCCAGGGCGAGGTCGGCCCCCAGCCGGCCCCCCATGAGCCCCAGGTCGGAAGCTGTCCCGCCCCGCAGCGTGAGCCAGCCGATGGCGGCGAGACCCGCGGCCGACATCAGCACGAGTCCGGCCTGAAGCGACACGCCTACGGGCGGATCCTTGCCGATCAGGCCGCCGACCAGCGTGGCCAGCGCCACGCTCGAGCCGATCACGAACAGCACGTCGCTACCCTCCCAGGGCACGGGCCGCCGGGGCCGGGGCTCGACGACGGGCACGCCGCGGCGGAGCCGGCCGACGATGCCCGCTGCCACGCCCAAAAATGCGGCGGCCGCCACGGCGGTGGCCCAGACGAGCCAGGCGGGGGAGTCGGGGGTCGGAGCGGCTTCGACGGGCATGGGCGGGGGCGAG
>JBIIYH010000204.1:0-5136 GCA_044346905.1 Pirellulales bacterium
TCGACGGGGAGGATCCGGCCGGCGAGCGACCGTCCGGGGCCTTCGGGGTCGGTCACATAGACCGTGCAGTCGATGTCGGGCGCGTCTGCCTTGGAGCGGCCGAGCCAGACGTCCTCCCGCTCGTCGCTCTGGCGGTCGATGATCACGTCGCAGACCCGGCCCACTTGGCGGCGGGCGTGGTCGTGGGCGATCCCCTGCTGGAGTTCCATCAGCGCGTCCCGGCGGGCCGCCTTCTCCTCCTCGGGGAGGTGGCCGTCGAGCCGCGCCGAGGGCGTGTCGGGCTCGAAGGAGTAGGTGAATACCCCCACCCGCTCGAACCGCCACTGCTGCGTGAACTCGAGCAGCTCCTCGAACTGCGGCCGGGTCTCGCCGGGGAAGCCCGTGATGAACGTGGTCCGGAGGACGAGATCGGGGATCGCCCCGCGGAGCTTGCCCAGCAGCTCTTCCGTGGCGGCCCGGTTCACCCGTCGCTGCATCCGCTTGAGCACGGCGTCGGAGGCGTGCTGCAGGGGCATGTCGAGGTAGGGGAGGATCTTCGGGCTCTCGGCGATCGTGGCGATCAGCCGGTCGCTGAAGTGGATCGGGTAGAGATACATCAGCCGGATCCACTCGATGCCGTCGATCTTGTCGAGTTCGCCGAGGAGCTCGACCAGCCGCGGCTCGCCGTAGAGATCGATGCCGTAGTAGGTGGTGTCCTGGGCGACGAGCACCAGCTCCTTGACCCCGTCGGCGGCCAGCTCGCGGGCCTCGCGGACCACCTCTTCGATCGGCTTCGTGGCGTGCTTGCCCCGCATCCGCGGGATCGAGCAGAAGGTGCAGGTGCGGTCGCAGCCCTCGGAGATCTTGAGGTAGGCGACGTGCCGCGGGGTGACGCGGAGCCGGCCCGAGTCGTCGAGCGCCCGGGCGGGCGCGGGGCGAAACACGCTCTGCTGCTCGCCCAGCCGGCCCACGAGCCGCTCGGCGGCCTTGGCCACCTCGTCGCGGGAGAAGACGCCGATCACGGCGTCGACGCCGGGAAGCTCCTCGAGCAGCCCTTCCTTCTGCCGCTCGGCCAGGCAGCCCGCCACGATCACGCCGCGGGTGCCGCCGGACCGCTTGAGCGAGAGCATCTCCTCGATCACGCCATACGACTCGCGGCGGGACGACTCGAGGAAGGCGCAGGTGTTGACGATCACGAGATCGGAGCCCGTGGGCTCGGCGACGAGCTGCCAGCCATCGTCCCGCAGGAGGCCGAGCATCCGCTCGCTGTCCACGAGGTTTTTGGGGCAGCCGAGGGTGACCACCGAGAATGTGCCGCGGCGGGTGGCCGGGTCGCCCGGGGCAATGGTGGGCAGCGTGGCCGGGCCGGTGCCGCAGGCGGCCGTGGACGCCGGATCGACGATCGGGAGGCTTTTCATGGCGAGTCGTCAGCCGGCGACGGCGGAGCCCTCCCGGGCGGCGATCAGCTGGTCGAGTTCCGCGCGGAGCCGCGGCAGGATCGCGTCGTAGGGAAATGCGCCCAGTTCCAGGCTGCCCTTCTTGAGGTTCACGTGGGTCGGGCCGCACCACAGGCCGAGGTCGGCGTCGTCGGTCTCGCCGGGACCATTCACGCGGCAGCCCATCACGGCGATCGTGATCGCATGGTCGGCGGCGTAGGCCGTCATCTCCTTGACCTGCTTGGCGAGGTCGATAAAGGCCTCGTTCTCCACGCGGGAGCAGCTCGGGCAGGAGATGATGTTGAGCGTCGAGAGGCCGTAGTCCACCACGCTTCGGACCCGGCCGGCGGCGATGTCGGCCAGGATCCCCTGGGCCGCGGCGATCTCCTGCGGCTTGTCGGCGTTGGAGACGGTGAGCGACACCCGCACGGTGTCGCCGATGCCCCGAGAGATCAGCTGCTCGAAGGCGATCCGGGTCTTGATGATGCCGTCCGGGGGCATGCCGGCCTCGGTCACCCCGAGGTGCAAGGGGACGTCGGGCCGCTCGGCGGCGAACCGCCGGTTGACCTCGATCACCTTCTTCGGGTCAGAGTCCTTGAGCGAGACGCAGTAGCGGGTGAAGCCGATCGAGTCGAGCAGCTCACAGTGTTCGAGGGCGCTTGCGAGCATCGGCCCGAGCGAGTCGTCGGCAGCAAACTGCTCCTTCTTGGCAGGGTCGACGCTGCCGCAGTTGACGCCCACGCGCAGGGCGCAGTCGTGGGCCGCGGCCGTCTCGGCGATGAACTTCACCTTGTCCTGCCAGGGCTTCTCCCGCTCGTGATGATAGAGATGGCCGGGGTTGTAGCGGAGCTTGTCGACGTGGGGGGCCACCTCGAGGGCCAGGCGGTAGTTTTCCTGAAGGTCGATCGCGAGGTTGGCGGCCGTGCCCGCCCGAATCGCGGGCAGGGCGGCGGCGTCCGACTTCGAGTCCACCGCGATCCGCACCACGCCTGCGCCGGCGGCGTGGAGGGCGTTCGTCTGCTCGAGCGTGGCCGCCACGTCGGCGGTGTGGGTGGCGGTCATGCTCTGGGGGGCGATCGGGTGGCCGGCCCCGATCGAAATCGATCCGATCCGCACTTCCCGCGTGGGATTTCGCTGCACCTCGACCACGGTCTCGCCTCGCGCCAGACTGATGTTTCGGCCGCCGGAACTGCCCGGAGCCACGTACAAAACCATAGCAGACACGCCGCCCCCGGCGAACTCCCATGCGTTACCAGCCCGTCCTCCACGTGGTGCTCCACGAGCCGGAGATTCCACCCAACGCCGGCAACGTGGGGCGGACCTGCGTCGCGATCGCGGCCAAGATGTGGCTCGTCCGGCCGCTGGGCTTCAGCCTCGACGACTACTACATGCGGCGGGCGGGGCTCGACTACTGGGACGAGCTCGAGTGGGAGGTGGTGGACGACTGGGCCGCGCTCGAGTGGCGGCTGGCCGAGAGCGGGGCCGGGCGGAAGTGGCTCTTCTCGGCCCGGGCCACGCGGCCCTACACGGCCGTGGCCTTCGAGCGGGGCGACGTGCTCGTGTTCGGGAGCGAGTCGAAGGGACTGCCCGATCCGCTCAAGGCGGAGCACGCCGAAAGCCTGCTGGGGATCCCGTCGCGGCCGCAGGTGCGGAGCCTGAATCTTTCGAACGCGGTGGCGATCGCGGCCTACGAGGCCCTGCGGCAGTGGAGCGCGCCCTAGGCTCCCGTCATTCGGCCACGGCCTGGTAGAGCGGCAGGTGGCGGTAATACACCTCGAGCATGTAGGTGCAGAAGCAGGTGGTGAACAGGCGGCCCCCGTGGAAGCCCCACTCATCGAGGGTCGGATCCCAGGAGCCGGCCTCCGGGCCGCTGGCGACCTGGTTGGCGGGCAGCACTTCCCGCATCCGGCCGTTCCATCGCTCCCAGGCGTCGCCGCCGACGTTGTGCGCCACCTGGGTGATGTAGTACCAGGCATAGACGTCCTTGCCGTTCTCGTAGTCGAGAAACTTCTCGGCCAGGAGCAGCTCGAGGCCGGCGGCGATCCGGCGGTCGTCACGGCCCCAGCCGAGGAACTGCCGCGAGAGCAGGCCTTCGGCGGAGATCGCCGGCGTCACCTTGGCCGGCGGCTTGGGTGGGGCCTCGAGCAGGTAGCCATAGCGGCTGCCCCCCTCGACCGCGACCGAGTCGAGAAACCGCGTGATCCCGTCGAACGACTCCTGGGGCACCGCCAGCCCCGCCATCTTGCCGCTCATCAGCGCCATCATGAACCAGCCGGTCACCGACATGTCGCCGGGCTCGCGGGGCGAATACCGCCAGCCGCCGTTGTCGCCCTGGGCATCCACGGCATAGGCCAGCGCGCGGCGGGCCGGCTCGGCGAAGTCAGGATCCTTGGTCATGCCGAGGAGTTCGCAGATCGCGTAGGTGGCCTGGGCGTGGGTGTAGAGGGTGTGGTGGGACGCGAGCGGCGGCACGTCGAACTGACCGTCGGGGAGCTGCCGCTTGACGAGCGCCCGCCAGGCCTTGGCGACCACCTGCTTGTGGCGGCCCGACCGCGGCGTGTTGCCCGCGCCCTGGAAGGCGAGCAGGGCCATGGCCGTGGCCGCGACCTGGTTCTCCTTCGAGCCGCCGTCCACGTAGGGGCCCTGCAGGCTCCAGAGGCCATCGGGGCGTTGCTGCTTGGCGAGCCAGAGGAGCGCCCGGGCCACGGCCGCCTCGGTGGCGTCGCTCCCGCCGAAGGCCCGCACGAGCGCCTCGCGGCGACCCTCCTGACGGCCGTCGAGCAGCGACCCGAGCGGCACGTTCTGCGGCACGGCCGCGACGGTGGCGCCGACGCCGGTCTCGGCGACCTCTTCGACCATCACCGGAGCCGCCACCGGATCCTCGACCGGCGGCTGTTCCGTTTCCACGACCTCCGGCTCGGGCTCCACTTCCGGCTCTTCGGGCGCGACGACCTGCACGCCCTTCGTGTCGTCTTCGACGATCTCCTCGGAGGCGAACGAGAGATCGAGCTTCACGGTGGACTGCTCGTCGCGGGGAAAGAAGATCAGCGCCAGGATCAGGATGGCGACCACGTGCACCGACAGGCTGACGGAGAAGGGGGGGCTGCGGTGGATCCAGTCGTCGAGCCGCTGCCGCAGCGAACGAGGCTCTGCCGGCTGGTCGGCCGCCAGGCCGGGCCCGCTGGCGGCGGGTTGCTGCCGGACCACGGGCATGCCGGGCATGACATGCGGCTCGACATCGAACTCGGCCGTGGATCCAGACGTGGGCTCCGCCGGCTTTTGCCAGGGCAGGCCCCCCACGAGCGTCTTGGGCGGGCTGGGCCCGCGGGAGCCGGACGGCGGCGGGGGCATGGGGGGCATCGCAGGCGTGTCCGGAAATCGGGGTCGTGCGGCCCGTGACGTGCACGGGCTTCCCTTCGAAGCCCCGAGCCTCTATTATTCCGATGTCAGGAGTCGGCCGCCTACGCCGGCTGCCGACGGCCAATCCGCCGGGCGACGAACAGTCGCCGCAACCCGGAACCACGAGGCCCTACAAAACAACTGTCGCGGGGTGGAGCAGCCCGGTAGCTCGCGAGGCTCATAACCTCGAGGTCGCAGGTTCGAATCCTGTCCCCGCCATTTCACGCAAGCCCGGCCATCCATGGCCCGGGCTTGCTTGTTTTTGAGGGCCCGCCTTCCAGGCGGGCGGTCGTTCGTTGGCCGGGCCATCCATGGCCCCGGC